>JBDNHZ010000504.1:0-20157 GCA_041688515.1 Verrucomicrobiota bacterium
CGGTCGGTTCGTCCAGGATCAGGATTTCAGGATCGTGGATCAAGGCCTGCGCCAGGCAGGTGCGATGGCGGTATCCCTTGGACAACGTGTCCACCGACTGATGCAACACGTTTTCGAGGAAGCAGAGGCCGGTGACGCGGCGAATCGCATCGCTGCGCGCCGCCCCGGAGAGCCCACGCATCTCGGCCGCCCAACTGAGGAAGCCATGAACGGTCATGTCCGAATAGCTGGGAGCACTTTCGGGCAGGTACCCCATCAGGCGCTTGGCGGCGAGCGGGTTCTCCGCGATGTCATGGCCGCCCACGGTGACGCGGCCGGAGGTCGGGGGCATGAACCCGGTGAGAATGCGCATGGTGGTGGACTTGCCCGCACCATTCGGCCCGAGGAATCCAAGCACCTCTCCGGGCTTGACCTCAAATGAGACCCCATTCACGGCACGCTTGGTGCCAAACTCCTTCACGAGATTCTCAACGGTTATCATGTCGGATCGAAATTATGGCTATTCCACGCAGAAAACGGGCCCGGGACAAACGTCCCGGTCCCCCCGTCCCGTCCACTGACGGCGAGCGTTCTACGATATGCAAACTGGCTTGGGGAAGTAGACAGCAGACGGGTTCGGCGTTCAAAAGGAACTTTGGACGATCACTTGTTCTTCGACTTCTTCCGGGCGTTCTCGTTGCGCTTGTCCGCCTTGCGGTTTTCCGCGCGCTCATTCTCCTCAAACTCCTGCTCGGCGACGCGGACCCCTGGCAGCCGGGCGCGTTCCTCGTCCGCCATGGCGGCCGCCTCGGTCGGAGTCGGAAGCACCGTCGGACGCATCATCACCATCAACTCGGTCCGGGATCCGTTTCGGGAACGGGACGAGAAGAGATTGCCGAGGATGGGGATACTGGAGAGCAACGGAACGCCGGACTTGGATCGGGAGGTATTGGAGGTGATGTACCCGCCCAGGAGGATGGCTTCCTTGTTCCGAACCGTAACCGTCGAGGAGGCCGAGCGGGTCTGGGTCGAAGGGATTTCGTTATTGTCCACCTTCACGGAAGGCCCGAGCTGGTCGATGGTCTGGTTGATCTCCATGACCACGAGGAGGTCGGGAGTGATGAAGGGGATGACATCGAGAGCCACGCCGACGAACTGCCGTTGGATCTGGGTGGAGTTGCCGAAACCGGCACCGCTGAAGGTACCCGTAATGAATGGAACCTCCGAGCCCACCTGGAAACTTCCCGGGGTCGCATGCGAGGTCAGGACTCGGGGCCGCTGCACCACGTTGATCCGCGAATCGGTTGCCAAGGCATTGGCCGCGATGTCCCAGTTCTTGCCCAACTGCATGAAATAGGAGAGTCCAGCCGAGGCGGGGAAATTCGAAGCCGACGAGGCAAGACCTCCGAGGAACGCCTGACCGGTTCCGATGTTGTTACCGCCATTGTTCATCACTCCGCCCCCCACGACGGTGGGATCGGATCCGAATTGCTTCGGCCTCTGGCCGGCGGTGACGCCGTAGTTCAGGGTGTCATTGATCGACACCTCCATGATGATGGCCTCGATCAGCACCTGGGCGAGCAACGTATCCACCTTGCTGACCACTTCCTTGATCTTGGCGATGTCTTTCTTGCGGGCGTAAACGATCAGGGAGTTGGAGCGTTGGTCGGCGGTGATGTTGGCATTCTGCATCAGCTCACCCAGAGTCCCGAGTCCACCCCCTCCTGCCCCGCCGCGGCCGGCATTGTTGAGGCGTCCCTGAAAAGTCTGTCCACCGGAGGCCGACGAGCCCACACGGACCGGTGCGGCCACCTGGTTCTGGAAGAAACCGCCTCCGCTGCGATTGTTGAATCCGGAGCCTCCGAAGCCGCCCTGATTGAAACCGGACCGATTGCCGCTGCTGCCGCGATTTCTGCCTCCCATCCCGCCCTGGTTGAAACCGCCTTGGTTGAAACCGCCCTGATTCAGGCCTCCGTTGGCACCGGTCGACGATCCACCGCCCCCGGAGCCGGTGATCACACTTTGCAAGGTCTGATTGATATCCTCGACCTTGCCGTAGCGGATGGGAATGACCTCGAGGATGAACTCATCTTCGACCTCGACGTCCACCTTCTCGATCACCTCGAGCATCCGCTTCACGTTGATGGCGAAGTCGCGGAGGATGAGCGTCTTGGTGCTCTCCAGGGCCACGATGCCGTTGGCTCCCTGAGCGGAAGCGAAGACCTTGACCAGTTCCGAGGCCTCCTTCGCATCGATGTGCTTGACCTGGACCATGTGGGTGACGAACTGGCTCGCCTCGGCATAGTTGGTTGCCGCGCTCCCGCTGAACTTCGCACCCATCTGCAATGCCTGCTGGGAAGGCACCACCAGGACGAAGTTGTCGCCGGTCGGCACCGTCGTGACCAGGTTGAGCGCCAGAACCGTGTCGAGGGCCTGGATGGTTTCCTCCACCGACAGCGGTTTGATGGGGAAATAGGTGATCTGGGTGGTCAGGTTGAGACCTTGTCCCCGAAGGACCGTTCGTCCGGTCAAGGGCGAGTAGAAGGCGTCCAGCACCTGCTCGAGCGCCATGTTCTTGAACTTGACCGTCTCGACCAAGGCAGCCAGGTCGCCCTTGTCACGGGCTTCCCGGGCCGCCTCGACGGCGGCGTCGTTGGCATCCTGGTCGGCGTTGCTGATCGGCCCGCCCCCCGGGTTGGACGCACCGGGACGGGCGGCGGCGTTCGCTCCGGGAACGCCGGCTCCGGGACGGAAAGTGGGCGCACCCGGTGCCGGCCTGACCGTCGGACGAGCGACTGCCGAGGAGGGGGTCGCTGCTGGGGAGTTGGTGGCACGCCGGAACTGTGAAGGGATGGCAACCCGGTTGGTCGTCGCCGCTGGGACCGGCACAGCGGGAACCGCGGAATTGGACGGAGCCGCAGAACCGGCCAGGGCGGCCGCCGCCGCACCCGTGGCGGGCGGCGGTGGGATCACGGTCGTTTGTGCCGAGGCGCCGTCAGCGGCGGCCAGAACCGCTGCCATCCAGGTGGCGAGTTTGATCGCTTTCACGAGATTCCTTTACTTCGGGGGACGATTGGGAGTGACCGAGCGCCCCCCGGGGGTGGCGGGTTTTGAGGCGGAAGCCATCCTCGAAGGAACGGGTGCAGCCTTTTTCTGGACGCTGGCCACCAGGGTCAGCGTCGCTTGCAGCTTGGTCTGGGACGGATCGAGTCGAAGGTTGGAGACATCGCGGACGCGCACCATCGATTCACCGGAACCCAGTTCGTAGAGGAAATTGACCAGTTCCGATTCGCCCGACACCAAGGACACCGTCACCTGGATATCATCGAAGAACCGATTGGTCTGCCCGGTGGCACTTCGGGCGGCGACCGTGGAAGGGATCATGCTGTTGATCTGGATCCCGGTGGTGGCGGCAGCCTTGTTGACGGTCTGCTGCAACTGATTGGCCGCATCCTCGCCGGCGACCTGCCCGCCTCGGGACTGGAGATCCGTCAGCCTCCGGGCGTATCCATTGGTCTTGCTGGTCTCCGCCGCATAGCGGCTTCGGATGCGCGCGGTTTCGTCGAGGGACTTGGCGATCTCGCCGTATTCCTTGAAGTACGGCCAGACGAACCAGTAGTTGATCAACAGGGCGGCCACCACCAGCGCGGCGAGCACCATGCGGCGTTCCTGCGGTTGAAGGTTGAGGCGATCGAACCAGGCCGTCATTTGTCCCCCTTCGCATCCAGCCGATTGAGTTCCGCCTCGAAACTCCAGGTCGCCACGGTTCCGCGGACCGTCACCTGGGCAGGCTTGACCGCTCCGAACAGCTTCTGATCGCGGACTTCCACCGCTGCCAGATCCGAGTTGTAGCGTGTGACCTCCTCACGGGCGGTGGGATCCACGGTCCCATCCAGCCGCAGGGTCCGTCCGCGAATGAAATTCAGGGAACTCAGGGTCATGGAGGTCGGCAGCTTTTCGACCGCCGCCTGCCAGCAATCGAGCGCAGCAAACCGCAGGTTGACCTGCTCTTCGAGGATCATCACCTGATCCTTCAACCGCAGCGCATTGGTGTAGTGCTGGGCGAGGCCCTTCAGGTTCACCTTTTCATCCTCCAGGGTCCCCTTCTGGAAGTTCAGCCACGCAAGATAGAAGAGGACCCCGACCAGATACGTCACCCCGATGGTCCCCAGTCCCCGGATCCACAAGCGATCGACAAATGCCTGGCGATTCCTCACCGCCGATTCCGGAGGGACCAAGGTCAGCCCGCGCCCTGACAATGCCCCGCGCGCGGTGTCTGCCGCCGTCACCGTGACGTCGCGCAAAGCCCGGTGTTCCACCGGCTGGCCGCTCCAGTTGGTCAGCGCTGGAGACAGATTTTCTGCGGTCGCCGCGTCGGACACCAACCGCACGCTTGGGATTGTTCCAGCAAGCCAGCCATCCAACTCGGCGGCCCAGGCAACGCGGGTCAGGGCTGCCGTCAGCACCTCGCCCGCACCCGCTCCGGCAGGCAGTCGCAGGACATCGATCTGGCGCCAGCGTCCACCCGTCCGCCACGCCGCGGTCACCAGACCGGGCGTTGCACCGGGATCGGTGACCACCCACAGGCCGTCCTCCTTGGCTTGGGAAATCAGTTCGCGGGCCAAGGCGACGTCCAGGCGGTCTGCGATGAATCCGCGCCCACGCAGGGCATCCAACCGGGCTTCGATTGCATTGCGCGGGGCGATGACGACCAGAACGGCCACGCCGCCCTCGGAGGCTTCTCCCATGACCTCGTAGCCCGCGACCACCTGGCTGGGCGGCAGCGGCGAGATCTTTTCCAACTGCATCTCGACCATCGACCCCAGTTCTGCGGGATCTCCGCCCGGGAGATCCACCAAACGGAGGCAGACGTCATCGGCCGACATCCAGGCCACATCCACGCGGGGCCGGAACAGCAACTGCCAGTCGCGTCCCCCGAGTTTGCCCGGAACCGCGGTGCCACTGGCGATGGCAACATCACCGGCGGCCTGCACTCCCTCCCGGGTCCTCTGGAAGACGAGCACCCGCCCGGCGCCCTCCCGATCCAGCAGGATGTGACAGGAATTTTCCCGCGGAGAGCGTTGGCTCATCGGACACCCGCCTTCTCGTCACCGATAAGTCCCCGGACGTGCTCCTCGGTCTGGGTGACCCGCAGGACCTCTTCCAGGGTGGTGATCCCCATGCGGACCTTGCGCCAGCCATCCTCCCGGAGGGTGCGCATGCCGTCCTGACGCGCCATCGCACTGATGGTGGTCGCCGGAGCGCGATTCATCACCAACGGCCGGATGCCCTCCGACATGGCCATCAACTCGTGGATGCCGGTCCGGCCCTGATAGCCCAACTGCCGGCATTCCTCGCAACCCACGCCCTTGAAAAAGTCCGTGACGTCGATCTGTGCCGCCGGAAAGCCGATTTTGGTCAGGTATTGGCGGTCCACCTTCTGGGGCGTCTTGCAGTGGATACAAATGGTGCGCACGAGACGCTGAGCCATGACTGCCTCCACCGACGACGCCACCAGAAAGGGCTCGATGCCCATGTCGATGAGGCGGGTGAACGCGCTGGGCGCATCGTTGGTGTGCAGCGTGCTGAACACCAGATGTCCCGTCAGGGAGGCCCGGATGGCGATCTCGGCCGTCTCCAGATCGCGAATTTCACCCACCATCACCACGTTGGGGTCCTGCCGCAGGATGTGACGGAGACCCACCGCGAACGTGAGCCCGATGTCGGCTCGAACCGGGATCTGATTGATGCCTTTGAGTTCGTACTCGACCGGTTCCTCGATGGTGATGATCCGCTTCGTGACCGAGTTGATGGTCGAAAGGAAGGCGTAGAGCGTGGTCGATTTGCCCGAACCCGTGGGGCCGGTGACCAGGAAGATTCCGTGCGGCTTGACGATGATGTCCCGGATCTGGCCCTCCTCCTTCTCGCCGAAACCGAGGCGATCGAGTCCGAAGAAGATCTTGCCGCGGGTGAGCAACCGGAGGGAAACGGACTCGCCCCAGACCGTCGGAACGGTCGAGACCCGGATGTCGATCTCCTCCCCTTTGATCCGAACGTTGATCCGACCGTCCTGAGGCAGTCGTTTCTCGGCAATGTTCATCCCGCTCATGACCTTGATGCGGGAGATGAGCGCGGTCTGGTAACGCTTGATCTGCGGTGGCAGCGGGGTCTGGTGAAGGATGCCGTCAATCCGGTACCGGATCCGCAACTCATCTTCGGACGGCTCGAAATGGATGTCTGTCGCCCGATCCTTGAACGCCTCCCAGATCACCTGATTGACGAACTTGATGACCGAGGCGTCCTGATCGTCCCCGGTGATTTCCCGGCTGTCGGCAATCTCGATCTCGATGGCGTCGGTCTCCGACATCTCGTCCAGCGTCTCAGCACCTACACCGTAGTAGCGCTTGAGCGACTTTTCGATTTCGGCCCTGGGGGCCAGGACGAACTCGACGGGGCCCCGGGCCTCGAACTGGACGGCACCCAGCATGGCGGCATCAAACGGATCGCTCACCGCCACGCGCAACACCTCGTTCTCCTGCGAGACCGGCATGGCGAAGTGCTGGAACGCCACCTTGGTGGAAATGCGCCGACAAACCTCGGTGGGGACGATCACTCCCTTGAGTTCGAGGTAAGGCCATCCGAGGGATTCGGCCAGGCGCTGGAGGAATCCGTCTTCGGAAAGCCCCGCTTCGCGGGCGAAGAACGTGAGCCGCGGTTCGGTGGAACCGTTGTCTGCCGCCGCACGCCACGCATGGGACCAGGAATCGACTTGGACAGGGCTCGCCAAAGCGGCCCGGGCAAAGACTGACTTGAGTGACGTGAATGCCATCATGGATACGGCTGCCCCTTTTCATCGCTGGCGAACCGGGAAAGTTGCGCCGGGAGTGAAAGTTCTCCCGCCCCAACTGCCAAGGCCAATCCTCCGCGAATCCCGGTGTCCATTGAGCTTTCGCTGCCGGGAATCATTTCCCCTGCTTGCGTTCCCGATGCTGGAGCTCCCGCAGCGGACGCCACCCGATCCGGATCACTTTTTCCCGTTCCATCAAGGCCCGCATCTCCGCGTCCCGCGTGAAGACCTCGAACTCTTCCGATCGCGTCCGCCAACTGCCGGTGACCGCTTTGAGTTCATCCGTCGGCATTCCCGCGTGGATGAACAACTCCGTTACCCCGGGTTTGAGTTCTGCGATCTTCCGCATCCAATAGGCCTTCACACCCTTCCCCTCGTCCTGGAGGTCGTCGTAGATGAAGTCATCTGGAAAAACGATCCCCCGGGCGGCAAACGCACCTCGCACCGCACCTGCATTCCCCTTCTCCATCGTCGCCTGCGATGCCATTCGCACCGGCAGATCGAACTCCACCGCCAGCTTCAGGTATTGCTCCAGGTAGGCAGGATGCAATTGAAGCGTCCCCATGTGCGAATCCAGATGGGTCACATCGATTCCCGCCGCCAGCGCCTTGCGAGCCTGCGCCCGGGACTCGGTGTAGGCCTCTTCGGGTTTGGCGGACGCATACACCTGCGGCACTTCATGCCAAAAGTACCCGTCCGGATCGATCAGGCCCGGCACCTCCGCCCGCGGGGCCACCGGTCCCCAGCGGTACACGCGCCATTCGGAGGTCTGACACAGGTGCAACCCGAAGTCCTTCTCGGGATGCGTACTCGCGTACTCGGCCATCTCGGAGAACCAAGGGCATGGGACCATGATCGTCGAACTGGTCATCAACCCCTTCTCCATGGACTCGATGGTCGCCACATTGGCCGTGTGGCACATGCCACTGTCGTCGCCGTTGACGATGAGGAGGCGCGATCCAGCGGGATAGCCCAACCGTTCGACCAGGCTGGCGGCCTGGATTCTGAACGGGGCGACTGCCAGGACCGCCAGCAGCAAGGGGCGCAGCAGGAAATGCATGTTCAAACCTTGGGCTTCAACTGCGGGAACAGGATCACGTCGCGGATGCTCTCCTGCCCGAGCAACATCATGCACAACCGGTCAATGCCGATGCCGATGCCCCCCGCCGGAGGCATGCCGTGCTCCAGCGCGACCAGGAAGTCCTCATCAAGCTTCTGCTGCTCCCCGCCCGCCTGCTGCTCCAGACGCTCACGTTGCTCGATCGGGTTGTTTTGTTCCGTGTATCCCGGCGAGATCTCCTGGCCGTTGATGCAACACTCGAACACCTCGACCGTCGTGGGGTCATCCGGAGAAAGCTTCGCCAGCGGCACCAGTTCCTTCGGCAGATGGGTGACGAAGGTGGGTTGGATCAAGGTCGGTTCAACCAACTTCTCGAACACGGCACCCGTCACCTCGAAATCTTCACGGCCCGAGGCGAGATCGCCTCCGAGCTTCAGGTCTTCGGTGGCGCGACGACGACGCTCCTCGGGCGTGAGCCGGAACCAATCCTCCCCGGCCTTCTCGCGGACCAGATCCTTGTACCGGACCTTGCGCCAATGGGTCAGGTCGATGGTCTTGTACACATCGCCCGCGGGATTCCGGTGCTCAATGACCAGCGTGCCGAGGACCGCCTGCGCGACGTGTTTGATCAGCGATTCAACGGTCTCCATCATCGTCGAGTAGTCGCCGTACGCCTCATAGGCCTCCAGCATGGTGAACTCGGGATTGTGCCGTCGGGACAATCCTTCATTGCGGAAGTTGCGGCCGATCTCAAACACCTTGTCCACGCCGCCGACCAGCAGGCGCTTCAGATACAACTCCAGCGCGATCCGCAGGAAGAACTCGCATCCCAGCGAGTTATGCCAGGTCTTGAATGGCGCTGCCGCCGCCCCGCCGGGAATCGCCTGCATCATCGGGGTCTCGACCTCGACATAGCCGCGGGAATGAAAGTAGTTCCGGATCTCACGGACGATCGCCGAGCGCTTCAGGAAGACCGTCTTGACCTCGTCGTTGGCGATCAGGTCGAGGTAACGCTGGCGGTACCGAACCTCGGTGTCCTCCAACCCATGCCACTTCGCCGGGGGCGGTCGAAGCGCCTTCGCCAAAATCACGAAAGACTCCGCCTTCACGCTCGGCTCGCCGGTCCGCGTCTTGAAAACCGTCCCCTTGACCCCGATGAAATCCGCCAGATCCAGGTGCTTGAAGATCTCGAAGCCTTCGTCCCCCAACGCCTGCTTCTGCGCGTAAACCTGGATCCGCCCGCTGACGTCCTTCAGATCGATGAACTGGCTCTTCCCCATGTCCCGGTGGGCGGTCAATCGGCCGGCAATCGCCACCGGAGCCCCTTCGGACATCAGCCCCGCCTCGAATTTCGCCCGAGCTTCGCCACAGCCGATGTCCGGCGTGAACTTGTTCGTGAACGGGTTGATGCCGCGCTCCTGAAGCGCCGCCAGCTTCGCGCGGCGCTGCTCGATCAACGAATTCGTATCATCCATAAAACGGACGGCGATCAAACCACGTCCCCGCCGGCATGGGGAGATTCAAGTTTTGCATCCCGGTCGCACGGGCGCATCTGCGACGTCCGGATTCAATCCTGCTCCAATTCCGCCAACGCCTTCCGCGCCGCCTCGCGGACCACCGACACCTGATCTTCCATCAGTTCCCGAAGTCGCGCTCGAACCGCTGCGTCCCGCGTCGATTGCTTCACTCCGGTTCCCAACCCTTGGTTCAGCAGGACGATCGCCTGCACGCGCACCACCGGATCCGGATTCCTCGACGCCAGGTGGAACAGCGAACAACGTCCCGGATACCCCGGTGGACTCATGGCGGCATAGACTCCGAGGACCCACTGCGCGCCATTGGGGGGAGCCTTCGGATACGCAGATACCAATACCCCCAACAGTTCCTCAGTCTTCCGCCCATACGCGAGCGCCCCCAACGCCCGCATCCGCCGTTCACTCCCTCCGGCATACCGAAACGGTGCCGGGATCAAGCCACTTGGTAATCGACCTTGGATCCAGTCGTGCAGGGCTTCGACGCCCGTTTCGTCCCGGATGAGTTCCAAAGCCAGATCGGGAACCCAGTCGTCGGGAATCCTCCCGGCCGAGGAGGCTCTCGGAAATTCGCTTCGAAACGCCACCACCCGGCCAATCGCCCGCGACAACCGGGTCGACCACCACAAGAATCCGCACACCAACCCAACCCCAACGATCAGGAGGGGCCAGCGCCAGATGCGCCTCGTCTGGAAAGTGCTTCCCATGGCCGCCTACGGCTCCAGCGGTTCCGAAACCCGGACGATCGACCCCGCCAACCCGGTCGTCTCGTCGATGTCCACCAGCGCCCCCTGAAGGAGGATCCGTCCCGACGCGACCTCGAAGCGCTGCGGCATCTGGGTCAGGAAGCGTCGAAGGATCGGCTCCACTTCCCGTCCCAGAACGCTGTCGTGCGGCCCGGTGAAGCCGGCGTCGCTCAGATAGGCCGTTCCAAGGGGCAGGATCCATTCGTCTGCCGTCTGGACATGCGTGTGGGTGCCGATCACCGCACTGACCTTTCCATCCAGCATCCGACCCATCGCAATCTTCTCGGACGTCGCCTCCCCATGGAAATCGACGAGGATCAATGGGGTTCTCAAGCGGAGCTTCTCGACTTCGGCCTGCGCCACCAAGAAGGGGTTTTCCAGCGGAGGCATGAAGGTGCGCGCTTGAAGATTCAAGACCGCCACCGGCGGACCCGAAGGCCGTTCGACCACGACGCTCCCGTTGCCGACCACGCCCGGTGGGTAGTTCGCCGGGCGCAGCACCCGGGGCTCGCGGGCGAGGAGTCCAAGGATCTCCTTCTGATCCCAGACATGATCCCCGCTGGTGATGACATCGACGCCCGCCGCGAAGATTTCCTGGGCTGTGGAGGCGGTGATTCCATTCCCACCCGCCGAATTCTCGCCATTGGCCACCACGAATCCGATTCCATGGCGTTCCTTGAGACCCGGCAACAAGCGTCGAAGCGCCCGCCGTCCCGGCTCACCCACAATGTCCCCGATGAACAACAGTTTCACGCCGCCACCCTGGAGCATCGATTGGCAGAGTGCGACTCCGCCGTCGCGCAGGGTTCTGGAACCACTCGCCAGCACCAGGCGCGGCACGGCGTCAGGCAACCGTCAGGGCAGCGGTGCGGCGTGCGTGCCGGCGCAACTCTTCCAATTCATCCATCTCACGCAAGTACCCTTGGATCCACTTGAGTTCAGGCCGCAATCGGGCGAACTCGCCCACCAGTTCATCCAATTCACGCCGCGAAAGCCGTTCTTCCATGAGGATCAGTTCGAGATCGCGTCCATGGGCCACCGCAGCGTGGATCCGGATGGCACGGCGCATCCGGTGAACCGCCACGTCCCCGGAGCGGGACCGGCCTTCATCCCCACGAACCGGCGTCAGCAGGGACTTGGTGACGGGCTGCTCCTCCCAATCCGATCGCACGGCGCGGACGCGCTGGATCAGCGGACTGAAAACGGTTTGAAGCCGCTCCGTGGAAGGCCGCAACCCCAGCCAGTGCCGGAGGCGATCGCGGTTCATCTCGTGCAGACTCCACATCTCGTCGAACACCCGGTTGATGTCGTCCATCGACGTGGCGTCGCCGGCGGTGCGGATCATCTCCAGATCATGCTGGAAACGGGGGTGGGACATGCCACCAAAGATCACCGTCAGGATCTTGACCCGCAGGGGAAGCCCCTTCCAGAACGCCTTCCTGACAAAAGCATCTGGAGTGCATCGAAAGCGGGAGCAAAAAGCGGAACGGAGATCCGGAAATTCAGGGGATGAATCATTCATAAACAGGTGCAAGTCTGTTCGTAGACAACCCTTAACCCTGAGTTCCAAAGGCTCGTCTACGTAGGGGTAATCATTACACCTATTGCCCCCGCTGTTGCAATCTCGAATCCCGGGTTCTCTGCAACATTCTCGCGAAGAGAATCAGAGAGAACTTTTACGCGCCCCGGACGAGATTCGCGATCAGTAAAGGAATCCCACCGGGTTCCGGGGGAAGGAGCGAAAGCAAAGAAGCAGGATCGCCTTCGCGTCCTGGGCGGGCGGTCTCACCCTGCGGGTGCAGGGCATTCCGCCGCAAACGCCTTTGTGGTCCGCTGCGCCCTCTGCGGATAGAACTCCGGCGTTTAGGATCAAGCCTCGGCCGACCCGGGAGCGAGAATCAAACCCCGCCGGACCGACTACAGGGCCAGCGCAGCCGCCTGTTCCCGGACCCACGCCAGGACCCTCGCTCCCGCTTCGTCGATCGGGACGGAAAACATGGGAGCGTTGCGGGGTTTGATCTCGATCTCACCCTTGGCGAGCGATTTCTCGCCCAGGTTCACCCGCAGGGGGAACCCGACCAATTCGCTGTCCTTGAACTTCACGCCCGGCCGCTCATCGCGATCGTCGAGGATGACCTCCACTCCCGCAGCCGTGAGTTCGGCATAGAGTTTCTCCGCCTGAACCAGGGGTTGGCTGCCAGGAAGGATGGAGAGCGGAGTCAGACACACCTGGTAGGGAGCAACACTGACTGGCCAAGAGATGCCAACGTCATCGTGGCACTGCTCGATCACCGCCTGGAGGGTTCGAGAGATCCCAATTCCATAGCATCCCATGACACACGGACGACGCTGGCCATCCTCCGCGAGATAGGTGGCGTTCATTTTCTCGCTGTACTTGGTGCCCAGCTTGAACACATGGCCGACTTCGATCGCCCGACGGATCTTGAGCGGCGCGCCTGCCGCCACCGAGAGTTCGCCGACCCGGACGGTCCGGAAGTCCGCCCATTGGCCGACCTGGACATCGCGTTCCAACTCGACGTGGCGGTGGTGGAAGCCGTCCTCATTCGCTCCCGTTACCATCCCCATAGCGCCTCGGAGCGCCTCATCCGCGAAGACCTTCACACGGGCGGGAACGCCGGTCACCGCTCCCAGGGAGCCGGGCCTGGCTCCCAGAGTCGTCACGCACTCCTGCGGCGTGGCTGGACGGACCTGAACCGCACCGGTCCGGGCCATCAACTTGGCCTCGTTCAGTTGATCATCCCCCCGGAGCAGCACCAGGATGACGGCCGAATCCGCGACATAGACCAACGTCTTGATCTGGCGATGGGCCTCCACCCCATAGGGAGCCGCCGTCAGGGCGTCGATCGTCACCACGCCGGGCGTCGCGAACTTCTCCGGGGCCGTCCCCGTGGAAACGGACGGCGTCGGGAGGACTGGACCGCGACTGGTGGCCTTCTCGATGTTGGCCGCGTAACCGCTGACTTCGCAATAGACCACGTCGTTCTCACCGGTTTCGGCTGGAACCATGAATTCATGGGAATGATTTCCCCCGATCACCCCGGTGTCCGCCTCCACCGCAAACGCCTTCAGTCCGCACCGTGCGAAGATCCGGGCATAGGCATCGTACATCCGACGGTAGCTCGCCATGGCACCCTCATCGGTCGCATCGAACGAGTAGGCGTCCTTCATGATGAACTCCTTGGCCCGCATCAGCCCAAAGCGGGGCCGGATCTCATCCCGGAACTTGGTCTGGATCTGGTAGAAATTCTTGGGAAGCTGCCGGTACGAGTTGATCTCGGCCGCTGCCAGATGGGTGATGACCTCCTCATGGGTCGGACCGAGAACCCATTCGCGCTGGGCGCTGTCGCGGACCTTGAAGAGCACGTCGCGCGCGGTCTCATAGCGTCCGGACTGATGCCAGATCTCGGGAGGCTGCAAGGCGGGCATGAGCACCTCAATGCCTCCGCCCCGGTTCATTTCCTGGCGGACGATCTCTTCGATCTTGCGGAGAACCCGGAGGCCCATCGGCAGGAAGGTGTAGAGACCTCCGGTCAACTTCCGGACAAGGCCCGCCCGCAGGAGCAGCTTGTGGGAAACGATTTCGGCGTCCGAAGGCGACTCCTTCAGGGTGGGAATGAACGTTTGAGACCAGCGCATGGGATTAAGGAAAATCAGTTGGGGCCCGATCAGAACCGGGACCGGGAACCCGGGTGGGAATGGATCTGACCGCGACCCCTACCCGGGAAAAGGAAATGGCTCACGGGCAACGACCCGCGAGCCGAAATCTGGACCGCTCTGCTTCACTTCACCGTGTTGACCAAGGGAGCCATCCCCTGGATCCGCACTTCCAACCGGTCCCCGGACTCGATCGGTCCCACTCCGGAAGGAGTGCCCGTCAGGATCACATCCCCCGGCAACAGGGTCATGTTGGTGGAGATGAAGCTGACGATGTCGAAGCAGTTGAAGATCAACTGGCTGGTGTTGCCGTTCTGACGCAGTTGCCCGTTCTGGAACAGTTGGATGCTCAGATCATGCGGGTCGATCTTGGTCTCCACGTACGGCCCCAGCGGCGTAAACGTGTCGAACGACTTGGACCGGGCGAACTGACTCTCGGAACCCTGGATCGTGCGATCCGTGATGTCCTGCGACGCCGTGTACCCAAAGATGTACCGGGCAGCAGCGGCAGGAGTGACGTTGCGCACCCGGCGGCCAATGATGATGGCCAACTCCGCCTCGAAATCATTCCGATGCGTCTGGAACGGGATCTCGATCTTCGCACCGTCGGGGATCAGGGACGTCGGAGCCTTGAGCCAGAAAAGGGGTTCCTTGGGCAGGGCCTTGCCTGATTCCCGGGCGTGATCGGCATAATTCAACCCGACCGCGATGATCTTGGAGGGAGCGACCGGCACCAGCGTCTTCACTCCCTTGAGCGGCGTCGCCTTCTTCTCGAACGAAGGAGAGCCAAAGACGTCGCCGTTGAGACGGAAAATCTCTCCGTCCACGACCTTGGCGTGAAAAATGTCGTCTCCCTTTTGAAATCGCCCAATCGCCGCCATATGGGCGGACGTTATCAGCCGCATCCCCGCCCTCGCAAGGTGGAATCCCGGAATGCCTTGTTTGGGGCTCAGTTTGAGACAGCCCCTCCTGGAACCGCGGGCGTCCTCGTCCGCTGGTTTCCACCACAGGCCCTCCCAACCCTCGAGCTTGACCTCACCGCCTCCGAGCCTGAGGATGTGCGGGTCTGATCGGATTGGGGGCGTACTGGTTTCGACCTGGGAATCCCGTCCGGGACGGCATGCCGAGGATGGTTCGTTGGCCTCGTAAAACATCGGACCAAAACATAACTGCTAACGAAGAGTTGGCCCTCGCAGCCTAACGTGCTGTGACGTTCCCCCCGTGACACCCGCTGGCGGGACGGAACGCATTTAGCGGGAGGGGTCCCCTTTCGGAGTTCGCGCGTCAGGGGCCGACAGTTCCATGCGAGCTGGGTCCTGCAGATGGCCGTCTGCCCCTGACTGCAGGATTGAGATAAATCGGTGGACTAAGCATGTAGTCGTTTCGGGTTGCCTACCCAGGGACGGGGGTTCAACTCCCCCCGCCTCCACCCGTCTTTAGGGCCTTTTGATGAAGTCGGGTGAATTTTCCACCGGATTTCCACCAACTTCCCCGAATGAACGCAGGTAACCGCGAAGGGAAGGAGTGGCCGATGGTCCTTCGTCGGGGATCCTTCACCTGCCGGGTGAACAAGCTCAAACGCACCGTCAAAGGGATCGCGTTCGATTATTAACGACTCACGTTCTACGCACCGGGAGGCCGCAGGGTCGCCCGTGACTTCGGAGATCTACAGGACGCCAAAGCCGCCGCACAGGAAGCCGCAGGAGCCTTTGCCCTTGGCCGTCCCGACGCCCTGTCGTTCACACCCGAGGAACGGCGGGATAATGACGCCGCGGTGGCGGTCCTTCGCCCCTTGGGCCTCTCCTTGTACGCCGCCGCGATCGAACTGGAAGAGGCTCGCCGCGCCCTTCCCCCCGGAACCCGGTTGCTCGACGCCGTCCTGGACTACGCCAAGCGCCACCCGGCAAACGCTCCCAAGGTGACCGTCGCCCAGGCCGTCGCCGCGCTCCTGGAAGATCGGGAGAACGGAAAGGCGAGCGTCGCCTATTTGGCGAAGCTCAAGAGCGTCTTGGAACGGTTCGCCGGGGATTTCACCGGGACACTTGCCAGCATCACCGGCCCGACTTTGGGCGAATGGCTCCGGAACCTGACGTCCGCAGAGCGCAAGACGCAGGGCAAGACCAAGCGCCCACGCCGCCAACTCAGCAACCGCACGATCCAGGACCACGCCGGGAGCGTCGTCACCCTTTTCAAGTTCGCCCGGTCCCGCGGTTGGGTGTCGAGGGAGATTGCCGACGAAGTCGCCGAGGTTCCGACCGCCCAGGCCGAGGCTGTCGGCGAAGTCGGGACCTTCACCCCGGCCGAAATCCGGAAGATCCTTCACGCAGCACCGGAAGACATCCGGGCCAGCCTCGCCGTTGGAGCCTTCGCTGGACTCCGGACCGAGGAAATCCACCAACTCGAATGGAAGGACGTTCGCTTGTCGGAGCGGGTGATTGTCGTCGGAGCTCACCAAGCCAAAACCGGAAGCCGACGGGTTGTCCCGATTGGGGAAAATCTCGCCGAATGGCTGGCACCCCACGCCCAGAACGAAGGGCCGGTGGATCCTTCCCCAACATCGAAGGCGACAACGCACCGCTGGCGACGCATCGCCATCCGGGCCGGGATCGACTGGAAGCACAACGTCCTGCGGCATTCGTTCATTTCAAACCGCCTCGCCGTCCTGCAAAACCCCGCCCAGGTCGCATTTGAAGCCGGGAACAGTCCGGCAATGATTCACCGGCACTACAAGGCCCTTGTGACCGCGGAGCAAGGGAAGGCTTGGTTCGCTGTCGATCCGTCGAACACTGAAGCGGACGTTCTGCCGATGCCTGAACGGAAGGGAGCCGTATGAAGCGCCCGCCGCCTCTATGGCGTGGATTTGTCCCGCCCGAAGTCCGCATGGGGTGGTTTGCTCGACCGGTGCACGCCGTCCTGCAAAGGCATGGCGCGATGCCTTTGCCCAGGCGAAGGGAACTCTTCTGGAGGCTGGCCAGCGCCGTCCAAGCGACAGGCCCAGGACGTGATCCCCTCATGGAGCTTCACCCATCAGAATGTCGGTTTGTGGCAGAACTGCGCGATGCGTTGTTCACCCTCTACGGTGACCGCACCAAGCCGGATTGGTGGGTCCTTCGCCATGTTGGAAGCGGTGGCACAAGCGACCTGCCGGCAGGAATCCGGAGAGTGGGACCCGATGAAGCGCGCTTTTACCGCGAGGCTCGAGCGTCTTTCGAGTTGGTTGCCCAACTCGCTGAACGTGAGCTTGGCCCAACCGCCCCCACACGCGAGGCCCTAAAGAAGGCCGCCCGCCGCCTCGGGCTCGCTATCAGATGTCAGCGCCGTTCTTAAACTCGTTCCACTTCGCCGGTATGAAAATCACCGCCCGAGTACCCCAGATCGGGCGTCTTCTTCCAACTTAGGCGCAAGCCATTCTTCCTTCTTTTGGGTCTTCTTCCGGAACGTCCACATGGGCCAACAAGGCTGCGGGCAGGCACTTCGTAGTCCTGGGCTCGGCCAGGCGTCGCGCCGTCCTGAAAACGGTGTCAATAGGGAATTCCAAACCGGCGGATTCCGCAGGTTTTCGCACCGGCACTGACAGCCAGATAAAAGTCAATACCGAGTGCGGGGACAAATCCGGCCGGGTTTTGTCCCCGCACTCACCCTACCAACGGGCCGGTCAACTTGTAGAACGGCGTCATGCAAACTGACTACGTAAAGCCCCAGCCGCTCCTACTCTCCCGCCGCCAGCTTGCCGCGCGGCTTGGCGTCACTGAACGGACCGCCGCCGAGTGGGATTTGCGCGGGCGGATCCCATCCCTCAGGATCGGCCGCACCGTTCGGTACTGCGAGGCCGACGTTCTCGCCTGGCTCCGCCGGGTCAATGGGGGTGCCCGGTGAAGGCGATCGGATCCACCCGCCGCGACCTTCACCCGCCGAGTGCCAACCGGCCATCGACATCCGCCCCGAGCACTTCGGAAGGCGGTGCCCCGTGACCCTCTGGCACCGCCTGGCTCGTCGCTGGCGGCAGGCTGGCCGGCTGGTCGTGAGTGTCGGCTTCGTCCGATTCTTGGAACGATCCCGCCGGCGCAAAGCCCGACCGCGGAAGTCGAAGCCGGCAAAGTCCACGTCCCCTCCGCCGCCCTCGTGGTCAGATCGATCGCAGCCGACTGAACGCGAGGTGGCACCGTGAGCGGATTCACAAAGCTCTTCGGCTCCATCACGGAGTCGAGCGTCTGGTGCGAAGATGACAAGACGCTCCGCGTCTGGATGGCAATGATGGCCCGTTCAAACGCGGAAGGCATCGTCGAGGCATCCGTCCCCGGCTTCGCGTCGCTCTGCCGAATGTCGGTCGAGGACTTCGAGCGCCGGGTCGAAATCCTTTCATCACCCGATAAGCACAGCAGGACGCCAGACCACGAAGGACGACGAATCACGGCTGTGCAAGGCGAATGGCAAATCCTGAACCACCTCGCGTATCGGGACCGCGGACAAGGGCAGGACGGTGGGCGGGCACCGTACATGAGGGAGTACCGAAAACGCGCCCCTGTTACGCGTAACAATCCGTTACAGCCAATTGTTACGCGTAACACAGATGCAGAAGCAGAGGGAGACAATACCCCCCAACCCCCGCAAGCGGGGGAGTCGAAGTCGGATCCCGTTGCCGAGGGGCAGGAATCCAAGCCTTTCCCCGAAGGCGGTCAGAGCGGGCGGCAACCCCAGTTGACTGTCTCATTCACCCCGGATGATGCCGAAAACGCCTTGTCGACCCCGCCAAAGCTCACGGCGGAGGGGCGCAGCTCGACTCATGCCAGCAAGCCAAGCACGAAACGCCAGACGGGATCAGATCGCTTCCAACCGCCGACCCGGGAAGAACTCGATCTGGCCGCCGCGAAGATCGGTCTTCCATCCGTCGAGGTGGACAAGTTCTCCGCCTACTACGGGAGCGTTGGCTGGAAAGTTGGCAAGAACCCGATGCGTTCATGGATTCACGCCTTGAAGGGTTGGGAAGCCCGCTGGCGGGATCGTTCCCAAGGCGGTCAGCGGTCAACCTCGCCACAAGCCAAGAACGATCTGCAACCGTTCACCCCTTCCGAACGAATCAGCGCCGAGACGCAGGCCAAGTCCCTGGAACGCGAGCTGGCCACTTGTCGAGGACTTCGCCTTTACGAAATGGCGGACCGCGGAATTACCGCTGAGTCAATTCAGCAAAAGGAGGACCTCCTGGCCGCGCTAAACTCCAGGATCCGGCAGAGTCTTGGAGGTGCGGCTTGAAGCTACCGGCCGATTCCGGTGCCGAGTGGGGCGTTCTGTCCGCCGTGTGTTTCGGGGCCGGTGCCGGAGTCGAGCGGTTGACGCCCGACCTGTTCGCGGACCCGGACGCTCTCAAAGTTGCGTCTTGGATGACGGCTCAGCACGAGGACAAAAGGCCTATCGACGATGCGATTGTCGCCCATCAGCTAGGAACTGAGATCCTAACTCGTCTGAACGAATCCTGCGGGCCAAGCTTGGAAAACTTAATGCCCATCCTCCGCGAGAAGCGGGCGCTTCGTGGCCTCCAAAGTTTCGCCTTCGACATAAACCGATCCGTAACGGAGTTGGAGCCGTCGAAGTTGGCCATCGCTCCCGACATCCGCCGGTCCATCGCTGAGGCGATAGACAGCCTCCATGCCATACGCCAATCCGTTGACGACACCCGCAGGCATTCGATGAGCGACAACCTGAACGATCTAATTGTCGCGATGGAGGCAGCCCGCAACGGCAAGGCACCGCCGCGGGTTCCGACGGGTGTTCCGGGCCTGGACCGGCTCCTTGGCGGCGGGCTCAGGCCTGCCGAGGTTGCGGTCCTGGGGGCGCGTACATCCGTTGGCAAATCCGCGCTTGCGTGTTGGATCACAAAAGCCGCCTGCACCGCGGGGCGTCGGGTCCTATTCGTCTCGCGCGAGATGCAGAAGCTTACCCTCCTGGAACGGATCCTCACCGCTGAATCCGGGACTAGGATCGGGGCTGCCGATGACGGTGAGCATCAGCGCCGGGCAGTCGTCTCGGCTCTATCCCGCATGAACAAATGGCCCCTCACGATCCTTGATGACATCAAGACGGTTCAGGACATTGCCGCAGAGGTGAAGTCGGTGAAGCCGGACCTTGTTGTCATCGATCACATCGGGATTATCGACTCAGGTCTAGGCCCGAAGGCATCGGCATACTGACTAGTCCTTTGCATAGGCTACACTTGGGGCGCAGAAAAATGACCTAATTAGGTTAGGCATTAATTTTATCGCAGCAAGGGTTGCGTTGACCCTTTCCTTGAGTGATTCGTTTCGTTTAAGTGGCTTCTTGGCA
>JBDNHZ010000505.1:0-2178 GCA_041688515.1 Verrucomicrobiota bacterium
GGGACGGGGCGCATCCAGACGCCGTCCTTTCTGGTGCGTCGCGCGATCCGGGAAGGCGATCACACTTTGCAAAGTGTGATCGCGATCGGGGCGTCGTTGAGCGCGGAAACGGACGGTCCACCCGCTCCCCCACGGTTCCCCACGCTTGGCCTCCGATTCGACGCGGTGCCCCACCCCCAGGGGACGGGGCGCATCCAGACGCCGTCCTTTCTGGTGCGTCGCGCGATCCGGGAAGGCGATCACACTTTGCAAAGTGTGATCGCGATCGGGGCGTCGTAGAACGCGGAAACGGACGGCCCGCCCGCTCCCTCACGCTTCCCCACGCGTGGCCTCCGATTCGACGCGGTGCCCCCCTGGGACGGGGCGCATCTGGAGACTGCTCCCGCGGCGTCACGTGATCCGGGAAGGCGATCACACTTTACAAAGTGTGATCGCTTTACGCCGGGGGCGTTTCAGCGATTGGCCCGGGGTTCGCGAAGAGATACCCCGGGTCACACGCCCCTGATTGATTCTGATCCCGGAGGGGTTGCAGATCTGCAACCCCTCCGGGGTTGATCTTCCATTCCATCGTCAGCCCGGGGTGGCGCTTCGCTGACCCCGGGCTCGTCTCTCCCATCCCTCCGGGATGAAGCCCTCCACCCCGGCACGGCGCGAGAATCCACGGAGTTGCGGATTCGCGGAGGTCGTCCCTGCAGAGAGGGTCGTTCACAGCGCCTTCAGCAGCTTCTCGATTCCGCGCCACGGGACGACGGTGGCACGCTCGCGCGGTTGCGTTGCGTCGCCGCCATAGACCAGCCACGGACGGATGTCCGCCTCGGGTGCCTGGCGTCGCCAGAAATCCAGCCCGTCAAAAAAGTCGGTTGCCACCGTTCGACCGGCCTTGATCTCGATCGCGTGCCAGGTCTGCCCGCGTTCCACGACGGCATCGACCTCGTGACCTTCCTTGTCGCGCCAGAAATGTACCGACGGTTCGTCCCCTCGATTCGCCAGTTCCTTCACCAGTTCCGTCAGCACCCAGTTCTCGAACAGTCCGCCCCGCAGAGGGTGTGAAGTCACGTGGCCGGGTTCGCGGATTCCGACCAGCCAGGCAGCCAGGCCCGGATCACAGAAGTAGAGCTTCGGTGTCTTGATGATCCGCTTGGAAAGGTTGCCGAAATGCGGTCGCACCAGGAACACGAGAAAGCTCGCATGTAGGACCGACAGCCAGGCCTCCGCTGTCGGCCGCGAGATGCCGGCGTCTGCTGCGAGACTGCTGAGGTTCACCAGTTGCCCGACGCGGCCTGCGCAGAGTTGAAGGAACCGCTGGAAGGCCGAGAGATCCTGGACCTTGAGCGAGTGGCGCACGTCCCGCTCCAGGTAGGTCGCCACGTAGCTCTTCAGCCAGACCGCCGGTTCCACGGGCCGGTCGTGCACCGGCGGGAACAGTCCACCCGCGAGCAATGTTTCCAGATCCTTGGGTGCCCGATCGGCCGCCTGCAGTTCCGGCAACGAGAACGGCAGCAGGTTCAGGAGTGCCACACGACCCGCCAACGACTGGGTGATGGCCTCCACCAATCCGAATTGCTGAGAGCCGGTAAGGATGAAGCGGCCCATCCGCCCGTCTGCATCGACCACCCCTTGCAGGTAGGAAAACAGGGCAGGGCATCGCTGCACCTCATCGAGCACCGCGCCGTCGGGGAACTGTGCCAGGAATCCACGGGGATCGGAGTCGGCGAACTGTCGTGTGTCGGGGTCTTCGAGACTGGCATAGGGCCGATCCCCGCCCAGTTGTCGGGCGAGGGTGGTCTTTCCCGACTGCCGTGGACCGGTGAGGGCCAGGACGGGGAATCCTTTGAGGGCGCGGCGAGCGACCGGCAGCAAACGGCGTTCGATGAGGCGCACGGGGTCGAGTGTTGGGAAGTCTGGCTGATTGTACACCTCGAATTACAGGTGGCCAGCATCGCAGGCGCATCCTGACACTGCCCCTTCGGCGTCAGGTGATCCGGGAAGGCGATCACACTTTGCAAAGTGTGATCGCGGTCGGGGCGTCGTGGAACGTGGGAAGGGAAGGTCCGCACGCTCCCCACGCTTCCTCACGCGTGGCTTGCGGTTCGAGGCGGTGTCCCACCCTGGGACGGGGCGCATCCGAATCCTACTCCGTCGGCGTCACGTGATCCGGGAGGACGATCACACTTTGCA
>JBDNHZ010000506.1:0-2882 GCA_041688515.1 Verrucomicrobiota bacterium
CAGCGGCAATGGGAAGGGTGAGCGACTGGGCTGAATCCAGGCTGCGATTGGCAACGGCATCGGCGACGGAAGGAAGCGCGTCGACGAGGGTGATGACCGACGGGGCAAAGCCGGCGGGCCCCACGGCAACCCAGGCAATGCGGCCGGGGAGGGAACCGTCGAAGGGAATCCGGACCACCCGGGCGCCGGTGCGGTTGGTTTCAACCGCGACGGCTTCGGTGGAGCGCGAGGTGAACACGGACTCGGCCCGGTCGGGCGCGA
Organism: Verrucomicrobiota bacterium; assembly: GCA_041688515.1. GTDB lineage: Bacteria > Verrucomicrobiota > Verrucomicrobiia > Limisphaerales > UBA9464 > UBA6176. The sequence goes on from JBDNHZ010000506.1 coordinate 262, forward strand.
TTCCGTCGAGCGGGAGGACGAGCAGGTCGCCCTCGGGCCGGACGACTCCCACCGGGGTGGCGGCCCGGCTGAGGGGGAGGGTGGCCAGGGTCAGGGTGACGACCCATCCGAGGACGCAAGTCCGGTTCATCTCAGGCGATGATCTCGTGGAGGACGCGGCCGCCGCTGATGGCCACCGGTCGGTTGCCCTGTCCGCGCACCTCGGTGGCGGGGTCGATCCCGAGCAGGTGATAGACGGTGGCGGCGACGTCGTCGGGGCGCACCATGTTCTCCACCGGATAGGCGGCGTGTTGGTCCGAGGCCCCGTAGGCAAACCCCCGTTTCACTCCGCCGCCGGCGAGCAGCACCGTGTAACAGTCGGGCCAATGATCGCGGCTGATGTTGCCGTTGATGCGCGGCGTTCGGCCGAATTCGCCCATCCACAGGACCAACGTGGAGTCGAGCAGTCCGCGTTCGTCGAGATCGGTGAGCAGCGTCGGCAAGGTCTGGTCCAGGAGGGGCAGGTGACGTCCTTCGATGATCGGGAACATCCGGGTGTTGTTGAAGCCGTGGGTGTCCCACCCGCCGTTCTCCGCGTTCTGGCCGCCGATGCTCTGGTCGAAGTACACGGTGGTGTACTTCACCCCGGCCTCGACCATGCGCCGCGCCAGCAGACAGGACTGGCCATAGGTGGTGCGACCGTAGCGCTCGCGGACGGCCTCGGGTTCGTTGGCGATCTGGAAGGCGTTGCGGAGCTTCTCGGAATTGAGCAGGGCCATCGCCTTGCTGTAGTGGGCGTCCAACCCGCGGGCCGCGGCGGCGTGGTCGAGCAGGTGGGATTGCTGGTCCACCAACGCCATCATCTCGCGTCGGGCCGCCAGGCGGGCGGGATCGATTCCGGCCGGCAAACTCAGTTCAGGCAGGGCGAAGTTCGCGGCATTGGGATCCTGCTTGATGAGGAACGGATCGTGTTGCTTGCCGAGGAAGCTGGCGTGCTGGGCGGGCGTGACGGAGCCATCGCTGATCACATGGGGAAAGGCCACGAAGGAGGGAATCGCCGGGTCCGTCGAAGGTGCGAGCCGATCGACGAAGGATCCGTAGGCGGGAAACAGTTCCTGGGAATCCTTCAACCGGATGTCGTCGAGGGGCGGCGCATGGCCGCTGAGCGCGTAGTAGGCGGCGGAGTTATGGTTCTTCATCGTGTGATGCACCGATCGCACGAGGCAGACCTTGTCCATCACCTTGGCCATCCGCGGGAGCCGTTCGTTGACCCTCAACCCGGGAACGTTCGAGGCCATCGGCCGGTGCAGCCCGCGGATGCCTTCCGGCGCATCGGGCTTCATGTCGAAGGTCTCCAGTTGGCTGGGGCCGCCCCATTGAAACAGGAAGATCACCGAACGCGCCTTGGGTGCGATCCGACGCATCGCCGTGCGGGCCGTCTCCTCGGAGCGGAGCATTCCCGGCAGGTTGAGACCCAGCAGTCCCAGTCCGCCCACGCGCAGGGCGGCCCGGCGACTGAGCACATGACGGACCCAGTCTGAAGTGTGTGGGGAGGGCATGGAGCGGTGGGGAAAACTTCGGTTTGGCAACTAGTGGCGCAGGACGAATTCCTTCGAGTTGAGCAGCGCCCAGGCGATGTCTTCGAGCACCGGACGACGCTCGGGGGCGTCGTCGATCAGACTCTCGAACCGCTCGCGCTCGGCGACAGAAGGAGCACGGGTCAGGATCGACCAGTAAAGATCTTCGATGGCCTCACCGGCGGGTTGATCCTTCGCTGACCAACGCGCCAGGCGGTTGTCCTTGCGGGTGATGAGCTCATTCACCACCGGTCCGCTGAGGAGTTGGAGCGCCTGGGACAACGTGGTGGCGTCCGATCGTTCACATTCGCAGGTCAGGAGGCGCGGGGGTTTTCCGAAGGTTTCCAGGAAGCGATCCGCCGGGGATTTTCGGGAATCCTTCTGCGGTGCGCCCCCGGCAATCTGCGCTGCCCGCGCCCCGGTGGGCCAACCCTTGGCCTGGGTCACCGCTCCGAGTGCCCGGGCCTGCGAATCCAGCAACTGCTCCGCCGTCAGGCGACGCACCACGTTGTGCGAGACATTGACCTCGTCTTCAACCGCGCTGGCGTGCGGTTCGCTCGACTGTTGATAGGCGTTGGAGTGCAGCAGCAGTCGCAGCGCCCGCCGCAGGTCGTGGCCGTGCTTCACGAAGTCCGCCGCCAACGCCTCCAACAACTCCGGATGCGAGGCCGGATTGGTGGCGCGGAAATCGTCGATCGGATCCACCAGCCCGCGACCGAACAGGTGGAACCAGATGCGGTTGACCTGGACCCGGCCAAACTGCGGATGCGACGTCAGCCACTTTCCAACGCCGTCGAGTTCGTCCGGCCCTTCGCTGGCGTCGGTGACAACCGGGGACGTTTCGCCAAGGAACCGCGGGACCGCCGGCTTGCCCGTCCGCGGATTGGGCACCGATCCCCGGGCCGCCACATAGACGATCTGTTCGCCGCTGAACTCGTGGCTGTCGTTGTCGTCGCGGCGGTCATTGCGCAGGACCTTGGTCTGGACGCGCCCGAACACCGCGGCCCAGTCGTGGTAATCGTCCTGGGACCAGCGATCGAAGGGATGGTTGTGGCACTGGGCGCA
>JBDNHZ010000507.1:0-8868 GCA_041688515.1 Verrucomicrobiota bacterium
CGACCGGCGGCATCGCCGGCCTCCAGCAGCAGGAGCGGAGGCACGGTCTCGCCGGGTTGCAGGAAGCCGGCACCCAACACCACGTCGAGATAGCATTTGAGGGCGCGCTCGAGCAGTTCCGCGGCCTCGGACGGGGATTTGCCGACGGCCATTCGTTCGGCGGCGATTCCCATTCCGATGCGGGCCTTGGCGCGGGCGGCGACTTCGGCCTGGGGAGAGTCAGCGACGCGCTGATAGAGTTCGGAGGCGCGCAGGTAACTCGTCGGAGTCTGGGCACCGAGTTGCAGGTGGCAGTAGGCCATGCGCGCCCAGGCGGCGATGACGATGGGATTGTTGGTGAAGCGGGTCGCCCCCTGAAACGCTTCGAGGGCTTCGGTGAAGGAACTGAGGGGACCGTTGGTTCCAGGGGCAACGCCCAGACGGGCTTCCCCCAGGAAAAAGTAGCCGGAAGCACGCTCCCCCTCGGAGGCGGTGGGGTCGTTGAGCAGGTCGAGCAGGTAGCCCACCGCATTGGTGGATCGCCCGCGGGCAAGGGCCGCCTGGCCGGCCAGCAATCGGGCGTGGTGCACCGCCGGAGTCCCCTTCCAATACATGTTGGTCATGACACCGACATAGGCCAATTCCGCCTGGGCGAAGTCGCCCTGGTTGAAGAAATGGGAGCCGAGCCAGAGCTGGGCCATCTGCGAGAGCGAATTGGTGGCGAAGCGCTGGGCCAAGGTACGGAACTGTTCCACTGCATTGGTGGCCATTCCGGCCTCGGCAGTGGCCATGGCCCGGTCGTACTCCGCCTGGGCCAAGGCCGGATGATTGGTATACCGCCCCACCCAATCGTCGAGTTCGCGGAGGGCGTTGGTCCATTGACGATCGGAGAAGAAAGCCTCGGCCAGTGCCAACCGGACCTCGGCCGTCACGGACGACTCGGGGAACCGAAGGGAAAAACGGGAGAGCAGTTCCCTCCCCTTCTCCCCTTCGCCCTGGCGGAGGAGGGATTGCCCGACCAACAGGGCGCTCCGACCCGAGATCTCGGCGTCCGGACTGGCCGCCAGCAATCGTTCCATGGCCCGGCTGGCCAACGGAGCGTTGGTGGCGGCGATCGCTGCGGCCACGGCCTGTTGCCAGGCGAACGGGCGGAGTTGCTTGTCCACCACGACGTCTCCCACATAGCCCTCGGCCACGCCCAGGTAGTTGGTCAGGGCCACGGCCGGATCCTTCCGGAGGAAGGCCGCATCGCCGAGCTTGAATCGGGCGGTGGCCTGTTCCGCCGTGACCGGCAATCGCTCCACCGCGACCCGGAACGCCGCCTCGGCTTCCTTCAAGCGGTCGGCGGAGCCGGAAACCAGTCCCTCCTCCCAATGACACCAACCGCGCAAATATTGTACCGGCCCGATCAACTCCGCCGTCGGCTGATTGGTGAGCAACCCATTCATCTGACCGAGGATCTGGCCGGGCAACCCGGCAATCTCGGCAGGAAGCGGGCCGGCAGCACCCCGTGCGGCCGAGTACTGACGAAACAACACCTGTCCCAGCGACAGCCGCACCGCGTTCCACACGGGATCGGCAGGCTTCCCGAGAAGGAACCGCTCCAGGCGGACGCGTGCCTTGGCCAACTCCTGACGCGCCACCAACCGTTCAATCACCCGCAGGATCGCCTCGCGCTGGTACTCGGGCGGAAGGGTGCCCTCGGTGTTCCGCTCCCACAGGACTTCCGCTCGATCCAGTTGACCCGAGGCCTCCAGTGCCCGGGCGGTCAGGGAATGGGCCTCCGCCCGACGTGCGGGATCCGCATTGCCCACCAGGGCGAGCAGCGCTTCGGCCGCCGCCAGGCGTTCCTCGGGCTTCTCCGCCTTCCGCGCGGCATCGTGCTGGAGACGCTCCCGTTGCCACTGCGCCTCCGGGGTCCGGGCCGAGGCCTTGGCGGATTCCAGGGCGGCCAATGATCCAGGGGCATCGCCCAGCCCTAACCGGGCTTCCGCCAGAAGCAACCAACCGGCGAAGGCGAGATTCGGAGCCGTCTCCGGGACCCGTGTCGCTGCCTGGAAAAGACCGTCGGGCTGCTGCAATTGATCGCGGACCCCAGCCAGATCGCCCGCCCGTTGGAGGGCGTACGCCTGACGCAACGCCCCGCGCAATCGGTTGGTCGAGGCGGGAAACCCGGTGACAAAAGTGGCAAACGCCTCGGCGGCCGGCTTCCACTGGGCCTCGGCGAGGGCGGCCTCGCCCCGGGAAAAAGCGGCCCGTTCCAGAGCGGATGCCTTGAGCGGCGATTCAGGAAACTGTTGGGCTATGGCGGTGAAACCCTCGGCAGCGCGGGTGAACATCGCCGCGTCAAAAGCGCGAAGCGCTGCATCGAAGGCCACCTGATCCGGACCGGCATCCTGGGCGACCACGCGCATGCCGAGAAGCCAGAGGGACAGCAAGAGACCCACCCTCCGCGAGCGCCATCGCCCGGCTGGAAGTGCTCCCCGCGACCCAATGCCTCCGCCTTCAACCATGGCCGGGCATCTTCGCCGTTCCCGGCCCCAGGATTCGATTCAAAAAACCACCCGTGTGACTGCCCGCGTGGGCGGCAACGGTCTCGGGGGTCCCCGCCACCACCACCCGTCCCCCGCCGGATCCGCCTTCCGGCCCGAGATCCACCACCCAATCGGCGGTCTTGATTACGTCGAGATGATGCTCGATGACCACCAGGGTGTTGCCACTCGCGCGAAGCTTGAAGAGCACCTGCAACAGGCGGTCGATGTCCTGGAAATGCAGTCCGGTGGTGGGCTCGTCCAACAGGTACAAGACCTTTCCGGACTGACGCCGGGAAAGTTCGGCCGCCAGTTTCAGTCGCTGGGCTTCGCCCCCCGACAGCGTGGTGGCCGACTGGCCCAGGCGCAGGTATCCGAGCCCGACCTCGGCCAGGGTCCGACACGGTTCGTGCAGCTTGGGCACCGCCCGGAAAAACGCGACCGCCTCATCCACCGTGAGATCAAGGACCGCGGCGATGTTCAGCCCCTTGTAGGTGATCTCCAACGTTTCTCGATTGTAGCGGCGTCCGCCACAGGCCTCGCAGGTGACATAGACCGGGGGCAAAAAGTGCATCTCGATCTTGATCACACCGTCGCCTTCGCACTTCTCACAACGGCCGCCCTTGACGTTGAAACTGAATCGGCCGGCACCAAATCCCCGGACCCGCGCGGTCGGCAGTCCGGAGAACAGATCGCGGATCTCATTGAACATTCCCGTATAGGTGGCCGGGTTGCTCCGGGGGGTGCGACCGATGGGAGTCTGGTCCACCACCACGCACTTCTCCAGTTGCTCCAGGCCCCGGATCTCCCGATGCGCCCCCGGCCGATCTCGGCTGCCATACCATTGGCGGAAAATCGCCCGACGCAGGATGTCGTCGATCAGGGTGGACTTGCCGCTGCCACTGACGCCGGTGATACAGGTCAGTGTTCCCAGCGGGATCCGGACATCGACGTTCTGCAGGTTGTTTTCAGTGGCCCCCAGGATTTCGAGCCAACCTTTGTCCGCCCTGGGCTCCACGCGTCGCGATGGCACGGCAATGCTCAGGTCGCCGGAAAGGTAACGTCCGGTCGTCGATTGGGGATCAGCCAGGATTTCCGACACCGTGCCTTGGGCGACCACCTGACCCCCGTGAACGCCCGCGCCGGGACCGAAGTCGATGACGTGATCGGCGGCGCGGATGGTGTCCTCGTCGTGTTCGACGACGATGACGGTGTTGCCGAGATCGCGGAGTTGCTGGAGCGTTTCAATCAGGCGTTCGTTGTCGCGCTGGTGGAGGCCGATGCTGGGTTCGTCCAGGATATAGAGGACGCCCATCAGGCCAGCCCCGATCTGGGTGGCAAGCCGGATGCGTTGGGCCTCACCGCCGCTGAGGGTTCCGCTCTCGCGATCAAGGGTGAGGTAGCCCAATCCAACCCGTCGCATGAAGGACAGGCGCTTGCGGATCTCGCTGAGGATTTCGTTGGTCAGGCGCTTCTGGAACTCGGTCAGTTTCAATTCGCCGAGGAAATCCTCCGCGGCGGCAATCGAAAGGGCGCAAAAGTCGGCGATGCTGAGCCCGGGAATGACCGGGTGCGCTCCGCGGAACCGTCCACCCGCATCGACGGGGAGCGTCACCGCCAACAGTTCGGGACGGAGACGCCGTCCACCACAGACATCACAGGGTTGCAGGGCCATATAGGCCTTGAGGCGATTGCGGGTGAGTTCACTTTCCGAATCGGCATACAGCCGGAGCAGATTGGGGATGACGCCTTCCCATGGCCGCTTCACTTCGCCGGTCTTGCCTCCACGGGTCATCGGGAACGCGACGTCGTCACTGCCCGTTCCATGGATCAGCCGTTGCTGGAACGCCGGGGAAAGACTCTGCCAGGGGACATCGGTCGCCACCCCGTCGTGTCGGGCCACGGCGTTGAGCAGGGATTGATAGTGTCCCAGCATCTTCTTGCCACCAAGACGCCGGAACGGCAGCACCGCGCCGTCCGCAAGACTTTTGGCCGGGTCCGGCACGATCAACCCCGGATCGAAGACATGCTTCTGTCCCAGCCCGAGACAAACCGGACATGCCCCGCGCGGCGAGTTGAAGGAAAAGTGGTGCGGGGTCGGTGTCTCGAACGATTTGCCCGTCCGCCGCGAAACCATCCGGGTGGAATGCAGCGTTTCCCTCCACGGTTCCGTCGTCGCCCCGGGAGCCTGATCCAGGGCCAGCAATCGTCCTTCTCCCCAACGCAACGCCGTCTCCACCGAGTCGGCCAGTCGCGCCCGCATTCCATCGGCCACCACCAATCGATCCACCACCACCTCGATGCGATGGCGAGCCTTCGGGTCGAGTCGGATCGGTTGGTTGGCCACCAACTCGACCAACTCCCCATCCACCCGGGCCCGGACAAACCCTTCGCGGGCCAGGCGCTCGAGGACATCCCGGAACTCACCCCGTTGATCGTCCACCACCGAGCCCAGCAACATCAGACGCGTCCGCAACGGCAATTCCAGGATGCGATCCACAATCTCCGTCGCCGTCTGCGAGGACATGGCCTCCCCCGATTCCGGATCATGCGCCTGCCCCAGCGTCGAGTAGAGCAGCCGGAGGTAATCGTAGATCTCCGTGGTGGTGGCGATGGTGGACCGCGGATTGGATCCGCTCGTGCGTTGCTCGATGGCGATCGCCGGCGACAGGCCTTCGATGTGTTCCACGTCCGGCTTCTGCATCTGGTCAAGGAACTGCCGGGCGTAGGCCGACAACGATTCCACGTACTTGCGTTGTCCCTCGGCGAACAGCGTGTCGAAGGCGAGCGACGACTTGCCCGAACCACTGGGGCCCGTGATGACCACCAGACGGTCCCGCGGAATCTCCACGGTGACATTCTTGAGGTTGTGCTGACGGGCACCGACGACCCGGATCACTGAACGCGACACCCCATCAGGAGAACACAGGCGTGCACGGCGCTGCACTTGAATTTCCGGGGAACCCGAGGCGCCGCTGATCCGCGCCGGGCGCGGGCCGTGCCGTTGGGCGCATTTTCGGGGAAGTCGACCTCAGAGAGGCGGAGGACGCAGAGCCAACGCGGGGCGGACTGTGCGGATAGTCACCAGTAATCATCACCACGCGAATGCCGGCCCTCCGACATCTCACCACGGACTCCTTCGCTTCCCCGCGAAGCGGGTCATAAATGCCCGCAAGACCACCGAATACCACTTCGCGTTCGATTACCTCCGGAGTCAGGAGAACAGACAAACACTCGGCCAGGTCACGAAACGGCGAGCCGAGCACGCGCAGGGCTTGCTGCGCCATAACCGCATTCTGCGCCACGATGGCTTAGCGATCGTCGTCCGTCATGGGGCGCACCGTTCATGAATGCCCGGAACTTCCAGCCGACTACGAAACCATCACGCCTCACTGCCTTTGGAAGTCTTTGCCAATTTGCGCAACTGATTCGCAATTTTGTCGGGTGATAGAACAAAATCAATACTGCCTGAAGCCTGAGCACTGAGAGGCATGCTGTCTACTTCAGCAGACTCGTCCTGGGCAAAGGTGGTTCCTCCATTTGCCTTGATCTGGCTGCATCCGAAAGTTCCGTCACCATCAAACCCAGAGAGGATGATGCCGATTGCACGCGCCCCCATGGCCGCTGCCAGCGAAGTCATAAACAAATCCACCACCACGTTCGGTTTGGAACGTGGGGAGACCACTTTAAAAAGATAGTTCTCAACCAGAAGATCTACGTTCGGAGGACACACATATACTTGATCTCTCAGGATCTCCATCTCCATGGAAGCCAGCACTACACGCATCCTCGTGTGCCGCGACAGAATTTGAGCCAATTGACTATTTGCGGTGGGGACAATATGGGCAACAAAGACAAAGGCCATGCCTGTATTAGACGGCAGCGCCTCCAACAGCGCCTTGTACGCGTTCAGGCCTCCTGCTGAGCCGCCAATGGCAACAATAAACTCTGGATGCAATGCTTTCATGGTCAGCGTCAGTGCCTCTTCTTTCCAGACAATTTCCCCATTGACCCATCATCTTGCTTCTGCGAAACGGAATTATCGGATTCTGACTTCTGATTTCCGCCTTTGACGGCATCCACGGGTACCAGGTGAATTCCATCATCACTCAAAATCAATTTATGGACGTCACTGGAATGGCCCATGCCACGGGACTTGACGATGTAAAGGCCACGAAGGCGTCTTCTTCCGGCGTCCTCCTCCAACTCTCTAACGACAATCCAGGTGTCAATCAAAGACGAGACGCCGATCTCGCCGCTCGTGTTATTCTGAGCGGTTGAAGAAACGAGACTGGTAAAAAACCCGGTAATGCGCTTGGACTTTAGGAGGTCAATCATGCGAGTCACCATTGATTGAATTTCGCGCTGACTTCCCTCCGCAATGAGACTTGTCAGTGGATCAATGACAACGGCATTAGGTTTGAATTCTTGAATGATCTTGTGGAGGTCGAGCAGGTGCATCTCCAAACCGAAAAAGGAGGGTCTCGTGGACACAATTTTAAGGAGTCCCTTCTTCACCAATGGCTCCAAATGAAACCCTATCGAGCTCATATTCTGAATGAGTTGACCCGAGGATTCTTCATAAGACAGGAAGAGGCAGCGTTCTCCACGTCTACACCGATCGACTGCGAATGCCGTCGCCAGGCTTGATTTTCCAGTGCCTGCGGTGCCTGAAGCGAGTATGGTGCTGCCCCGGGTGTAACCACCACCCTGGAACATCTTGTCCAACGACGGAATTCCTGTTGAGACTCTCTTGCTTGTGCCCGGGTGATCGAGTCCCGCCGAAGTGATTGGAATTACTGAAAGTCCGCCTTGATCAATGACGAAGGGGTACTCGTTTGTTCCATGGTTTGAGCCCCGATATTTGATGACACGAATCCTTCGAATGGAGAGTTGTTCGTTGACCCTGTTATCCAGGAAGATGATGCAATCGGAAATGTACTCCTCCAGCCCATGACGGGTATAAGAATTCGGCCCCGCCTCGCCGGTGATGATGGTCGTGACCTTTTCCATGGGGTGTACCCCCCATGGAGTACGGAGCGGTGGCCTCCACCACCATTTTCACGTTTGGACGAGGACTGAACCGCGCTGACTTACCAAGGCGATGAACAACTCCTGGTGAGCCACGAGGAGATCGGGGCTGTAAACCTCCACGACATGGTCGCCCGGCGTTAATTCAATGCCGGTATCATCGTCGAACAGAAATGAATGGTATCAGATCTCCATTGTGCACACCGGAGGCCAACGCGGAATGCATCGGCGGATGGCACGCCGAGGCGCATCCCGCTTCCGGGCCTGGGGTTGATGGCGGGACGTCCACTGTGCACGAAGATCTGCGGCCAAAGCGGTGGCTGACGCCACGCGCACTCCAGGACGCTTCGCGAAGCGGGTGGAGATGGATCGCAAGCCGTCCGACTGGTCCCGACCGACGCCGCCCCACCCCAGCGGGCGAGCGCCGCGAGATCACTGGGGAGCATGCTCAACGGCCGCGGACCGGCTCGACTGCCGGCAGATCGACGAACAGTTGTGGAAAATAGAAGTCGAGAATTTTCGAGGGGAACCCCGGCTGGAGCGGGCCTTTCGGACTCGGGGATTCAACCAGACCTTCCTGCAAACCGAGCTTGATGATTTCGGCAGACACGGTCCCGCCCTTGCCGGTGATCTCCTGCACCCGGGTGCGCGGGATCTCGCCCTCGTCGATCAAGGTCCGCACAAGCCGCATCAATTCCGCACGATACCGTTTCAAATGGACGGTCTCGAACTGGAAGTATCGTTCCACGCGCGTCCGCAGGGCTGGCAGTCCGAGCAGTCCGCTCATGAACTGGATCTGATCCAGCATCGTTTCGAGGAGGAATTGGCAGAAGGCGGCCAACCCCGCATCCGAAAGGTTGCCGCGCCCGTCCAAGTCGGTCCGCCGTCCTTGGTCTGCGATCTGCAGGGAATCGTAGTACCGCTGCCGCTGCCGAGCCAAACCACGGGAGAGTGTCCAAAGTCCTCCCCCACCCAGACCGTGATGGATCATCAGCGCCTGCGAATGGAGGCGGGTGACCCGGCCATTGCCATCGCCAAAGGGATGAATCCAAGCCAGCCGGTGATGGGCGGCGGCGATGGCGACGAGGCGATCCGTCCCCAGGATGTCTCCGGAGCCATGGAATTCTTTGAACCGCGCAAGGAACTCGGGAAGCGCGTCGAAACGCGGCGGCGTATGCCGACCGACGCCGACCATGAAATCACGCAGTCGGCCGGGTTCGATCCGGTACGATGTACCGGCCACAGTCTGCGCCCAGTGGAGTGGTTCGGGCAGTCGCTCGTAGAATTCCCGGTGCAACCAGCAGATGAACTCGGCCCCGTAGACATC
>JBDNHZ010000508.1:0-8708 GCA_041688515.1 Verrucomicrobiota bacterium
CCGCCGCCCCGTCCGTAGCTGCCGACGTAAGGAGGCGGGTTCCAGACGGGCGGGGTCGGTATCAAGATGCGCCCCCAGATCTCTCCCCTTGGAATTCCCCCTGTCCTTCGCCTTCGCGCCTGTTCAAACTCCCGCCCACGTCTTCGTTTCACGTTGTTCCATGTCCAAGATTCATCGCGCGCTCATTTCCGTTTCCGACAAGACCGGCCTGGTTGAACTCGCCCGCACCTTGGTGTCGGCGGGGGTCGAACTCCTTTCCACGGGTGGCACCGCCAAGGCGATCCGCGACGCGGGGCTCCCGGTGAAGGACATCTCCGAGCACACCGGATTCCCGGAGATGCTGGATGGCCGGGTGAAGACGTTGCACCCGCTGGTACATGGCGGCTTGCTCTACCTGCGTGGCAACCCCGAGCACGAACGCACTGTGGCCGAGCATGGGATCGCGCCGATTGATCTGGTGGTGGTGAATCTGTATCCGTTCGAAGCCACGGTGGCGAAGCCGGGAGTCTCGTTGCATGACGCGATCGAGAACATCGACATCGGCGGTCCCTCGATGCTGCGCAGCGCGGCCAAGAACCATGGGAGCGTCACGGTGATCGTCGATCCGGCGGACTACGCCACGGTGGCGGAGCAGGTGCGTGCGACTGGCAACACCACGTTGGAACTCCGCCAGCGCCTGGCCGCCAAGGTGTACGCCCGCACCGCCGCCTACGATGCCGCCATCGCGGCGCATCTGACGCGGGAATTCACCCCGTCCAACGAACCCCTCCCGGTGCTGTCGATCGGCGCGCCGCTCGCCCAACCGTTGCGCTACGGCGAGAACCCGCATCAACGTGCCGCGCTCTATGGCAAGTTCCGCGACTACTTCGCCCAGCTTCACGGCAAGGAACTTTCCTATAACAACATCCTGGATCTCACCGCCGCCGCCGCACTGATCGGGGAATTCCCGGCCAACGATCCTACCCTGGCCATCCTCAAGCACACCAATCCCTGCGGGGTCGGCCGCGGCCTCAACCTGCGGGAGGCCTGGGACCGGGCCTTTGCCACCGACCGCCGGGCCCCATTCGGCGGGATCATCGTGGTCAATCGCACCTTGGACCTCCCGTGCGCCGAGGCGATCGCCGAGATCTTCAGCGAGGTCATTGTCGCCCCTGACTTCGCGCCGGACGCCCTCGCGCTGCTCCAGCAGAAGAAGAATCTCCGCCTGCTAAGGATCCTCAAGAACCCGGCTCAAGCCGCTCCCCACGACCTCCGGTCGGTGGGTGCCGAATCTTTCCTGTGGCAGGAACGCGATCTGCGCACCACGACGGCCGCCGACGTGCGCGTGGTGACCAAGCGGGCACCCTCGCCATCAGAACTCGAAGCCCTGCTCTTCGGATGGCACGTGGTGAAGCACGTGAAATCGAATGCCATCGTTTACGCCAACGCCACCCGGACGCTGGGCATCGGGGCCGGCCAGATGAGCCGGGTCGATTCCAGCCGCATCGCCGTGTGGAAGGCCGGGGAAGCCAAGCTCAGCCTCCGGGGCAGTGTGGTCTGTTCCGACGCCTTCTTCCCCTTCCCCGATGGATTGATCGCCGCCGCCGAAGCGGGTGCCACCGCCGCCATCCAACCCGGCGGATCGGTCCGGGATCCGGACGTCATCCAGGCGGCGGATGAACGCAACCTCGCGATGGTGTTCACCGGGCATCGCCACTTCCGGCATTGAAGCGGGAGCGGGCGGGGTCCGAAGCCATCTCCTCGACGCCGGAGGGATGAAGGCCGCCCACAGCACGGCCTCGCCCGCCTCTTCCTCCCTTCCCCCGAGCGCAGGGAGACGAAACGGAACTCCGGGCTTCGTTGCCTCGGTCCCTACGGGTTGGGCCCGACCGTGATTTCGCGGGCCCCGGGCGGGATGGGTTCACGCTTCTTCTGGCCCCCGGGCCAGATCACTTCGAGGGCGGTGGGTTCCCCGTCCATGCCGAGCACCGACACGGCGCTGTCGACCGACCAGTAACCGGAGCCGAGATGGATCTCGCGCGTCGGCCCGGGGCGATCGCCGTACAGGAGGCGCACCCGGGCCCCGGCGGCCGTTGGATTGGCCGCAGGCCCGCGCAGGCGGACCCTCAGACCGGGCTTCGCACCGAGGTTGTGCCAAAGGGTGACCGCAGCCGCATTCTGGGCGACGACCAGATCGACGCGGCCATCGGCATCGAAGTCGGCGACGGCGGCCCCCCGACCTTCCCCGTAGACCGCGACGCCCGTGCTGTCGTCGGCGGTAAATCCTCCCCGACCATCCCCACGAAGCCAGAGACCGCGTCCGCCATCGTTGCGCTGCATCATCGGTTGGGCGGAGAACCAGTTCTGGGCGAGAAAGACATCCTCGTGTCCATCGCCATCCGCGTCGGCGACGCACACGCCAAAGGCAGGCGCGCGTTGGGCCAGGGCGGGGAGCGGACGCAGTTCAAAGTGATCGCCCCGATTCAGCAGCACCACGGAATCCAGCAGGGTGACTTCGACCCGGTCCAGCTTGGGAAGGAAGTCGCCAAGAACCTGGCCGAGATCGGCGTCCGCGTAGGCGGCGTGCGTGGCGAATTTCTCCGCCAGAAGAGGAAGGACCATGCGGAGAACCGGCAATTCCCGGACCGGCCATTCCCGTTTTGAACCGGCTTCGACCGACGCCTCAAACAGATCCACACCGCCGCTGCCCAGGTCACCGAAGTACAATCGCCGGGGTTCCTGGATCGACGCGCGGTAGGCGGTGTTGCGGCCCCAGTTTGACGCCACCAGATCCATGCGGCCATCGCCGTCGAAATCGCCGGCGACCACCCCGTTCCACCAGCCACTCCACTCACGTTCGTCGAGCACCCGCCCCCCCGCGTGAACCGGGAGCTTCCACTCGACGAGTGTGCCCTGGTCGTTGCGCAGGAATCCAAGCGTCGCCCATTCACGGGCGACGATCAGGTCGGGATCGCCATCGCCATCGAGATCCGAGAAGCAGGCACCGGAGACCAGCCCGAGACGTTCGATCCGCTGCTGGATTCCGATGCGTCCTCCGGCGGTCCGCAGCACCAGGGCGGCGGCGGGCTCGGGGTAACGTCCTGGAACCACGCGTCCGCCGACGAAGAGTTCCAGTTGTCCGTCGCCGTCGAGATCGGCGGCGACGACCGGTCCGGTGCTGAAGGGCGGTGCCAGAACCGTCTCGCCGCTGACGCCGCGGGCGGGGTCGAGGACGCGGAGACATCCGCCATTGGTCAACCCATCCTCATAGTTGGCGGAACCGGCGAGAACGACTCCGCCCAGGGGGATCAAGGCGGTGAGATCGCGTCCGGCAGGCTTGTTGAACGGCGGGCGGTCGAGCTTCTCGAACGATCCATCGGGACGCCCAACGAAGGCACCGATCATTCCGCCCTTGCCGGTCCCGACAAGGAGATCGTCGCGACCATCGCCGTTGAGGTCAGTCCAGGTGACGCCGGGTCCGAGCAGCGACAGCCGATTGGGAAGGAGCGGTTGACGTTGGAAATCGTCGAAGGGTTCCTCGCTGGTTACATGGCTGAGCCGGGACGAGACGTCCTCGAACAGCGGTTGGATCAGCGACCGCGCGACTTCGAGCCCGGCCGCCTCGGCCGACACCTCATACAACCGACCGGGAACGGCATTCGTGATGGGGGAGACGCGTCCGCCCGGCCAATGCACTTCGATCCGGGCCGCCGTGGCCGCGCCGAGCGCGAAGCTTCTCCGGGCCTGATCACTCGCCAGGTAACGTCCCCCGGAGATCAACTGTCGTGATTGCACGGGCGGGACGCTTCCCTTCCCGGCGATGGGAGCGACGACGATCCGGGCACCAATGCCCAAGGAATTTCCTGTCGGTCCGCGCAATTGCACGGCAAGCCGGGGGGCACCGGATTCATTGCGATAGAGCCCGGGTGCATCGAACAACTGGTTCACCACCACATCGAGGTCCCCGTCGTTGTCGAGGTCCGCGAGGGCCACGCCCTGACTGATCGACGCGTCGCCGAATCCCCAGGCGCGTCCGACTTCTTCGAAGGTGGCATCGCCGCGATTGCGGAAGACGAGCTTGTCGGTGACCAGACGGGGAAAAGAACGGACGAGTTCCTGAATGCGCGCCGGACTCAGGGCGCGCCCGCCGCGCTGCGCTTCCGCGACGCGTTCGGCTCCATCGCTGTCCTGGAAGTCACGATGCTCGCCATTGACGACCAGGATGTCCTCGAAGCCGTCGAGGTCGACGTCCAGGAAGACCGGGCCCCAGGACCATTCGCTGGCCTCGACGCCGCCTTGATAGGCCGCCTCTCCGTAGGAACCATCGGCCCGTCCCATCTGCAGGACGTTCCGCTTCATCTGGACCCGATCCAGGATCAGCCCGGGTGGGCGCATCTCGGGTCCCATGGCGGCCAACTGGGTTTGTCGAAGCCGACGCGAGCGGCTCAGCATGTCCACGGCGTAGAAATCCTCGTTTGAATCCAGGTCGAGATCGCCGAAATCCACGCCCATCGAAAACGTGGGGTTGTTGCGCATCTCCCGCAGGCCGATGGCACGGAACCGGATCCGACCATCGCGTGACTCGTTGATCCAGAAACGGTCCGGGGTCCACAGATCGTTGCAGACGTAAAGATCGGGATCGCCATCGCGATCGACGTCATGGAACCGGGCGGCCAACCCCCAGTCCCCCGGCGGTGCGGTCAGGGGTTTGCCGTCCTCGTCCACGAAGGCCCCCTGGGTCCAGGACAACGCTTCGAAGTGTCCCTTCCCATCATTGATCCACAGCACATCCGGTTCGCCGTTCTCCTGCACCTGGCCATCCGAGCCAATCTGGAACCGGTCCTTCAGGTCGGGCTCGGTGACCGGACGCCCATCGACCGCGGCAACCCGCGGTTGACCCCCGACGTTCTGCATCGAGAAGCGGGCGGTGGGACGATCGAGGATGGTCGTGGGGCGGAAGTTCGCCACGTACAGATCCAGATCCCCGTCTCCGTCCACATCGGCGAGAGCCATCGAGGTGGCTCCGGTCTGGGATCGAAGGCCAGCGGCGGTGGTGCCATCGGTGAAATGGCCCCGACCGTCATTGAGGAACAGCCGGGTGCCGCCCCCAAGGACGTTGACCAGCAGATCCAGGTCGCCATCGCCGTCGACATCGGCAAAGGCCGTCCCGGTGGCGTCCGCCCCGGCACAGGCCAGGCCGGTATCGCCGGTGATGTCCTCGAACTTCCAGTTGCCGAGGTTCCGATAGAGCCGGTTGTCGGTGTCGAGCCCGCACAAGTACAGATCGCACCAACCGTCGCCATCGACATCGCCCAGGGCGACGCCGGAGCCCGAGAGCAGATTCCGATTGGTGACGGAACGGTCGTCGGACAAGGCGTTGGTGAAGGTGATTCCCAGGCTGCCAGCCGGCAGACGGGTGAAGCCGGGCGCATGCGCCGGAGCCGGGGCAAGCGAGGTCCATCGATGACCCACGGCGGCCTGCCAATCCGGCGCGGCCCGAAGGGAAACGGAGAGCAGGAAGGCGACGAGCCACAGCACCTGCGCGGGGTGGAATGACAGGCGTTGCCAGGAGGGGCCTCCATGCATTGACTTCATCGCGTTTCCTCTTCTACCCGACCCTCGATCGAAACCCGGACTCCGCGCGTTGCCGAGCGGACGGGAACCCTGGAGCTCTTCCCACCCGGCCACCGGATTTCCAGCGCTCCGTCGCCCTCCGACGGACGCGCCAGCACCTGCACGGCGGAATCACTGGTGCCGTGTCCCGCCCCGAATCGCCAAACCCGGGACGGACTGGCACCGCCAGGCCCCACCCACCGGGCCGAGGCCCCCGCCCCGATGGAGTTGCCCGGACCCGCATCCAGGCGGACCCGCAGACCGGGACGGCCTTCGGTATTGCGGAAGAGCCGGGTGGCCCCGGCGTGTTGGGTGATCAGCAAATCGGGGCGGCCATCGGAGTCGATGTCGGCGGCCGAAGCCGAGCGACCTTCCCCAAGGACGCAAATGCCGGAAGCCGTCGCGGGAATGGCTTCAAACCGGCCGTCGCCCCGACCACGCAGGAGCGCGCCCAGACCGGCGTCGTCCCGGGTGATCCCATGGTTCTGTCCGAAGAAATTCTGGGCCAGGAAAAGATCTTCGAGACCGTCGCCATCCCAGTCGGCGACGGCGATGCCAAAGACCGGAGCCCTCTGGACGACCTCGGGCAGGGGCAGGACCGCCCAGTAATTGCTGCGATTGAGGAGGACCACCGAGGAGACCCAGCGAACGGCGACGCGCTGAAGGCCGGCGGGGCGGGGTCCAAGGATTTGTTCGAGGTTGGCCAGGGCGAACTCGCGGTGGGACTTGAACCGCTCGCGCAGGATCGGCACCGCACCGGAGAGCAACCCGAGACCGTGCATCGGCAGGAAGGCTGAGAGGGGTTCCCCAGGTGGGATCTGAAGCCCGGGCCGGGCGTAGCCGGTGAAGACGTCCTCGGTTCCATCGCCATCCAGATCGCCATGCCATGCCACCCAGGGACGATCAAAGACTTCCCAGTACGAGTTTTCGCCCCAGTTGCCGAGAACCAGATCCGGGATGCCATCACCGTCGAAATCCCCGGCGTTCACGGAGGTCCACAGCCCCTCAAACGCTCCAGGGGGAAGCACGGCGTCGCCGAGTCGGAACTCCGACTTCCACGGGGAGAATCGACCCGCATCGTTGCGGAAGAGACGGGGTTCGCTCCATTCGCAGGACACCGCCAGATCGACATCCCCGTCGAGGTCGAGGTCGGCGAACACCGCGGCAGTGACCAGACCGGCCTGGGTCATCACCTGTCGGACTTCGAAGCCATTGGTCGTGAGCCCGACGAGCGCCGAAGCTGGGATTCGCGGCCATTGACCCGGGATGACCCGTGCGCCGACGAACACCTCGCACGTGCCGTCGCCGTCGATGTCCGCCGTGGCGAGGGTGCCAACGGCATTCGGCCCCGCCGCAAGCGCTGGACTGCCACCGGGCCAGACGGACAAGGCCGCGCCGTGGGGCGCGCCGTCGGTGTAACTCGATTCGGCGACCAGCAACCGTCCGTTCCAAGGCACGGCCATTGGCTGGGCCCGGGAAGTCGGGGTGTTGGTGATCCGTTCAAAGCGCAGTTCCGGCAGAATGCGGAACGTCTGCAAGGCACCCTGGTATCCGCCGGGCAACACGAGTTCCTCGCGGCCATCGCCGTCGAGATCGGCCCAGGCAATTCCCGGCCCTTCGGTGGCCAGACGGCGGGGCAACAAGGGTTGCCGGATGAATTCATCAAAGACCTCGGACACGTTGGTGTGCGCGAGTCGCGCCGACAGATCCTCGAACGTCGGATTCACGGGAGAGTTTACGAGCACGTCGGCGGCCACCGGGACCGGGCCGGTCACCTGGAATTCATAGAGGCGATCGGAAGTGGCGTTGGTCGTCCGGCTTGCCCGGCCATCCGGCCAGCGGACTTCAATCGTCCAAGGCCCGGTCCCCACGGCAGCGAACGTCCGCTCCGGCGTGTCCCCGCTGAGATAACGTCCGCCCGCGCTTATCTCCTGGGACTGGATCGGAGCCGATCCGGCAGACGCGGGCAGAACTCGAATGCGGGCACCGATGCCGGAGCGGTTGCCTCCATCGCCGAGCAAGCGGACGGCGATGCGCGGGGCCGAAGACTCATTGCGGAAGAGAGAGGCGACGGCGTTGAGATGGTTGACCAGCACGTCCTGATCGCCGTCGTTGTCGAGGTCTGCGAGGCAGAGGCCCTGAGCCACCGCGCGGAAATCAAAACCCCATTCGGCAGCACATTCACGGAAGCGACCGCCCTGATTCTGAAACGCAATCTGGGGTGGTTCGAGGCGGGGATAACGACGTCGGGCGGCGAACAGTTCGGCATCGCTCATCCGGCGGGTCTGGCGCAGGCGTCGCAATTCCGCGGCAACATCCAGATCCCGGGCGGCACGCCATTGGCCGGTGGTGACGAGCAGGTCTTCCCAACCGTCGAGGTCCACGTCGAGAAAGGCGGGCGTCCACGACCATTCACTGGCCTGAACCCCGGCGAAGGCGGCCGCCTCGAAGAACGTCCCGTCGCCGCGCCCCATCTGGAGGGTGTTCACGTCGTACTGCGGAGCCGCAGCGGCATCCGCCTGCTCGACGTTCGAAGGAGCGGCGTCTTCGAGTTGGGTCAGACGCTGCACCGGATCCCGCGAGAGCATGTCGAGCACGAGGAAGTCGTCGTGGCCATCTCGGTTCACATCGGCGAAATCAACTCCCATGGAAAACCGTGACGTGTGGCGAAGAGTCCCGGGAGCGGCCAACCGGAAGCGGACTTGGCCAGGCTTCGATTCGTTGCGCCAGAGGCGGTCGGGACTCTGGAAATCGTTGCAGACGTAAAGTTCGGGACGTCCGTCGGAATCCAGGTCGCGGAACCGGGCGGCCAACCCCCACTCGAACGGAGGGGCCTTCAGCGGTTGTCCGTCGGCATCCAACCACGCGCCGCCCGTCCACGGAACTTCGACAAAGTTCGTGCCGCCGCGTCCGAGATAGAGGACGTCCGGTTCGCCGAGTTCTTCCACTCCCCCTCGCACGTTGACCGAGAAACGATTGGTCAGATCGGGGGCGGAGACCGGACGCCCATCGACGGTGGCGACCTCGGTCCGGCCCTGGCTGACCTTGAAGGTCGCGCGGGCGTTGGGCATGTCCATCAACGCGCGGACCCGGTAATTGACGAGATAGAGATCCAG
>JBDNHZ010000059.1:0-7229 GCA_041688515.1 Verrucomicrobiota bacterium
GCGGCGGTATGGACCGGAAATCGGTTTGTGGTGTGGGGTGGACTGGGTGAGTCAGGGGAATTGGCCAGTGGCGCAGTACTACAGGTGACGGGTGGCACGACCCCGGGCGCATGGGGAGGCACCTCCGGCAGTGGATCGGTGCCATCCGCCCGGCAAGGTCACACCGCGGTTTGGACGGGCCAGAGGATGATCATTTGGGGTGGCCGGTCCGGCGGCGTTTCCATTGGCGACGGTGCCTTGTACGATCCGGTGGCGAACAGTTGGCAGTCGTTGACGTCCGTGGGCGCACCGACGGCCCGTTTCGGACATCACGCGGAATGGACAGGCGAGGAAATGCTGATTTTCGGCGGAGAAACCCCGGCTGGGACCGTGGCCTCAGGCGGCGCCTACAATCCAGCCACGGGCAAATGGCGTCCCCTGACTTCGAACGGTTCGCCGCTGGCCCGGAGCGAGGGGACTGGAGTCTGGTCGGGTACTGAATATCTCATCTTTGGCGGGCGCTCAGGCGGGACACCGCTGGCCGAGCTGCAGCGCATGAACCCGCAACCTACTTGGTACTTTTATCGAAAGCCATGAACAAGAAGCTGACCTTCCTTCTCCTGAGCCTCCTGTGCGGGTTGGCTTTGCCGGCCCGCGCTCAGTGGGTCACCGAAACATTGACCCTCAAGGCGGGATGGAACGCGGTTTACCTGCATGTGAATGCGTCCCATGTGACGCTGGACCAGCTCGTGGGGCCTTCCGCTCCGGTGGTGACGCCGATTCAACAGGTCTGGCGATGGAATCCGAATCCTGCGACCGCGCAGTTTGTCCAGTCGCCGCAGCAGCCGCTGGATACGGGCAGCCAATGGTCCCAATGGCGACGGTCGGGTGGGGCCAGTTCCACATTGGAGAGACTGACCGGGAATGCCGCCTATCTGATCTACACCACGACCGATTATACGTGGACGGTGAAGGGGCAGCCGGTGATACCCGACTATCGGTGGTCGACTTCGGGTCTGAACTTCTTTGGATTTCCAACGGTGGGAACTGGGGCACCGACCTTTGAAAGTTTCCTGGCAGACGTTCCCAGCCTTCAGTTCAGTGAGATCTATCGGTACCCGGGTGGGGAGTTTGGACCGACGAACCCGGGCCGATTGTGGGCGTTGCTGACCACACCGGTCCGGCGCGGACAAGCCTTCTGGATCCGGGCCGGGGATGTTTACAACAACTACTTTGGACCGTTCGAAATCACGGCGGCAGGTGCGGGGAGGGCCGCCTTTGGAGATTCCCTCAGCAGCTATAGTTTTAGGATTCGCAACCAGACGGCATCTCCATTGACGGTGAAGATGAAGCTGGTGGCGTCGGAGGCCCCTCCCACGGGGCAACCGGCAATCGTTGCAATTCCCCCTCTCTTGGTTCGGGGAGCCTTGAACACCACCAACCTCACTCATGGTGTCTCCGAGTTGCCTCAGAACGGATTCCAGGAGTGGTTACTCCAGCCTCACGGGTTGCAGGGGTCGGAATTGGAGGTGGTGATTGGTTTGGACCGGGCAGCCATCACAGCCAATCCCGGCCAGCTTCTGGCGGGGATTCTTCAACTGACGGATTCGCTCGGACAGACCCGGATTGATCTGGCGGTCTCGGCAAATCCAGCCTCTCAAGCCGGCCTGTGGGTCGGGACGGCTGCGGTGACCCATGTTGGCCAGTACCTGCAGTCCTACCTGCGCGGAAATACCAACCAATTGATCCTGCAAACCAATGGTGCCTATGTCGTGACCGGGGTGATCACGAACCTGACGCCGGTGCCGACTCCGTTCCCGCTGCGGTTGATCATTCACAATCCCGGAACCGGGCCTGCCACCCTGATGCAAAGAGTCTACTTCGGGTTGAACGCCGCCACCAACCCAGTCGTAGCCAACAAGGAATCTGCCATCGCTCCCGGTCTGATTTCCGCCGCACGCCGTCTTTCGGCAACCCACCTGCCTTGGAGCGAGGAGAATAGCGGGTGGCCGCTTTCCGGGCCGCTGCACCAGGGCGCAGTGGTGACCACCCGGCTTACCAACTCCTTTACCGATCAGTCTTCCAATCCATTTCTGCACACCTATCACCCGGATCACGACAACCTGAATTCCCGATTCAAAGCCGAACTTCCTCAGGGTTCCGAGTCTTTCACCCTCGTTCGGGAACTGACGCTCAGGGTTCAACCCCCCGCCCCTGATTTCAATAGCCGGGTATCTGCCGGCTTGGCCCTGAACGGAGAATATATCGAAACCCTGCTCGTGAAGGGTCTGCCCCGGCCGGGAGGGACATCTGACACCCGTCGTTTCGATTCCAAAGGCGTCTTTCAACTCAACCGCATCTCTGAAATTCCGACCCTCACCCGGGTCCCGTAGAAATCCGACACCGTTCCCTGCGTATGAGCACCCCATTTTCCAGCCCGTCTGATTCGTTCGGAGTTAAGACCATGAAAACACGACCCACCTTCCGTGGCTGGCTGCCGCCGGCATTCCATCTCGTCCTGATAGCTCTGGCATTGGCTCTGGTGCCGGCCGCACTCCGGGCTCAAACCGCCAATCCGCCGGATCGGATGACCTATCAGGGTTTTCTCGTCGACGCCAACGGTGCGGCCCTCGGCAATACGGCGCCCAGAAACTACGACGTCATCTTCAAGATCTTCAACAACGAGAACCAGAACACAGGCCTGCTCTGGGCGGAACAGCAGACCGTCACCGTGGACAAAGGCTACTTCTCGGTGCTTCTCGGGGAGGGCGCCACCACCGGAGACCCACGCCCCGCGCTTTCGACGCTTTTCACGGGGTCCAACGCCTCGGATCGTTTTGTCGGGGTCACGGTCAAGGGTATCGGAGCCAATAACTCCAATGTCGACATCCTGCCCCGGCTCCGGCTGCTGACTTCGCCTTATGCATTCCTGGCAGGTCAGGCGGTCAAGGTGGTGCGGACTGACAATGGCGCCGATCTCCTCACCAGCAGCGGCAATTCGGTCACCGTGGGTGGGCCCCTGATCGCCGCCAGTTTCAGCGGGGTCGGCTCCGGACTGACCCAGATCAACGCCAATAACATCAGCAGCGGGGTTCTCAGTGCAGACCGCATTGCGTCCCTGAACGCAAACAAGATCTCCGGTGGAACCTTGTCGGATTCCTTGATCAGCGGGAATTTTGCCCGCCGGGATTCCGGGAACACTTTCTGGGGTGAACAATGGATCGATGGGAATTTGCGCGTGGGCTTGAACGCGATTGGCGGATCCGTCGGATACGGGAATGCACTCATCTTCAGTGGTGCTCCCGGGTCCGAGAATACGGATCCGTTGTGGTTGGCCCGTTACAACAACGGCGGTAACTTCTCGGAACTCCGGATGACCATTGGTGATGATCCCGGAACCGCGGGGGATCGCCTGGTGATCGGGACGACCGTCGGAGGGGGCTTCAATACGACGGGAGCATGGACTCCGTATTTCGCACTGACGGCCAGGGGCGAGTTGGAATTCCGGCCCGGCTTGGCCGGAAAGCAGGGGGATGCCGGCAAGATCGGCTACCAGATCTTTACAGACGGCTTGGATATCGTGGGTGCCGGGACCACGGGGTCCAATCGAAAAGTTACGATGTTTGCCGAGGGCGGGCTCACACTCACTGGACCCATTGCCAACGGCCTGAATGTTAACAATGGATGGGGCAGAATGTTCGAGGTTCCAGGCGACTACTTTCAGGTCTACAACGCCACTGACAAAAGCAAGTCCTTCATCATGTTCCGATATGGCAGTGGGGTGGCCATCCGGGGCTTTGGTGGAGGCTGGGGCAACGCTTCGGGCTCGGAAAGGACGATTACCTGGGACGGTGACGGCAACTGGGACGCGTCCTCCGACCGCAAGATGAAAAAGGATATCGTGGACGCCGAGCCGATGCTTGACCGCGCACTGAAGGTTCAGTTGCGGCGCTTCCACTGGAAGACCGATCCGGATGACGCGAAGCTTTCGGTGGGAGTGATAGCGCAGGAGCTTCAGCCGCTCTTCCCCGAAATGGTTTCCGTGCAAGAGGGGCCAGCAGGCGGCAGCTCGAAAGAGACGAATCTGGCTGTCGGCTACAGCGACTTCGGCATGATCGCGATCAAGGCGATTCAGGAGCTCAAGGTCCTGCACGATTCCGAGTTGAGCGCAGTCAAGACCGAGCTGACGACGGTTAAGGAGCAGGTGGCCGATCTGAAAGCGCAGATTCGAGAGGTCCTCCAGGCGAACACCGAATTGATCAACCGTCTGGAAAAGGCCAAGACGACCGCCTCCGTGGAACGGTGAACGGCACCGGTCAAGCAGACACGTGGACCGTAGGCGGTTCCGAATCAAGCAGGGTGGCTAGGACACCGAGTGAGCGTGAAGATGAATAGGACCATGAAAAACTTCCAGACGGCGGTGTGGGGAATTGGCCTGTTGCTGGGTGCAACAAGTGCCACGGCTCAGTTGGCCCTCCCGATTGAGTTCCGCCATGTGAGTCAGGGGGACACTTGGCATAACTTCCAGTCGAGGGCCGGTGTCCCGATTTCCCAGACTGCGAACACTCCGCCGGGGTCGAGCGGGTTGCAGCCGAACAGCAATGATTCGACGGGAACCTTCACGCCGCCGACGCCCGGTCAGTTTAGAACCTTTCTTTCATTTGGCGCCGCTCGAGGCCTGACGGCGAGCGGGCAGGCTGCGGTTTCGGCCAATTCCACCCTCAATGCCGGAGCGACCCCGTTTTCCGGCGCAGTGGCGGAGGCGATGCAGATGCCCCGAGCAACGGTGGCAGGGCAGGTAGTGATGGTGCTAAGGCGGGGCCAGGTGGGGGCACCTTACCTGAGCCGGCCCGTCTCCTTCTCCTTCGGTTCGGTGGTGCCCCCGCCTGAGACGGACGAACGGGGATTGCTGCTGGGATCCACACCGAACACGGCCTACTGGTTGCCGGAACCCTTTACCACGAATTCGCATTCCGGAGGGTACTACTGGAGCCCTCACGCCCGTCAGGTTTATGCCATCCAGCCGGGACCATTGAACATCACATGGCGCAAGGCATCTCCCTATAACACTGCCAATCCGCCCCCCAACAACTATGCCAATCCCAACGGATCCCTGAGCTTCCAGACCAATGGAGGCAACATTTTCCTGCTCTATACCGCGAACTACATCGCCTCGGGCAGTGCGGTCAAGCCGCCGAAGAAGATGTACTGGACCGAGAGGGGCTTCCTCAAGACCGGTCGACCAATTGCGGTACCCGGAGCCCGTGTGGGGGCGGTCAACATTGTCTACAACAACAACTTTCCCGCCACCGTCACCAACGAGTTTGTCGAGGTCGGGGCGAGCAGCCCCACTTCCGGGACGACGAATTCGACCCTGAAAGAGCTGCGCACGTTGTGGTTTGACCGGGATCAGAAGAGCGTTTTTGCCTACAACGCAGAGGGGCGCGTCTTTGTGGAGCTTCTGGGTGACCTGCGTGCGGATGGTCAGAGCTTCATCCCTCTGGGCATTGAAATTGTCGATGTCAGCAAGCAACCGGTTCCATCGGATGTGAATGTGGAATTGGGTGAGCGAATCATTCCGCCAGAGGAGGGTTCCCTGGTCGAACTCCGTCCCGAACCGCTCCAACAGGGAATTCTCAATGACTTCGCCTTCCGGCACAGCCTGGATCCTCTCGGTTCGGCCCAGCTCTACGCGATCCGTGAGACGGTGAATCTCAACGACTATCTGGTTCACTGGATGGAGCAGGGCGAAGCGGGACTTGAATGGCCGAAACTCTTTGGGCGGTATCGGATGATCTGGCCGACTGACATGGCCAAGTACAGTCACTACGTGCGACCCTTCGCGGCCACGGATGCCGATGCGGCTCTGACGGCGGTCAAGCTGGAGCCGGAGAACGCACCCAACATTGCCTATCAGGATCCCTTGGATAAACCCCGGGCCAAGTTCACCCCGGAGTTCAAGTTCTACACCTGGCTTGATGTTGATCAACCCGTCCACCGCACGCTGCTCCGCTTCAGTTCGGGAGACAATATCGCCTTTGAGCGCGTGCTTTCGACGCTCAATACCGAATTGAAGAGTTTGGTCGGATTGCCGGGCGAGAATCTCGATCAGGCCGTTGGAATCAAGCAGGCAGGAGCCAATTCCGTCCTCCGCCTGAATGGCACCGACAACACCTATGGGCAATTGCCGGCCGACGTCTATTTTCCGCCGGGAGCGTTCACCGTCGAATCTTGGGTCTACGTGCGCCAAGTCCGGACTTGGAGCCGCCTTTTCGACTTTGGGAACGGACCAGGTCAGGACAACGTGCTTCTCTCTTTGTCGGAGGGAACCAGCGGACGGCCGAGACTTGATGCCTACCGTGGCACCAGCCATTCCGGATCCTTGGTTGCCGGCAGTCCGTTACCATTGAACCGGTGGGTCCATCTGGCGGCTACCTTCGACGGAACCACGGCACGGATGTACTACGATGGCGTGCTGGTAGGGCAGAATCCGTTTGGCGGGCCGAACCAGGTCGTGGTTCGCAACAATGCCTTTGTGGGACGCAGCAACTGGCCCGATGCTCTGGCCGATGGGGATATCGACAACCTGCGAATCTGGAACAGGAGCCTCACTGCCGGCGAACTTCAGGTATCCATGAAGTCGGAGTTCCCCCCGGGAACGTCGGGGCTTCGCACCCAGTTCACGTTTGGCAAGTTGGAGAATCCGGCTACGGACAGCAGCGGATTTGGCTCCCACATGACGCTCATTGGGGCCGCGGCGACCGGCGTGCCGAGCATCAATGCCCTGACTGCCCCCCGCTATGTTCGGGCCAACGTCAATGTGGGGGAACGCATCCTCCCGCCGACGGGGGAAGAGGGCGGGGCGGCGGGCGATTATCTCGCGGGATATATCCTTCGCACCGAAGGACGATCGTACCATCCGGACGCGTATCGAGATCCCTTTGTGAATGGATTCGAGAACGCCAATCAGGGCGCCATCATTCCAGTGAATGTCCTGCCCAACGACAATCGCCTGGAAGTCTGGTGGTTTCGTTCCAATCAATCCCGCGCGGGCTTGAATGCCGGCAACACGCTGCTGGGCTTTCAAACGGTGTACTGGCCGTCGGTGGTGGGCCGCTACACCATTCAATGGCCGGCGAATCCACGGGAAATCGTATTGGCCAGCAAATTGGGGGGAGCGACGGGGATCACGCCCTCGGAGGCCACCGGGTCGATCTATTTTCGGAACGACAAGGCTATGGATGGCTACA
>JBDNHZ010000509.1:0-4428 GCA_041688515.1 Verrucomicrobiota bacterium
CCGATGACACAACTGGATGAAGCGGACTCCCCGTTCGGCGAGGCGACGGGCGAGCAGACAGTTGTTGGCGAAGGAAGGTTTGCCGGGTTCGGCACCGTACATTTCCAGCACTTCCTTCGGTTCCTTAGCGATGTCCATCAGGTCGGGAACGCTCGTCTGCATCCGGAACGCCAACTCGTAGTTGTCGATGTGCGTCGCGATGTCGGGATCAGCCAACTGCCCCAGTTGACGCCGGTTCAACGCCTGCATGGAATCGATCAATTGCCGGCGCGCATCGCGGCTGAGTCCGGGAGGATCGGAGACGTAGAGCACCGGATCTCCCTGATTGCGGAATTGGACGCCCTGATAGTTTCCGGGGAGGAATCCGTTGCCCCAATACCGTGCCTGCAAGGGTTGCCCACCGCCGCCACTGGTCAGGACGACGAACGCCGGCAGGTTCTCGTTCTCCGAGCCGAGCCCATAGGAGACCCAGGCACCCATGGTCGGACGACCCGGCTGTTGATGTCCCGTCCCGAAAAACGTCACCGCCGGATCATGATTGATCGGCTCGGTGAACATCGAACGGACCAGGGCGATCTGGTCAACCACGCCACCGATGTTGGGCAGCAACTCGCTCATCTCCACGCCCTGCTTGCCGTATCTTTTGAAGGCAAAGGGCGATCCCACACAGAGCAACTGCTTCTGTCCGGCCGTCATGCCGGTGATGCGTTGGCCCATCCGAATGCTGGGCGGCAGTTCGGTTCCCGTCAGTTCCCCGAGCTTTGGCTTGGGGTCGAACAGGTCCAGATGCGACGGGGCACCGGATTGGAACAGATAGATGACCCGCTTCGCCTTGGGTGCGTGATGCAATCGTTCCAATGCTCCCCTTTCGCCGGCCGCTTCCGAACGGATCGGATTGAGGAGGGTGGCGAGCGCGACCGCTCCCAGACCGGTCGTGCTGCGGGTGAGAAACGCCCGCCGCGAATGGATGCGCTGGAGGTCAGGTTCGAGGTTCATGGAATCAGCGGGTGATGGTCTCGTGGAGATTGAGCAGCACATTGGCCACTGCGGTGAGTGCGGCCAGTTCCGCCCGCGGGATGTCCTCGGGTGGCTTGCTTTCGCCCACCGAAGTGAACGCTTTGGCGGCCTCGGCATCCTGGGTAAAGCGGGCCAACTGCGTCGAATGCGTCTCGCGCAAGACCGCCAGTTCTTCCTTGGCCGGCGTGCGACCCAGCACATGGCGGAAGGCGCGGATCAGCCGACGCTCGGGATCGGTCGGGCTTTCCCGCCAGACCCTGGCGGCCAAGGCCCGGGCGGCCTCGACATAGGCCGGGTCATTCATCAGCACCAGGGATTGCAGCGGCGTCTGGGTCCGCTGACGCAGAAAGGTGCACACCTCGCGGTTGGGCGCGTCAAAGGTGGCGAAGGACGGATAATGCGCCGAGCGCCGCCAGAACACGTACATGCCCCGTCGATACAGCTTGTCGCCGTGATCCTGGTCGTAGCGGGAGTCAGTTCCATCCCAGATGCCGGCCGGCTGATACGGCTTCACCGAGGGCCCCCCGATCCGACGGTCGAGAAGACCGGACACCGCCAGCGCGTTGTCACGGACGAATTCCGCGTCCAGTCGCAGACGCGGGCCGCGGGCCAACCACCGGTTGTAACGATCGCGCTCCAACAGATTCGTCGTGACCGCCGCGGTCTGGCGATAGGTGGCCGAGGTCACGATCAGACGAACCAGTTCCTTGGTGTTCCATGGGGTCACCGACCGGGGGGATCCGCGCCGGGCCGCGGATGCGACCGGTCCGCCATCACGGAACTGAACCGCCATCCAGTCGAGCAGGTCCGGGTGGCTGGGCCAGTCGCCCTGAGACCCGAAATCATTCAGCGTCTTGACCAATCCGTTTCCGAAGAAGATCGACCAGGCTCGATTCACCGTGACCCGCGCAGTCAACGGATGCGCCCGATCCACCAGCCAACGCGCCAGCCCAAGGCGGTTGGTCGGCTCCCCGGACGGCAGCGGGGGAAGGAACGCCGGCACCCCGGCACTCACGGGCTCGCCCTTGGTCCGGAAGTCACCACGGACCAGCACATGGGTGTCCCGCGGCTTCTCCATCTCTTCCATGACCAGCGTGGTCGGGATGGCGCCGAAGATTTCGTCCCGGGCCTTCTTAGCCTTCACCAACGCCTCCTCCGAGCGGATCAGATCGACGGCGAACCCCTCCCGATAAAACCGCCGGAGCGCTTCCTGCTCATCGGGCGTTCGTTTGCCGCCAGTACGGGCAATGACCGACAGGAACCCTTGCAGCGCTTCCTGCGGAATCTCCTCGGGCGTAAGGACCCGCCGGTGAAAGACCACTTCATCCACCATGCCGGTGAAGAACAGCTCGCCCGAACGCGATCCCACCCGAAACGGCTGGGGCGTCGTCGTCTCGCCCTTCAATGCATCGCGTTCATTCTCCAGTTCACGCACCCGCCCATCGACGTAAATGCGGAACCCGCCTGCCTTGCCGGAACCGCTGTAGGTGACCAGCACGTGATGCCATTGATCCGCGCTGAAGGCTTCCTTCGTCTTCACCTTCACTGCGTCCTCCGGCCATGCAGAAATGAAATGGACCTGCACCCGGTTGTCCGAGATGAGGAGGTCCGCACCCCGGTATCCCGGACCGGTTTCCATCCGACTCCACACCGCGCCCCCGGCCCCCTTCCACTTCACCCAGGCACCCGCGCTGAAGGCATTGGTCCGGCCGAAGGCCATCCAATCCGGGAACTCGACGGCACCCTTGCCATCCAGCACCAGACCTTGGCCGATGCGACCGGGCTCGAAAGTCGGTTTGGCGGGACCGGTCCAGTTCCCGTCCTTCAAAACCTCGCCACGGGCGGCCGTGAGCGAATCGTCGAAGCTGATCCGTGCCACCCGATCAGCCAGGGCCGGTGCCGCGGGTGGGCGTCCGTTGGTCTCGCGTTCGAACTTCTCCTGGGTCTCGCCCAGCTCGTTCTGACGATCCGTTAGCGTCTTTTCGGCGTCCTTCACCCGAAACTCGGCCTCGACGAATTTCACCGCCTGTTCCGGGGTCGGCACCGGCAATCGGGGGGGCGGATTGTCGGTCCGGATCCGATCGAGCCCCTTCTCCGGCACGTTATGGAAGAAGGCGTAGAAGCGGTAGAACTCGCGGGTGCTGATCGGGTCGAATTTGTGATCGTGGCACTCTGCACATCCAACGGTCATTCCCAGCCACACCGAGCCGAGCGTGCTCACCCGGTCCACGACGTACTTGTTGAGGTACTCGTCGGGATCCGCGCCGCCCTCGTCGTTGGTCATGTTGTTCCGGACAAAACCGGTGGCGACACGCTGGGACTGGGTCGCGTTGGGCAACAGGTCCCCGGCCAACTGTTCGACGGTGAACTGGTCGTACGGTTGATTCTGGTTGAAGGCGTTGATCACCCAGTCCCGCCACAGCCACATGAACCGGACCCCGTCGAAATGGTAACCGCTGGTGTCGGCAAACCGCGATAGATCCAGCCAGTTCGCGGCCATCCGCTCGCCGTACTGGGGGACCGCCAGCAGTCGATCCACCAACTTCTCGTACGCATCGGAGGAACGGTCTGCCAGGAACGAATCCACCTCTTCGATCGTGGGCGGAAGCCCGGTCACATCGAGCGTGGCCCGACGAATCAGCGTCGGACGATCGGCCTCGGGCGAGGGCTTGAGGTCCTCCTGTTCCAGCCGGGCGAGGACGAACCGATCGAGCTCGTTCCGGGGCCACTTCGAATCCTTGACGGCTGGGAGTTCCGGACGTTCCGGGGCCACAAAGGCCCAGTGCTTCTGCCATCCCGCCCCCTCCCCGACCCAGCGTCGCAACAACTCCACCTGCGCCGACGTCAGCGGCTTGCCTCCCTTGGGCGGAGGCATGATTTCGTCCGGATCACTCTGCGTCACCCGCTCCACCAGCGTACTGGCCTTCAGATCCCCGGCGACCAGAGCCCGATTCCCGGACTTCAACACCCGGAAAGCATCCTCCTGCACGTCGAGCCGCAGACCGGCCTTCCGACGTCCCTCGTCCGGGCCATGACAGGAATAACAGTGATCGGAAAGGATCGGACGAATGTCGCGATTGAAGTCGATCTGCTTCCCCTTGGCACGGGGCACCTCGGCGGCGCGAACCACACCGACCAAGGCCAGCAACGCCAGCAGCCAGAGCCAGCGGCAGCCGCAGTACTTTCCGGGGAACATCATGACCCGACAATCTTGCCACGGAAGACGCACGGCTTCAATTGCCGGCAACGCACTTGATGAAATCGCCAGCCTCCCGAACCCGCGGGTCCCGCTTGAACGAAAATCTGAATCGTTCCCAAAAAGGCCTTGCCTCTACCCCTCGGCATTCCTAACGTCGCCGCGCTTCGTGCATCCGTAGCTCAATTGGATAGAGCATCTGACTACGGATCAGA
>JBDNHZ010000510.1:0-1375 GCA_041688515.1 Verrucomicrobiota bacterium
AGCAAGGTGAGCAGCGTGAAGGCCAGGTCCTCGGGCGACACCGGTCGATCAATCGGGCATTCGCCAAACGAATTGGTCGCCCCGATCACACGCCCCCCCTGAACGCCGCCTCCCGCCAGCGCGACGAACCCCGCTCGCGGCCAGTGATCGCGTCCGCCAATGGCGTTGATCTTCGGGGTCCGACCGAATTCGCCCATGAGGACGACCAGGGTCGATTCCAGCAGTCCCCGTTCGTACAGGTCGGTGAGCAGGGCGGAATAGGCGCGGTCGAGCGAGGGAAGCTTGCCGCTGCCGGCGAAGCGCGAGTCGGGAAGCTCGCGGGCGATCTGTTGGTGGGTGTCCCAGCCAGGGTCAACCACGGTGACGAATCGCGAGCCCGCCTCCACCAGACGGCGGGCGAGGAGACATCCGGTGCCGAGACGTCCGGCTCCGTACGCCTCGCGGGTCCGTGCCGGTTCGGTGTCCAGGGAGAAGGCGTTGCGGGCTTCGCTGGAGGCGATCAACCGGTAGGCTTGATCGTAGAACGCGTCGCGGTTGCGCACCGACGGATCGGTCTCGGGCAAACCCGCGAACCGGTCCAGTCGGGCGAGCATTTCGCGTCGTCGATCCGATCGACTGAAGGAGATGCCCTCGGGCAATTGAAGATCTGGGACCCGCCCGGGATCGCGGCCTGCATTGAAGGCGTTGAAGGCTCCAGGCAGGAAGCCGGCCCGGGCGGCGCTCGATTGTCCCCCGACGCCATCGCCGGGGATGGCGATGTAGGAAGGAAGGACGTTGCTGGAAGCGCGGCCATTCCACGCCACCAGACTGCCGAGGCTCGGGTGATCCAGCGCGGGTGTCGGTCGATGACCGGTGAGGAGGAAACGCGTGCCGGTGTCGTGATTGCCGACCTCGTGGGTCAATGACCGGATCAAGGCGACATGCCGCATCTGCTTCGCCGTCCGCGGCAGGTGTTCGCACAGATGAACCCCGGCGATCGACGTGGGAATGGACTGGAACGGACTGCGGACCTCGACCGGCGCGTCGGGCTTGGGATCGAAGGTGTCGATGTGGCTGGGGCCGCCATCGAGCCAGATGAGGATGCACGAGCGGGCGCGACCCTTGAGTGCGGCGGTGGGCTCCGATTGCGCCTGCAAGCGGAGAAGTCCGGCGAGGCTCAAGCCAAGGGAGCCGACGCACCCGAGTTGGAGGAACTCTCGACGGTTGAAGCCATCACAGCGAAGGGAAGAACGAGGCATGGATGGGTCAGTGGTTGAAGGTGAACTCCCGCGAATTGAGCAGCGCCCACAACAGGTCTTCGGCGACGGCGGACCGCGCGTCACCCGTGGCGAGGCGTGTTTCCCATTCGCTCAGTTCTTCCGGCTGGGGAACACGC
>JBDNHZ010000511.1:0-20817 GCA_041688515.1 Verrucomicrobiota bacterium
ATCGCCATCATCGCCATCCTCGCGGGCATGCTGCTCCCGTCGCTCGCCCGGGCGAAAGACGCGGCGCGCCGGATCTCCTGCGTCAACAATGTGCGGCAACTTGGCCTCTCGGTCCGCATGTACTCGGACGACAACCGCGATCGGTTCCCGGCCCGGGCCATCACCAATCGTTGGCCCACGGCGGGCCTCCCCTATTACCGGACCATCAAAGTTCTCCGGTGTCCTTCCGATCCTCCCACATTGAAGGGATCCAGCAGCGGCGGGTTCATCGGGATGTCCTCCAATACCCACCCGGCGGATTTCGCCCCCCGCACCTACCTGATCAACGGGTGGAATGATTTCTACAAACGATCCCTGACGGCCGCCGAGTGGTCTTTCTTCCGGATCATGGGTGCCGGCGACAAGACCCTGCGCGAAAACGATATTCTCGAGCCCACCGAGACCGTCCTCTTCGGCGAGAAGGAATCCGAGTCCATGCATTTCCACATGGATTTCGATCAGTTCGACGACATCCTCCAATTAAACCAGAACCGCCACGGCAACTCGGCCAAGAGCGGACGCGGTGGAGGGTCTGACTACGCCATGGCGGATGGGTCGGTGCGCTTCATGAAGTTCGGACGATCCCTCACGCCCCTCAACATGTGGGCGATCTCGCCGGAGGCACGGCAACTGGGGCTGACGACTCCCTGAAATCCATGAACACCAAGAATTGGATCCTGCTCGGCGTGGCCGTGGTGCTCGGGGCCTGCTACGCGCTCTTCAATACCGAGTGGCTGCGGCCGGATCCCATCCAGATCCAGGCGCAGGTGCGGGAGATCACCGGTCGCGCCAGCCTTGAATCCAGGCGGATCCCCCGCGAGTCCCGCAAGGCCGAGGCGCAGAATCGGAATCGAGGCGGGGGCCAGGCCCAGGCGAGCGAGAGTGGGAAGTTCGACGGCGTGTACCCGGTGGTGTTTGCCCTCGACGGCGAGTACCGCCTGACTTCGGTTCGGGTGATTGAGGATCAACCTTCGGTTCCCGGTCATGCGCCTTTGATCGTCTGGCAGGTGAACACGACCAGCAACTCGACTCCGACCAAGGCCCTGCTGTACGGCAAAACTCCCCGGGGCATGAAGCTCAAGGACGATCGCAACAAGCCCGCCCGCCTGTTGCCGGGCACCGTCTATCGTCTGGAGGTCCAGGCCGGGCGGTATCAGGGGCAGACCACCTTCCAGACGAAGGAAACCGTCCCGCCGGAGGCAGCGGCCCCCGGATCCTGACAAGTCGAAGCTGTGCCCGGGGCCGATCCGGGGCAGGATGGGTTATGCGGTTCTTGATCGCCATCACCGGAGCCAGTGGCTCCCTCTACGCCCAGCGGCTCCTCGACCAGCTGGATCCGGCTGAGCACGAGGTTCACGTCATCCTCAGCCAATACGCTCCGCAGGTGATTGCCGAGGAGATGCCCGGCGGACTCCGACTGCGCGAGGGAGTCGAGTCCCACAGTCTCCGCTCGATGAACCTGCCTTTCGCCAGCGGTTCGAATCCGCCCGATGCCATGGTGGTCATCCCGTGCAGCATGGGAACGATGCGCCGGATCGCGCATGGGCTCAGTTCCGATTCCCTCCTTCGTTGCGCCGATGTGATGTTGAAGGAACGTCGAAAGCTCATCTTGGTCCCACGCGAGACGCCCCTCTCCCTCGTTCACGTGCGGAATTTTGAGCTACTCCTTCAGGCGGGAGCCCTCCTGCTACCGGCCAATCCTTCGTTCTACACGCGGCCGACCACGGTGGAAGCGGTCGTCGATACCGTCGTCGCCCGGGTGCTCGATCATCTCGGAGTGCGGCACGCGTTGACGCACCGCTGGCAAGACGAACCGGAGTAGCGGGGCGAAGGCGAGGGGATGATCCGGGTTGAACCAGGATCGGGCTCGGGACCATCGTGACTCCGTCATGGGTCTGATATTCCTGCTGGTGCTGGTTGCCCTTGGCTTGGGCGCCTTGGGCCTCGTCCTGCTGGCCATCGTCTT
Source organism: Verrucomicrobiota bacterium (assembly GCA_041688515.1). Lineage (GTDB taxonomy): Bacteria > Verrucomicrobiota > Verrucomicrobiia > Limisphaerales > UBA9464 > UBA6176. The sequence goes on from JBDNHZ010000511.1 coordinate 2,006, forward strand.
CCTGATCCGTCTCTCCCGCGGCAGGTCCGGGATCAAGGCCGGGCTCCCGCCGTATTCTCACCGGGACGACGGATCCTGGACCCAACCCGCCGTCGGCGGGTCGACTTCCGACCCGGTCGTGCCCCCTCCGATTCCCTCAGACTCCGACGACAGCGGTGATCCCCGTCGCCATCACGGCCACCTTGGCCACGTTCTCCCGACCGACTCCGCACCCGGATCGGGATCAGACTCCTGTGCGCCGTCCGATTCCCCCTCGAGTTCCGGGAGGAGCAGCGACTGAACTGGGCAACCGCGGTTGTTGATCCGCAAATGGGGAGGCTCTTGGAAGGGTAGGCGCGACCGTGGGCGGCCGCTGCGGAGGGACGAGTTCTACGAGTCCCCAGGATCGGCTTGCGGAGTTTCGGACTCGCGGAGCGCGTCCAGAGAATCTGGTGGCTGCGCGCCAGACGAATTGGCCATGCCGACGGGAACAATCCATCCGGGATTCATTTTCACGTGCTCGCGTATGCGTATGCGTATACGCTCATGAAACAAAACTCATCATGAAGACGATTCAATTCCTCTCGGCCCTGGCCGTGGCTGGTGCTGCCTGCACCCTTGCCTTCACCCCTCTCCCCGCTTCCGCTCAAGGGATGCCGCCTGCCTTGCGGGAGAACATTCACACCCTGTTCAATCGGCATGATGCCGTGCGGCGCACCGTGACCCTGACCGACGACGGGTATGTGTCTGTGACCGAGTCGGACGACCCGAAGTTGGTGAAAGTCCTGCGCGAGCATGTGTCGCAGATGGAGGCCCGGATGCAGGACGGTGGGATGGTGCGGCGTTGGGATCCGGCCTTTCCGGAGTTCGTCCGCCATTATCCGGACATGATCGTCCGCACCGAAGAAACGAAGTCGGGAATCCGGGTGACGGTACGGGGAAAGACCGCATCGGCGGTGAAGGTCGCGCAAAACCATGCGCAGGTGGTTTCAGAATTTGCTTCGAAGGGATGGGAGGCGCACGACCGCAGTCATCTGGCCGTGCTGACCTTAGGAGCAGCCAGTCCGGCGAAGGTCGAGAGCACCCCCCCGCCGGCATCCGAGAAAGCGGATGTCGCCGGACCCGCCGCTTGCCGGGCAGGAGCGTGCTGCAGCAGCGAAGGGAAGATGTCTGCGGCCGGGGGCCCGTCCGCCGGTCGGCGGCTCAGACTCCCCGCGGTGGCTACCGGCCCAATGGCACGGGCGGGAGTCGCTGACCGCACGCACCGCAGAGGCCTTTTTGGGCAAAGGGTGCTACTCTTTTCCCATGGGGTTTGAACCACTGATGGCGATCCGGGAGTTGGCGGAGTTGGGCGGGACGGCCTGGGCTTGGGCACAGGTGCACGTCGAGCGGAGTGCCGACGGCTGGATGCTGAGGCATTCTGCCGATCTGGGGCGGGAGGCGTCCACTCTGCGGGCACTGACGTTGGAGGATCTTCATGACTGGGCGGACGTGACCGAGCGCGGTGCGTTCCGACCGCTTCGATCGGCCCCGAGCCTGCGAGCGGGCTGGTTTTGTCTGGCTGCCGATCTGCCTTCATTGGAAGCGGTGCTGGACCGGCTGTATCCGGGGTCGGTGGCGGACTGGTGGGCCCTCCGGCAGGACCCCGCCGTCGCAACGACCTTTCGCGAGTACATGGGGCGTCAGACCGGCATCTATCGTGGGGCTCAGAAGTTGGGAGAACGGGCGGCGATCACGGCGGTTCGGGCGTGTTGCCACGCGCGGTTCTGTTCCAAGCGCCGGATGTGGCGGGTGGACTCACTGGAGGCGGACGCGCCGGAGACCAAGAGCCGGATTCCCTGTCTGGAACCCTGTGCGATCGCTCTGGAGATGGCGCGGCGGGCGGCGAAGCTGGAATCGGGGTCGGTGGTGAATCTGACGATTCCACAGGAGGAACTGGCGACCTTGGTGTCGGCGTTGGAACAGGCGGCGGGTCGATGCGACGACGCGGTGCGGGAGGGCGATCTGGGTGCCGCGACCAACCCCCGGAGATTCCAGTTGCTTCTCGAACGGATTCGGCCGGAATGGGTCTCCATTGCGGATGCTTCGGCGGAATAGCGGGGTCCTTGGACGGGTCCTGGCCGGAGCGATCCCAAGACCCCGTTCCGATCACTCCATGAAATTGACCGTGTTTCCCCTCCTTGCGGCGTTGGGCCTGCTGGCTCCGGCGACGTTCCCAGTCCTCGCCCAGGACGCCGCCAAGCCGGCCAGTGCCGCCGTCAACCTGCTTCCCGATGATGCGGACGCGGCTTGGAAAGAAGTGGAGAAGGCGCTGACGCCGCCCCCGCCTCCGGCCGAGTGGAACCAGAAGGCACCCTCCCAGGAAGAGATCGCCAAGTTCAAGGTGGACATGGGCAAGGCGGCTGGGGTTTCGGCGGACAAGGCGCGGGAGTTTTACACCCGGTTCCCCAAGCATGCCAACGCCGGGACCGCCAAAGGACACGAACGCCGCATGCTGACGGCGGCCGTCAATCTCGGGGTTACGGATCGTGCCGAGGCCTTGAAGGTCGCCGGGGGTCCGCCGGAGCCCGAGGAACGTGCGCCCCAGGATCCTTTGCAGAAGAAGCTTCAGGACGCGGCGCAGGCCTCGATGAAGAAGCAGTCCGAGGGATTGCCCGTGGTCTTCGCTGAGTTCGAGAAGGGGGTTCGCGCCTTGCAGAAGGAATTTCCGGATCGCCCCGAGATCTACGCGGCCTTGTTGGAGATCTGCGAGGGGTTGCCGGCCGAGAAGGCCTTGCTCATTGCCAAGGAGATCGAGGAGGCCAAGACCGAGCCTGCGCTCAAGGAACAGGCCGCCGGCATCCGCAAGAAGTTCGAGCGCATGGGGAAGCCGGTCGCCTTGAGTTTCACTTCGACCGACGGACGGAAGATCGACCTTCTGGAAATGAAGGGGAAGGTCGTGCTGGTGGACTTCTGGGCGATGTGGTGCGGCCCGTGCATCCGCGAGATTCCCACTGTGAAGGCCGCCTACGAGAAGCTCCATCCGAAGGGCTTTGAGATCGTTGGCATCAGTTTCGACGAGGATAAGGACGCCCTGACCAGCTTCGTCCAGAAGCGCGAGATGCCGTGGGCGCAGTACTTCGACGGGGAGGGCTGGGGCAACAAGTACGCCAAGGAATTTGGCATCTCCTTCTTCCCGGCCATGTGGCTGATCGACAAGCAGGGCAACCTCCGTGACATGAATGCCCGCGAAGACCTCGTGGGCAAGGTCGAGAAGATGCTCGCGGAGAAGTGATCCTTTACTCCGACCGATGGGATGCGCTAAGGAAGGCGCGTCGTTCAGGTTGCCGGCGTGGCGAAATGGCAGACGCGATAGACTCAAAATCTGTTGCCCGAAAGGGCGTGGGGGTTCAAGTCCCTCCGTCGGCACCAATTCAGGAACGAAAAAATGGGCGGCCCGCCCCTTCGTGGCAGGGCAAGCCCCCCGAGACTTCAATCCTTCCCTCCACCGACTGAACCGGAAAGCCGCGATGGTTGCTCCGCAGACGGGGAGGCGCTTCACAGCCTGCTGGGCGCGATCTGGGGATGAAATTCCGGCCTTTAGACGGAACCACCCGCAGGGCGCAGCAGGCTCCGGATCCGGGTGAAGGTCGCCGGTGCATATCCCATCGCCCGTTTGAGCTGATAGTCGCGTTCCAGCAGGTTCGTGAGATTCCGGCATTGGTGATGGGTGGCCCCATCGATGTATCCCTTCAACCGGGCCCAGAGGCCGCTCACCGGCACCGGCCAATCGCTCCCATGCACAATCCGGGAGGCCAAAGGCTCCGCCAGCGTCTCAGGGACGGTGTTTCCGCGGATCCGATTGTTGAGGACGCTGAAAGCGCTGTTGTCGCCGTAGAGATTGGGGTGGCGCCGCGTCAGTTTCACGAAGTCTGAAAACCAGTTCGCATCGAACAGGGCGCTCTTGGTCGCGCAGTGCGCGGCGATGACGGTGACTCCAATCTGGAGCGGCAGTTCCAGCCGGCGCGGATTGGCGAGCTCAGGATCCACCACGGGCAGCGTTTTTTCGCCCCCGGTATGCGACAGCAACGGGAGCTTCGCTGCGGCCATGTGTTCCCAGAACCGGGTGTGCTTTCGATCGGAACAGTCGATGTTCTGAACGTTCGGCAGGAGCTTCATCAGGGCCGCGCCTCCGGCAATGCATCGGTCCAATTCATCGAGGGCATCCGGTCGTCCGGGATGGATGGACACTCCTGGGATGAACTCCGGATGGGTGCGGCCGAGATGGAGGATGTATTCGTTGGGAACGTGGAAAAGGCCGGCACCGACGACCAATTTGCCGTGGCGATCGTACACCTGTTCCTGTCCAAGGATCACCGCGGATCCGAGAGATGACTCCCGCAGCTTTGCCAGCAGGTGCTCGATGTAGAGTCGGTCGAAGTCTCCGTGGATCGACTCCGGGTCCATGCCGATGGCACCCAGGAGCATTCTTGCCTGCAATCGGCGGAAAGCGCTCGAGGAGTCGAGCCAGCAACCGGTACCGCCCGCACCGGTACCCACAATGTGCACGTGCCCATCCACCGGCTTCAGGTCAGGAGTGTTCACCGGAAGCGGAGGATGATCCTGCCCTCCAGGCCGGGCAACTCCTTACTTCCCTGCCATGAGCCGTTCGATGTCGTCGGGTTCGATGGGGATGTCGGCCATCAGATCCACGACGCCGTTCTCGGTGATCAGGACATCATTTTCCAGGCGCACCGCCATCTTCTCGGCGGGGAGGTAGATGGCGGGTTCGACGGTCATCACCCAGCCGGGCGCGAACGGTTCGGTGGTAAAGCCCACGTCATGGACGTCGAGGCCCAGCGGATGGCCATTGCCATGCATGAAGTACTTCTTCACGGCCTTGCGGGTGGGATCGGTGGCCGTGACCGAGATCTCGGCCTGGGTGAGGAGCCCAAGGCCGACGCATTCGCGGGCCACCAGTTCCTCGGCTTCCTCCTGCCATTGCTTTGCCTTCTTGCCGGGGGTGAGTCCGGCGATGGAGGCCCGCAGAACGCGAAGGACCGCCTCGTAAACCTGGCGTTGGCGGGGGGTGAACCGGCCGTTGACCGGGATGGTGCGGGTCAGGTCCGCGTTGTAGTTGGCGTAGCTCGCGGCGACGTCGAGCAGCAGCAGGTCTCCGTCCTGGCAGGGAAGGTGGTTCTCGACGTAATGCAGCACGCAGGCGTTGGCACCGGAGGCGATGATCGGGTTGTAGGCGAAGTCCCCGCGACGGCGGACGAACTCATGGGCGAACTCGGCCTCGACGTCGCACTCATTGACTCCCGGTCGGACGAAGCGGGCGACCCGCTCGAATCCGGCCTTGGTGATGGCGCAGGCGTGGCGCAGGAGTTCGACTTCCGCCGGTGCCTTGATCACGCGCAGCCGATGCATCAGGCGGGCGAGGCGATGGTAGGAATGGAGCGGATAGCGTTCCTGCATCCAGCGGGTAAACCGGGCATCGCGGGATTCAACGACGATCTCGGCGCGCTTGTGCTCATTCGCGTTCAGGTAGAGATGGTCGGATTCGCAGGCCAGGCGATGAAGCATGCGCGGCAGTTCGGGCAACCACTGGATGTTCTCGATGCCCGTGAGGGCGCGGGCTTCGCCCTTGGTGAGCTTGTGTCCTTCCCAGATGGCGATCAGCTCGCTGGTCTCGCGCAGGAACAGGATCTCACGGAGGCGTTCATCCTCGGCGTCAGGGCAGAGGAGGAGGACCGATTCCTCCTGTTCGACCCCGGTCAGATAGAAGAGGTCCGAGTTGGCCGCCATGCGGCGGGTGCCATCGGAGTTGGTGGCCGGGATGTCGTTGGCGTTGACGACGGCCAGCGAGCCGGGGAGTAGCAGGCGACGGAGGCGGGCTCGGTTCTCGACGAAGAGCGCGGGATCAATTGCGGCGTGACGCATGTTGGGTGCCAGCCTGCCTGATCCCTCGTTTGAAGGGGAGTGCGAAGGCGGCATCGGTGCCGATCGAAATGGCGACCGGCCGCCCACGTCCCCTGGAGGGGGCCTTCATCCCGGACGAGTGTCGGAGGGACGAGTTCTACGAGTCCCCATTTCCGACTTTCGCAGTTTCGGACTCGCGGAGCTCGTCCCAGATCTCAGCTCGGGGAGGCAGAGAGGAGGTGGACCCCGGCCTTGCGACAGTTCACGGCCGGAACAGGCGGAACTCGGCGGCCCGGTCTCGTGGGGTGACGGCGGGCGAGGGGCGGGTGGCGGCCAGGCGGGTGCGGGCCTGGACGGTGAGTTGGGAGAGGCGCTTCTGGAGTTCGTCGCGTTCCTTTTCGAGTCTGGCCAGGCGGACTTCCAGTTGGCGGTTGGGGGCCGGATCGGTCTGAGGACGGATTTTGAGCGCCGTGGTGGCGTCACCGAGGCGCTTTTCGAGGTCGGTCTTTTCCTTCTGGAGCCGGTTCCGCAGCGACGATTCCTGGGCCAGGGCCGTCTGGAGTTCCGCTTCGCGCAGGCTGGATTGCCGCAGGGAATCCTGAAGGCGTACTACCTCGGTGCGGGCAGCGGCGATGCGGGCTTCCGCATCGCTGGGTGCGGGAGCGGTCGGATCGGCGGGTTGGGCGAGAGACTTGAGTCGTTGCTCGGCCGCCTTGAGTTGAGCTTCGGCCTCGGTTCGATCGGACCGCTCGGCGGCGAGGGCGGTCTGAAGGGTCTTGAGGGCTTCGGTATCGGCGGCGGTGCGGGCGGTCAATTGGGAGACCCGTTGTTCGAGGGTCTTGTTCTCGGTTTCGAGCGTGGAGCGGGCCTGCTTCTCCTGGTCGAGAGAGAGCGTCAGATCATCGGCATGCAGGGCGGCGCGTTCGGCATTGCCGCGGGCGACGGCCAGTTCGGTTTCGAGCTTGGCGATGCGGACGATCCCTTCCTCGGTCTGACGGGCCTTGAGTTCCTCGACCTGTTTTTCGAGCGCTCCCTTTTCGGTGGAGAGCGTTTGGTTGCGTTTGCGGAGGTCTTCCAGGTCGGACTGGACGCGGGTCAATCGGGCGGAAAGCTCGGCAACCTGTTTCCCCTTTTCGGTGTCGGACCTCAGATCACTCACCTGGGCCTTCAGGGTCTGGTTTTCGAGCTTCAGCGGACGGAGGGAATCATCCTGAATCTTCTGGAGGCGGGCTTCGACGTCATTGCGTTCCTTCTGGAGGCGGGCGGCGGCCTGCTTCTGTTCATCCAGTTGACGCCGGGTCTCGGCGAGGGCGCGGTTGGCTTCTTCGGCAACGACCTTGTCCACGAGGTTGCGTCGTTCGTTCTCCTGGGCGTCGAGCTTGGTCAGGAGTGCCTTGTTGGTGGACTGGAGGGTCGAGATCCGTTCGACCGCCGCCTGCAGTTCGCGCGGATCGACGGGAGCGGGTTGGGCCGAAAGCGCCTCACGAAGCTTGGCTTCGAGCAACTGCTTTTCGGAGGCGAGGCGGCGGATGCGGTCGTTGAGGTCGTTGAACTGGGTGAGCACCTCGCCGGAGGGCGCGTCCGGAGCGGGAACGACGATGGCGGGAACGGCGGGGTCCGAACCGGGAGCGTTGGTGGACGGAGCGGGAGCCTTGGCAACGGCCTCCTGAAGGCCTGCGATCTTCTCGGAGCAATAGCGCAATCGATAGTTGATCACGCGCTCGTTCCAGTTCGGGTATCCGCGCTGGATCTTTCGAAGCTGGTTGTGGGCTTCTTCGTACAGGCGGGCGGACTGGCGGACATCCTTCGATTGCTCGGCCTGCTGGATCAGGTTGTAGGCGACGATGAACTGGTCATCCGGGCCCTGGGCGCACGCCCTCCCCGTGCACAGGAGCAGAACAAGGAGGAAGGCGAACCGGCGGAGCATGGCGGGACCATGGAGGCTTCGAGGACAACTTTGAAGTGTCTTCTCCCGGCTACTGGACCCGGAAGGAGCGCGGGGCGTTGGTGGCCGGCACATTGGGATTGGCGGGCCCAATCGCGGGCGAACCTGGGGCGCTGATGACCTCGAACTGCCGTGCGGCAGGAGTGATGCCCGGAATCCGCGCTCCCGAGCGCCACCACCAGAAGAGGAGCCCCACCAGAACGAGGACCCAGAGCGTGGTGTATTGGAGCCGTCGCCATTGTTCCGCGAACGGAACCGCCGGGCCTGGCTCCGGGGCGGACGCCTCCGGTAAACGGACCGGTGCAGCAGCCGTTTTCGCGCCGGGCTTGCCCGCCGTGGGTTCAGGTGCGGGTTCCGCGACCGGGGCCGGCGGATGGTCGATAAAATGGCGGGTGCGCTGGAAGACGGTGGGCCAGGCGACCATGCCACTGTTGGCGGTGGCCAGGTAGAAACGGGAGTTGCAGTCCGGCCGGGCGCAGTAACCGAGGCGCAGTCGTTCGACCCTTGGGTTGGCAGCCGGGGACCCCGCGGCATCGAGCGCCAGTTGGGCCAGGTCTTCTCCGGTGATGGCCTGATGACACCCGACACATCGCACCCGCAAGTGTTGATCGAGGATCTCCTGCATGCGCGCCCCGGATTCGCCGGCTTCGGCGAGCGCACGGACCAGGGCCGGATAGAGCCGGTGGATTTCGTTCAGGGACAGTTGGAGTTCGGCGACGCGGCTCATCGTTGGTCGGCGGAAAGGATGGGTTCCATGGGTGCTTTGGGGAAGGGGCGATCAAGCGGCCGGTTTTTCCCGGTCATTCTCCGGAGCGATACCAGGTCCAGTCCTTGGTCGGTTCGTAGGGATGGAAGGCGTCGAGAGTCAGTGCCCGGCTGAAATTGAGGACGGCGGCGTGTCCATCGCCGAAGAGCGTGGCGGAAGCAAAGGTCGCGGGAGCGAGGGCTGGGTCGGTGAACGAGTTCCGGCCCTTCGCCCGGTGCCATTGGACCCACACCGGTTGTTGCCCGGCGCAGCCCCAGGGACGAGCGGGGGGTTCATGGACGAGGATGTAAACCGACGGATCGGGGATCCACGACTCGGGCTTGCCGCCAATGCCCTCCAATGGGTCGGTCTCGGGACGGAGGGTGCCCGGGTTGGAAAGCTTGGTCAGACCGCCGGCGTTGTAGCGATAGGAGCAGCCAGCGGCCAGCCACATGCTGGCTTCGCCGGCCGGCGTGAGGCAATCAACCACGCCGCCCTTGTCCATGGGACAGCGGAAGGAATTTGGGTTGGGCACGTAGCGATGGAGCGGACGTGACTGCGCCTGGGCAAACTGCGATGCGGCCGTGCGTCCGCCGAGGGTGGGCCTTACATCCTTCAAGCCGAGCGAAGCGCCGTTCGCCGGGTCGCGGTCGTTGACGTAGGCCGATGGATAACGGTGGTCGTGGTCGGGCAGGTACATGGTGATGCCCAGCCCGGTCTGGCGGAGGTTGTTGATGCAGACGGTCTCCTGGGCACGGGATTTGGCCCCGGCCAGCGAGGGCAGGAGCATGCTGGCCAGGATGCCGATGATGGCGATCACCACCAGCAGTTCGATCAGGGTGAAGCCGCTTCGGAGTGCGGATCTGGATACCCTCCGCGGGTGTGTGGGATTCATGGGATGCCTCTGTTGAGACCGTAACGGAGGCTCGGGCGCACGCACCCGGGATTCAACCTGGAAACCGCGGTTGTTTATCCGCAGATGGGGGGTGTTTGAAAGCGTCCCAATGCCTCCGCCTGGAAGGGGGACGGCTGTTTCAGAATCTTGACGCCCCTTTTGACTGGAACGGTGCAGGCTGGGGCGTGCACATGCGGCAGTGGATCATTCTGTGGACGTGGATCGTGATGGGGCAGGCGCAGGCTCACGTGGGCAATCATCCGTCGGTTCACGACACGGTGGCGGGGATCCTTGACCGGTTCGTCCGGACGAAATCGACCAACGAACTCAAGGCCATGCGGGCCCCGGCGGCATTGGCCCTGGTCACGCCGGCGGAACGGGCCGTGCTGGGGACGGAACACCTGCTCTTCCGGTTGAACGTGCCGGCGCTGGTCACGGTGCTCAACGATTCGAGGAATACCAACGATCCCTACTGGTTGGTCGAGCGCGGGTTCGTCCGGGGGACTAATGCCGTCGAACAGGGCAAACTGCGGTTTGAGGCGTGGCAACGGGAGTTCCCGGCCGGTCCTGTGGGATTGGGGGTCAACTCGATTGGCGGCGGCGGCGAACACTACCTGGTGTTGGCCCAGCCAACCCGGCCGGGTGACACCCTTGTGCTGGACGAGTTGTATCCGGCCTTGCTTCGCGTCGGGACCTTCACCAATCACGTCGCCCCCTACGCGGATTCCGAGGCAACGATAACCAATGTCCCACCGGCCCTCAGCGGGGCCACGATCCTGCGCACGCTTCGCGATCGCCGTGAAGATGGACGTCTGCTGGGAATCTTCCGCTGGACCGATCACCGCAGCTCGCGGCGTCCGGATCAGGTGGTGCTCACCTGGAGTGGAGACCCGCGCACGACGCAGGCGATCCAATGGCGCACGGGACCGGCGACGCGGACTGGGTTCGTGCACTATGGCCGGGCGGTGGACCTCAACTCACCCCGCGAACGCCGACCGCTCCGGGTCAAGGCAGTCACCGAAGCCATGAAGGATGAACGGTTGCTGAACGATCCACTGGTAAACCGGCACACCGTGGAGTTGACCGGCCTCGAGCCGGGCACGCGCTATCTCTACTCGGTAGGGGATGGCGATCGGAATGGATGGGAGGAATACCGCGAGTTCACCACCGCGCCGGCGGCGACGGTCCCGTTCTCCTTCATTTACATGGGTGACGCCCAGAATGGATTGGATCGCTGGGGTTCGCTCGTGCACACCGCGTTCCGGGATCGGCCGGATGCCGCATTCTACCTCATGGCGGGGGACTTGGTGAACCGCGGCGCGCAACGGGACGACTGGGACAGTTTCTTCCACAATGCCCGGGGGATCTTCGATCGTCGGACCTTGGTGCCGGTGCTGGGGAATCACGAGTATCAGGGCGGGGAACCGCGGTTCTACCTGCAGCAATTCGCGCTGCCCCGGAACGGTCCTGCAGAGATCCCGCCTGAGCGCGCTTACAGCTTTCAATACGGCGGAGCCCAGTTTGTCGTTCTCGATTCGAACCTGTCGCCTTCGGCCCAGACCAACTGGCTGGCGAAGGAATTGTCGGGCAGCACCGCCACGTGGAAATTCGTGACCTACCATCATCCGGCCTATTCGTCGGCCGAGGGACGCCAGAACGAGACGGTGGTGAAGCACTGGACGCCGTTGTTCGATCAGTACCAGGTAGACTTGGTGTTGCAGGGACATGACCACGCCTACCTGCGCACCTTCCCGATGAAGGAGGGGAAGAAGGTGGAGTCGCCGGCGAAGGGGACGGTGTATGTCGTGGCGACGTCAGGAACGAAGTTCTATCCGCAGGCCAAACACGATTATACTCAGGTGGGGATGACCAACGTGGCGACCTACCAGGTGCTGGACATCCAGATCAGCGGGCATCGGCTGAACTACCGGGCCTTCGATATCGACGGCGTGTTGCGGGACCAGTTCGTGATCGAGAAATAGGTGGTGCCTCCGGGTAGGTGCCTAGGTCACGAGGCGCATTCCGGGTGGGCGGGGAACGGCCACGGACTCGTGGAGCTCGTCCGTCCTGAGTCAGAGTCTCCTGACGTCGCCGCCTACGAGTGGACGCCTCACTGCGCGGGGACGCTTGCCAGCGGCAATCGGAGGCAGGCCGCCTCCCGGTCGTTTCGGACCAGCAACAGGTCCCCTGCAAGGGCGATCGGATTCCAGGTCTTCGCGTCGAACACCCGGAGTCGGGCGAGTTCGTGGGGGCCATCCGGCTTGGGTTGGAGCAGCAGGATTTCGCCACTCTCGGCCATCAGCAGGAGAAGATCGCCCACCAGCAGACCCTGGCCATGGCCGTGTCGGCCTTCCTTCCAGAGTTGATTTCCATCCTTGAGTTCGATGGCGGCGAGAATGCCGTCGTCGAGGCCGACGATCATGTCGCCGATGCGGACCGGGTTGGCGAATTTCGCCTTGAGCCGTTTGGTCGTCCACACGCTGCGAACGGCATTGCTGGCTCCGATCTCAATCAATTCGGCTCCGACTCCATAGCCGGCGCTGACGACGAGGCGGTTGGTGCCGATCACCACGGGCTGGGCGACCAAGGGCATGCCGGTGCCGAACGGGTGCTTCCACCTTTCGCGGCCGTCTGCGGGGTCGAGTCCGACCACTGATCGTGAGCCGAAGTGGACGAGTTGGCGTTGGCCGGCCAGATCGAGCAAGGAAACCGCCCCGTAATTTGCTCCGTGGCTTACCGAGGACCAAGCGAGGTTTCCGTCCTCGGCGTTGAAGGCCCAGACCGCCGACGTGCCACCGGCCAGAACGATCACCCGCCCGCCGGCGATCAAGGGGGCCGAGGTGAATCCCCACTCGGGAACTCCACAGGCGGCGATTTTGGTCAGGGACAGTCCCCAGATTCGGCTCCCGGATTTCCGATCCAGACAGTTCAACGTCCCGGTGGCACCGAGCGTGTAAACGCGATCTCCATCGACGGTGGGCGTGGAGCGGGGTCCTTCCCCGGCAATCGTGTTGGAGTAACGGCCTGCGTCCCGGTGTTCCCAGAGGCGTTTGCCGCTGAGCAGATCGTAGGCGGTGACGAGTTCATCGCCCTCGGCCTGTTCCTGGGTGTAGGCGATTCCATCAACGACAGCGAAACCCGACCAGGCGGCACCCACGGGATGCCGCCACACCTCCACCGGGCCGTTGGTGGACCAGTCGGGCGCCAGGCGTATCCCGCGGATCACGCCGTCTCGATTGGGACCGAGGAATTGAGGGAAGGCGGAGACCAGTGTGGATGCGAGGCCGGGGGTGGATGCGGTCGAGGTAGCGGCGGTCAACGGGACGAGAGGGGCGGGACTGCTCTTCCACCGGAACTCGAAAATGGGCAGCAGATCGCCGCTGACGCCGGTGACCCGGAGCATGCTGCCGGCGAGGGCCAGCAGGGCCAGGCAAGCCGCAACGCCTCCGCGGCGTGCCCGCTCGGATGCGCCCGACAGAACTCCCCACCAGACCAGGAGGAGTGGAACGCTGCCGAGGAGAACGGCAAGGAGGGTGAGGTTGCGCTGCTGATGGGAGCGGGTGGGATCCATCCACGTCCAGGCGACGGCCCCGATGCCCAACGCGACGATGACCCCGGCGCTCCACCATCGGATCGGGCGTGCCCGGCGAGCGGTGCGTTCAACGTTTGACTTCGACTCCATCGGCCAGCTTTGGCCACCGGGACCGGGTTGGGCAAGGGGCACCTGTGGACACCGCCGATCCTGGGACCGCGGGCGTCCTCGCCCGCTTCTTCGGGCGCTCCCCATTCGAGAAGCGGGTTCTCAGGCCTTGCCGGGCGAATCCTGGGGCCGCGGCTCCAGGTCCTTCTCGGTTTGCCCGTGCAAGACTCCGGGTGTCTCCCTAGGTTCTGCGTCCATTGTATGGGGTACGAATTGATTCGGGTGGCTGATGCCAGCGCGTTGGCGGTTCTCGTCGCAGACCGGTGGCTGGATCGGGTCGAGGCCGCGACGCAGGCAGGCGTGGCGCATCGGGTGGCACTGGCGGGCGGACGCATCACCGACCGGTTCCTCAGGACCGTGGCGACGCGTGCGATCGCGCGCGGCGTCAGCCTGGCGGGCGTGGATTTCTTCTGGGGCGACGAACGATGCGTTCCGTCGGATGACCTGGAGAGCAACCATCGACTCGCACAGGAGGCACTCCTCACTCCGATGGGGATTGCGCCGGCGCGGATCCATCGGGTGTTGGGCGAGTTGGATCCGGCGTCCGGCGCGGCTCTCGCCGAGGAGGAATTGCGTCGGGTGACCGGGGTGGAAGGGGCGGTGATGCCACGGTTGGATCTGGTGTTCCTGGGGATGGGGGAGGACGCCCATGTGGCCTCGCTCTTCCCGGGTACTGCGGCGTCGGTGACGGAGAGTGGGAGTGTGTATGTGGCGGTCACGGGACCAAAGCCTCCGCCCCGGCGCGTGACCCTGACCTATCGGGCGCTGGCAGCCGCGGCAGAGGTGTGGGTGCTGGCCTCCGGCGCGGGGAAGGAACCGGCCCTGCGGGATTCCGTTGCCATCGGGAGTGGTACGCCCCTCGGACGGGTCCTGAGGGAGAGGAGTCAGACGCAGATCTTCACCGAGCTGAACCTGTGAAGCGGAGGGCGAGAGATTTGGGAAATGGTTTTGAACACTTCCCGGCTGAACCCGTCGATAACCGCGTTGGTTGGATTCGTGTCCGCTAAGGGTTGGCAGAAGGGTCTTGCTGGCGGTGAGGTGCGGGCACGCTGTCTCCAGTTGGCCTCATCGCCGATCTGAGCGCCCGGGTGAGGGCGTTTACGACCTTGTCACCAGAGAGCCGGTCCTGAGTGGGACCGGCTCTTTTTCGTTTTCCCCCCTGAGATCAGACCGATCAGACCGATCAGACGGATCCGTCCGGTCATTGCCCGAGGGCGGTCTGGAGCTGCTTCTCCTTTGCCTGCCAGTCTATCAGGCGTTGCTGGTGCTCGGCGAGTACGGTCGCAGGCACCTTCTGGGTGAAGGCGGAGTTGCCGAGTTTGTCCTGCACCTTGGTGATTTCGGCGCGGACCTTGGCGATCTCCTTTTCCAGGCGGAGCCGTTCGGCATCGAGATCAATGAGCCCTTCCAGCGGTAGATAGAGTTCCCCGACAGGATTCGCAGCGACGGGTGTGCCCTTGGGCGGGAGCCAGGCGCCGCCGACGCTTTCCAGGGTCTCGGCGTTGAGGAGGCCGCGGAGGATATCGACTTCCTCCTGTGCCATCGGGGCGGCGGGGCGGAGGATGAAGGGAACCCGTTTGTTGGAGGCGATGTTCGACTGGGCGCGCAGATTGCGCCCGAGGGTGACCAGATCGAAACGCGCCTGGGCAGCGGCTTCGGCAGCGGGATCAATGCGGAAGAACTCGCGTTCGTCTTCGTCGAAGGCCTTCGGCCAGGAGGCGTAGAGGAGCGTCTTGCCGCCGCGATCTTCGGGCAGGTCAGTGTTGAAGGACATCCCGTGCCACAGTTCCTCGGTGATGAACGGAAGGAACGGATGGAACAGGCGCAGCGTGTGACCCAGAACGAAGTCGATCACCGCCAGCTTGTTGTTGCGCTGGGCGACCCGGCTTGGGTCCACGGGCTCGCCGGGAATGCCGAGGACGGGTTTGCTGGCCTCGATGTACCAGTCGCAATACTCGCCCCAGAAGAAGCGGTAGAGCGTGGCCGTGGCATCGCTGAACTTATACTCGGCGAAGGCCTGGGTGACTTCGCGGATCGCCAGATCCATCCGACCCAGGATCCAGCGGTCATCGGAGGTCAGCAGTGCCGGGTTGACCTCCTGTTCGGTGTCGCCGCCGTGCATCTGACGGAAGCGACAGGCGTTCCAGAGCTTGTTGCAGAAGTTGCGCCCCGGTTCCACGGCCTGTTCGTCGAACAGGATGTCCTGCCCGAGCGGTGCCGCGCGCATCACGCCGAAGCGCAGGGCGTCGGCCCCGTACTTGGCGATCAGGTCCAGCGGGTCGGGGGAATTGCCGAGGGACTTCGACATCTTCCGCCCCTGTTTGTCGCGGATGATCCCGGTGAAATAGACGTTCTTGAACGGCAGATCGCCCATGTACTCGTACCCGGCCATGATCATCCGGGCGACCCAGAAGAAGATGATGTCCGGGCCGGTGACGAGATCCGTGGTGGGATAGAACGCCTTGAGGGTCGCGTTGGTGGAGTCCGCGGCCTTGTCGCCCGTCCAGCCCATGGTGGCGAACGGCCACAGCCAGGAACTGAACCAGGTGTCGAGAACGTCGGCATCCTGGGTCCAGCCTTCGCCCTGCGGTGCTTCCAGACCGCAGTAAACCTCGGTGTCGCGGTACCACACGGGGATGCGATGTCCCCACCACAACTGACGGGAGATACACCAGTCCTGAATGCCGCCCATCCAGTGGTCATAGACCTTGGCCCAGCGGTCGGGGAAGAAGCGCATCTCGCCGGTGGCAACGCATTGCTTCGAGGGTTCGACGCAGGGGTACTTGAGGAACCACTGCTCGCTCAGGCGCGGTTCGATGGGGACATCGGCGCGCTCGCTGAACCCGACGTTGTTGACGTAGGGCTCGGCCTTCTCGAGGGAGCCGGCGGCTTCCATCAGTTCGGCGGATTTCTTGCGGGCGGCGAAGCGGTCGAGACCGACGAGGTCGGCGCCGGCCTCGGCGGTCATCTTGCCCTCCGGCGTGAGGACGTCGATGACCGGGAGTCGGTGGCGCAGGCCGATCTCGAAGTCCGCCTTGTCGTGGGCCGGCGTGACCTTGAGGACGCCGGTGCCGAACTCGAAGTCGACGTGGTCATCGGCGATGATGGGAATCCGGCGCTCTTCCTTTGGCACGTCGAGGGGCAGCGCCTTGTAGACGTGTTTGCCGATCAGATGCTGGTAGCGCGGGTCCTTCGGATGGACGGCGACGGCGGTGTCGGCGGGGATGGTCTCGGGCCGGGTGGTGGCAATGGTGAGGAACGTGCCGGGCAGTTCGGCCACCTCGACGCGGAAGTGGTACATGAACCCGCGCTGCTCCTTCATGGTGACCTCTTCATCGGAGAGGGCGGTGAGGGAGGCGGGACACCAGTTCACCATGCGCTTGCCGCGGTAGATCAGGCCCTTTCTGTAAAGATCAACAAACACCCCCTGGACGCAGCGGGAGTATTCCGGGTCCATGGTGAAGCGGGTGCGGGACCAGTCGCAGGAAGCGCCGAGGGCGCGGAGTTGCTTGAGGATGATCCCGCCGTACTTCTCCTTCCAATCCCAGATCTTGGCGACGAGCGCCTCACGACCGAGATCATCGCGATGCTTGATCTCGCCCGCCTTCTTGAGGGTCTTCTCGACGACGTTCTGGGTGGCGATGCCGGCGTGGTCGGTGCCGGGCAGCCAAAGGACTTCCTTCCCGTCCATGCGCGCCTTGCGGGCGAGGATGTCCTGGATGGTGTTGTTCAGGACGTGGCCCAGCGTCAGCACGCCGGTGACGTTCGGTGGCGGGATGACGATGGAATAGGCCGGACGGGTGGCAGAAACCCGGGAGGGATCGGCGGTGAAGCACCCTTGGTCCATCCAGAAGTCGTACCACTTCGTTTCAACCGACTGTGGCTCGTAGGCCTTGGAAATCTCAGTCATGACGCAGGGGCGAACATTGCCCGAGCTGGACCCGCGGGGGGAGTTTGAATTTTGGATGCTTGCGTCGGCGCAGTGGTGACGCTCCATCGGCATCCCGTGAAGGGGGCGTAAGGGGAACTCTCAGACGAAGCGCGCAGGGTAAACCCGGCGCCCGGTGACGCGGGCCAGGTGCGAAGCAAACCGGCGGATGCCTTCCCGCGCGGCTTCATCCAGGTCGTACTGGATGTGTCCCCCGAGATAGGCGGTGCGGAAGGGGAGATCGTACTCGGTGCGGGCGGCGACGATGGAGGGCAGGGCGTCGCGCCCCGCCCGGGCGGAGGCGAGCAGGCGTTCGTGGAGTTCTGGCGGGGAACCCCGGCGCAATACCCAGGCCGCGTAGGTGAAAGGCAGTCTTTCCTGCTGCTGCCAGGCTTCTCCGAAATCGAACCAGGCATGGGTCGGGGCCGTGGGCGACTGGGCGCGGCGGAAGTCGATGGCGGGGTTCCCGATGAGCAGGACGTGGTCGAGTCCGGGGGCGTGTGCGTATGAGTCGAGCGGGGTCAGGTGCGGACGCAGGCCACGGGCATCCAGCAGGACGCGCAGCAGGTTGACGGAGGTGCAGGAGGCGGTGTCCAGGTGGATCTCGCGGATCTGGTCGAGGGGTTGCCGATGGGCGAGACCGACACTGTACACCGGACCGCGCGAGACGATGCCGACGCCGCCGAGGATCTCGTGTTCCGGATGGAAGAGAGCCTCGGTGATCGAGAGAAGGGCGGCATCCAGGCGGCCGGCGTGCATCTCGACCGCCAGTTGCGAGGGAGGAAGCAGCACCACTCCGTCCCCCAGTCCGTGCGTCAGGGGCACGGCATTGAGGTAATGGACCGAACCAATCAGAAAGGGAGCAGGCATCAGAAGGGATCCGGTTCGCCGGATTCGTAGTTGGGATGATCGGAGTCCGGGGAGGAACTCCGGGGCGTCGGCGGCGCGGGAGCCGACTTCCGCGAGGGCGGCGGACTGTTCCAGGCGGAGCGGAGATTCCATTCCTCGACGAGATTGGACGGAAGTTCTCCGATGAAACGGCTGGCCTGCTGGAGTCCCTCGGTTCCCTGGACTGCGCGGAGCAGGGGATAACAGAGGTAAAGCTCCTGCTCGGCTCGGGTGACGGCCACGTAGAACAGGCGACGTTCCTCTTCCATGGCGTCGGGATGATCGAGGGAACGATGGGTGGGGAACAGCCCGTCGCAGAGCATGATGACGAAGACCGTGTGGAACTCCAGGCCCTTGGCTTGGTGCACGGACGAGAGCCGGATGCGTTCGTCGTCGGGGACGTCATTCGCAGGGGCGGCCTCCGCCTCCAGATTGGTCTGGAGAGCGAGTTGGGTGAGGAACTCCGCCGTGGACTGGAACTGATCGGCGTAGGCCGCCAGTTGCCCGAGTTCGTCGACGCGATTGCGGGGATTCTCGTAGTTCGATTCGAGGTAATCGTCGTAGCCGCTCTCGACGATGTGGCGGATGCATCGTCCGGGGAGATCGCGCCATTCGGGTTTGCAGAGCTGCGACAGCGTCGCGGCCATGGCGGCCCAGTGAGGAGCGGTCTTGGCCGGGACGGCCTTCGTCAGGGCACCGAGGACCGGCGGAAGGAAGTCCGAGGCGCGCGGGCCGTGCAGATCGGGAGCGGGCCCACCGGCACCGTCGTTGTCGGAGGGAGGAGTGGAAGCGACAGCGGGAAGGTCGGCCATCCGCGGTTCGATGTGGGCG
>JBDNHZ010000512.1:0-9099 GCA_041688515.1 Verrucomicrobiota bacterium
CTGGCGGGGAGCCGCGGGCCCGCGGTTGCCTGGGTTGCCGCGCTTGAAGACGACCGGCTCCACCGGCTCGTCCTTGTCGAGAAGCGCCATTGCCCGGAGCGGGGCGCCGGGATGGGTGGCATCGAGTTCGTCCAATTTGCGCTTGAGCGCACGGTTCTTCTGCGCGACCGGCGTGTCGAAGAAGCGGTTGATGTCGCCGAGCGCCTCGCGCACCGGGGAAGCCTCCCCGTGCAGGAACAGTCGCAATCCTTCGAGCCCGGCATCCGCCAGGGTGGCGGGTTCCGCTGTGCCCGCCTTGCGTGCCTCTTCCTTCGCGGTTTCCCAGGCCTTGTCGGCGTCGAGCAGGATTCGGCCGAAGCGTTGACTCGCCTCGACCAGATTGGTCGGCGCGGCGGTCTTGAGTCCGGCGATCAGGATCGGATTGACCGGGCGTGCGACGTCCTGCGGAGCCAGCCCTTCCAGGTACTTCGCGGCATCGGCGGCGAAATCATTGGTGCCAAGAGCCGCCAGACCTACCCACGGAGCGAGGATCGGGTGATGCTCCTTCCCGGCGGTTTCCAGCCGACGCTTCCAGGCCCCGACCATGCCCGGGTCGAGACTGCGAGAGCGGGCGATGACCTCGGTCTTCGATCCATCCAGGGTCAACGTCTCCTGGGCGCAGAGCAGATAGTCCCCGGCTTTCTCACGCAATTTGCGGAGGACATCGGCGGTTCGGTCGGCACGGTAATCGGTCAGTTCCTTCTCGCGTCGGGCCCGTTCCGCTTCATAGGCCGCGGCGGCGTGGGGATTCGGGTTGGAACTGAGGAACGGCTTCTCGCCGGGTTCCTGGCTGCTGGCGAACACGCCGTAGAGCGAATAGTAGTCGGCCGTGGGGATGGGATCCGACTTGTGATCGTGGCAACGGGCGCATCCGACCGTCAGCCCCTGCGTGCCCCGAAACACGACGTCGATGCGGTCGTCGATGATGTCGGCTTCGTTGTTGAGGAACCGGCGGCCGAGCGTGAGGAAACCCAGTGCCGCCATCGGCCAGGGATCTTCCTTCGTGGCCAGTTGATCGCCGGCGATCTGTTCCTGGAGGAAACGGTCGTAGGGCAGGTCGTGGTTGAACGCCCGCACCACCCAGTCGCGGTAGGTGTAGGCGTAGGCGTAGCGGCGCTCCTCCTCGAAGACGTAGCCCTTGCTGTCGGCGTACCGGGCCACATCCAGCCACCAACGTCCCCAGCGTTCCCCATACCGCGGCGAGGCCAGGAGCCGGTCCACGGCCCGTTCGTAGGCGGCCGGACGGGTGTCCCCCAGGAACGCGCCCATCTCACCGGAGGTCGGCGGCAGCCCGGTGAGATCGTGGGTGATGCGGCGGAGCAGCGTGCGACGCGAGGCCTCGGGTGCCGGGCTTAGGTGATTCTCCTCCAATCGGGCCAGGACGAGATAGTCGAGATCGGTGCGCGGCCAGGCCGTGTTGTGGACCGTCGGAAGCGGGGGATCGATGGGACGTTGGAAAGCCCAGTGGCGCGACGGATCTGCGGCGCCCGCGGTGGTGCCGGTGCGCGGGTCTGGAGCCCCGATGCGGATCCATTCTTCCAGGGTGTTGACCTGGGTGGCGGTGAGAGGCGCGCGTCCGTCGCCCTTGGGCGGCATCTGCTCCAGATCCTTGGCGGTGCCGCGAATGGCCTGGATCAACAGGCTGTCGGCGGGTTTGCCCGGCACGAGCGCTGGCCCAGTGGCTCCGCCGCTCTCCCAACCGGACCGGAGATCCAGGCGCAGCCCTCCCTTGGTCTTGTTGGCCGCAGCGCTGTGGCAGGGGTAACAGTGGTCGGCCAGGATGGGACGAACCTTGTTTTCGAAGAACTCCGTGTGGGCTGGTTCGTCCGCTGCCGCGCCGAAGCAGGGAGTGGCAAGGAGCATTCCGGTCAGGACCGGCTGCATTCGGCGCAATAAGAGGAACAAAGGATCCATCGGGTGCGGTTCTTCCCCACTCTTCCGGCTTGTGGGGCCATGTCAAAAACGGAGTTGGCGCGGGCGATATTCAGGCAGGCTTCCGGCGGGACGCCCTAATCTCGGGAAGAAGGATGACGGTTGCCCCCAGAATCATGGCTCCGGCGATCCAACCCATGGCCGCCGGAGAGAAATGGCGCACGACCTGAAAAGCCAGAAATGGGGCCAGGACGCCGCGCACGCCGGTCAGGAAAGTGTGCACCGACATGTAGTCGGCCACGCGTTCCGCCGGGGCGAACTTGGTCACCCAGAGTGCCCAGGCCACGTCGCCGCCCGCATTGGAGATCCCGTAGATGATCGCCCCCACCACCAGGCCCGCGGTGGTGTCCGAGGTGAAGAACGCCGCAATCCCGAGGGCGAACCCGACATTCAACACGCATCGCAACACGAAGAAATTGGAGCGGTCGAAGAGTCTTCCCCACAGCGGACTGATCAGCAGTCGGGCAATGTTGGGAATCACCAGGGTGAACAGGGCGATCTCCCCGGCGGGCTTTGCGAGGCCGTACCGGGGGTTGCCCAGGTACTCCACCCGGAGCGGCAGCATGGCCAGGTTGGCGAAGCCCATCAGCATCCAGGCGATCAGCGCCTGCCGGAAAACACGGTCCGACCGGACATACCTCCACGCATGGAGCGGATGGGAACCCAGGGCCGCGGGCAGGGGCGACGACGGAATCGGGGCCACGCTCCAGGCCGCGGCGGCGAACGCAACGGCGAACAGCACGATCAGGATGCGGTCGCGCCCGGGGACGGTCCCGGTTGCTTCCAGCACTTGATTGAACCAGTCGGGAAACGAGGGCGAGGGATGCGGATCCAACCACAGGCCCGCGGCGGCGGCGAACACGATGGCGGCCCCGATCCGCAGCATCACCGCCTGCGAATAAAGTCGGCCGCGGCGTTCCGCCGGATAGTTGTCCTGATAGATCTGGGTCAGGAGCGGGATGACCGAAAACGGCGTGGACAGGGCGATGACACAGAACACCGCGAAGAGCGGGCCCCAAGCTGCGGGCACCAGCGCCGCCACCAGCATTGCAATGGCCCCCACCGCCAGCATCCGGGTTACCGCTTCGCTGGGGCTTGAACCCCTTTTTTGGATGCGATTGACCACCAGCGGGGTCAGCAGCAATCCCACACTGCCGCCCGCCGCCACCAGCGACTTGGCCACCGGACCGGCATTGAAATGGCGGGTGGCGATCAGCAGGAGGAAGGTGTTGCCCGCCGTCTCGATCACGCCGGCGCACAGGGACCTCCACCGTTCCCTGCGGAAGGTGAGATCAGCTTTGTCCCCGGGCTCCATGCGGGACGGATCATGCGCAGTCGAACGGCGCGATGGGAAACGGGGAAACCTGAAAACGGACGGTGCCGGGACGGGGTCTCTCGGAGGCCAGGGAGGACGAGGCGGGTGCTGCTTGAGACAGCCTACGCGGCATCACCCGATCCGGGAGGGGCGATCACACTTTGCAAAGTGTGATCGCGATCGGGGCGTCGTTGAACTCGGGAATGGAAGATCCGCCCGCTCCCATCTCGCCGGGATGAAGACCCCCGTCCGGGCAAGGCTCGAGAATCCACTTCTCGCGAAGCACGCAGACGTCCGCCTCCTTACGTCGGCAGCTACGAACGGCGCGAGGGGGTAGCTGCCGAGGTGACGAGGCGGATCCCAGACGAGGCGGAGTATGCAGACGTCCGCCTCCTTACGTCGGCAGCTACGAACGGCGCGAGGGGGTAGCTGACGAGGTGACGAGGCGGATCCCAGACGAGGCGAAGCTCGCAGACGTCCGCCTCCTTACGTCGGCAGCTACCCAGGCTCGTGTCGCCGCCCAACGGATCGGGGGCAGTGTCAAGGTGCGCCCGGAGAGAGGCGGGTGAGGACGCCCGCGTTTACAGTCTTGGGATCCAGGGGCACACTGCTACTCATTGAGTGGGCGCATCAAACCTCCGGAATTGATCGAGACGCATCGCGTCGGGGCGCGGACCCACGAATGGATCGTGCGCGCCGCAGAGTGTCCGGCGCTGGTGCCGCATCACATCGCCCATGTGGGATTTGCCGATGCGGCCGTCCCCTACACCATGATCCGCAAGGATCTGACCGGAACCTATTTTCTGGCCTGTTTCGCGGGCGAAGGCCGCATCCTGCTCGACGGCCGTTGGCAGCGGTGTGTGGCCGGCCAAGCCTGCATGGCTCCGCCGCATGCGCTCCATGCCTTCCACGCCATCCCGGGACGACGCTGGTCGTTCGCCTGGGTCCGCTATGACGCGGCGGCGGGCAAAGGTCCTTTGGGAACGTCGAGCGCCCCGGTGCTGGCCCAGTTCAACTGCGAGGCGTTCGCCTCGGCGGTGCGGGGCCTTTACCACGAGAAGTCCGGAGGCGCCCAACCTGCGGCCCTGCATCAGTGGTCGGAACTGGTCCATTCGTACGTCCTCCGCTTTGCCCAACCGTGGCATGTCGAAGATCGCCTGACGCAGTTGTGGGAGGCAGTGGCCGCCGCCCCGGGAAAGCCCTGGAACCTTACCGAACTCAGCCGGCGGGTGCATTGCAGTGGCGAACATCTGCGGCGCCTGTGCCGCGGTCAGTTGGGCCGATCGCCCATAGAACACGTGACCTACCTTCGCATCCGCCACGCGGCCGCCCTGCTCATCGAGACCGACCTCAAGTTGGAGGGAATCGCTGATGCGGTCGGCTACGCCAATCCCTTTGTGTTCTCGAACACCTTCAAGAAGTGGACTGGCTGGCGTCCCAGCGAGTATCGACTGCGTCCGGGCGGCAAGACCGCTCTGGACGTCCGCAAGGACGCCCCGCCGCGCCGTTGAGGAAGTTCGTCCAGGTTTATCGCGGGCTGGTTTCGGGCCGAGGTCGGATCAGCAACACGACCACGACGGCGACGATGGCGACGATGGCAAAGGCGGTGAAACTCACGTTGAGCGGGACCTTGGCGTCGCGCATTTTTCCAAATCCCCAATCGGCAAACCCGCCGCAACTGATGCTGACCAGGTTCATCAGGCCGTAACCGGTGGCACGGAGTTCGGGCCGGACGATCTGGCAGAGGATCGGCATGTTGTTGCAATCGAAGAAACCCCAGCCGAGGCCGAACAACGCGAGGAAGGCAATGGCAGTGACGAGCGTGCCGGCATTGCCGACACCGAAGATGGCTGGGACGATCAGCGTCACCCCAATGGCACTGGCGAAGATTCGTCCGCGGGAATGACGTTGCATCCAGCGATCGGCCAGCCACCCGCCGAGCACCGCCCCGACGATGGCGGCAATCTGCCAGGAACTGGTGGCCGCCACGCCTGCCGGCCCCTGCTGCAGGTTGAACTGCTGTTTCAGGATGGCCGGCATCCAGTCGCGCACCACCCATCCGGCGAGGGCAGGCAGGGTGAAATAGACGACCAGCAGAAGGAACGATCCGTTGGTCAGCAGGCTCGGCAGCGATTGCCAGAAGGAGGAATTGCGGGTGACCGTGGCCTCGGGCGTCCGCGGGGGATCGCGCAGCAGAAACAGCAGGGGAACGGCGTAGGCGGCTCCGACCATGCCGCAGAAAGTGAAGGCCGAGCGCCAGCCCAGGCTCGGGCCGTCGGCGATATAGCCGCTGAACCCGCCCAGGATCACCCCGCTATAGACCGCCATCTGATGGAACCCGACCGCACGCGACCGGGTCGGGCCAAAATGATGATCGGCGATCAGGGCCAACGCGGCTGGGAAGTAGAAGGCTTCACTGATGCCCATCAACGACCGGGTCCAGAGCAACGCCTCATAAGTCGTGACGTGCCCCGTGATCCACGTGACCAACGACCAGGCAAACAGACTCGCGCTGATGGTGTAGCGCCGGCTGAAACGGTCGGCGATCAGGCCCCCCAGCGGACTAAGGAGGGCGTACACCCACTTGAACTGCCCCAGCATCCGGCCCCAGTTGGCTTCGGTGCCGATGGTCGTGATGTCTGCCATCACCGAGAACTTCATCGACGCCAGCATCTGGCGGTCGAGGTAGTTCAGCAGCGCGACCGGGGCGAGCAGCGCGACGACCAACCAGGCCGTGCGGGTGGCCGAATTCGACGGGGGGAGCACCCGGGCAGGGTTGAGTCAGCAACTCGAAGATTCAAGACTTCGAGTAGATCTCCGCGCCCTGATCGACGAACTCCTTCGACTTCTCTTCCAGGCCCAGTTTGAGCGCGGCGTCCTCGCTCACGCCCTGTTCGGCGGCGAACTTTCGCACGTCCTCGGTGATCTTCATCGAGCAGAAGTGGGGGCCGCACATGGAACAGAAGTGGGCGGTCTTGGCCCCGTCCTGCGGAAGGGTCTCGTCGTGGAATTCGCGGGCGGTCTCCGGGTCGAGCCCGAGGTTGAACTGGTCTTCCCACCGGAACTCGAAGCGGGCCTTGGAAAGGGCGTTGTCGCGGTGCTGGGCACCGGGATGTCCCTTGGCGAGGTCGGCGGCGTGGGCGGCGATCTTGTAGGTGATGACGCCGTCCTTCACGTCCTTCTTGTTGGGCAACCCCAGGTGTTCCTTGGGCGTCACGTAACACAGCATGGCGCAGCCGTACCATCCGATCATCGCGGCTCCGATCCCGCTGGTGATGTGATCGTAGCCGGGGGCGATGTCGGTCGTGAGCGGGCCCAGGGTATAGAACGGGGCTTCACCGCACCATTCGAGCTGCTTGGCCATGTTCTCCTCGATCAGGTGCATCGGCACATGACCGGGACCTTCGTTCATCACCTGCACGCCGTGCTTCCACGCGCGTCGGGTGAGGTCGCCCTGGGCCTTGAGTTCGCCGAACTGGGCTTCGTCATTGGCGTCGGCCAACGAACCCGGACGCAGTCCATCGCCGATGGAGAAGCTCACGTCGTACGCCGCCATCAGTTCGCAGATCTCGTCCCAGTGCGTGTAGAGAAAGTTCTCCTGGTGATGTGAAAGGCACCACTTGGCCATGATCGAGCCTCCGCGCGACACAATGCCCGTCCGCCGGCGGGCCGTCATGGGGATGAAGCGCAGCAGCACTCCGGCGTGGATCGTGAAGTAGTCGACCCCCTGTTCCGCCTGTTCAATCAGGGTGTCGCGGAAGAGTTCCCAGGTCAGTTCTTCGGCGCGGCCACCGACCTTTTCCAGCGCCTGATAGATGGGCACGGTGCCGATCGGGACCGGTGAGTTGCGCAGGATCCACTCGCGGGTGGCGTGGATGTTCTTTCCCGTGGAGAGATCCATCACCGTGTCCGCACCCCACTTGGTCGCCCAGCGCATCTTCTCCACTTCCTCTTCGATCGACGACGCCACGGCGGAGTTGCCGATGTTGGCGTTGATCTTCACCAGGAAATTCCTGCCGATGATCATCGGCTCGGACTCGGGGTGGTTGATGTTCACCGGGATGATGGCGCGCCCGGCGGCGATCTCGTCGCGGACGAATTCCGGCGTGATCACCTTCGGGATCCGCTGGGGGAACCGTCGCAGCACCGACGGGGTGTAAGGGGAATCGGCGGACGGTTCGGCGTGCTGCTGAAGAAGGGAATCGCGGGACTGACGATCGGAGGCCTTCTCGCGGACCGCTTCGATCCCCTGATTCTCGCGCAGGGAGATGAACTCCATCTCTGGCGTGATGATGCCCTGACGGGCGTACCACAGTTGGGTGACCGGGTGACCGGCCGAGGCGCGCAACGGACGGCGGCGCAGGCCGGGGAACTCGATCAACCGGTTCCGCTCGGCCTGGCTGGCATACTGGGCGTGCTGCGCCGAGAGGTATCCATTGTCCATCGGGTTGATCGGGCGTCCGTCGTACTCCCCGACGTCGCCGCGGCGAAGAATCCATTCGCGGCGCAAGGCGGGCAGGCCCTCGGTGACGTCGCCTTCGAAGGCCGGGTCACCCCACGGACCGGAACAATCATAGACGCGCACCGGTTCGTTGACCTCGATCTGGCCATCGCGCGACTGGGTCGGGTGCAACTCGATCTCGCGCATCGGCACCCGGACATCCGGATGAAGCGTTCCCGAGAGAAAGACCTTGGACGACTTCGGCAGCGGCGTGCGGCTGTACGGTTCGATGAACTCAGGCTTGGCAATCATGAGAATGGGGAGAAGACGGGCAGCCGGATCAGACCGATCGGACTGATCCGTTCGATCCGTAGGTGCTCGTCGAGGAGGTGGACTGGAGATGGATGCATTTCCCTTCGCCGGCATGACCCGGATCAGGTTCGGCGGGTCTTCCGCGGCAGCGGAACTCTCAGCCGTTTACCACGGCTCCCCGAACGTTGGTGTCACCATGCCGCAACTCGCTCCGAAGTCCAAGTGTGCAGTTTACCGGTCCTGATACCGCTTGAACCCGGGGGATTCGGTGAACTCCAGGTCTGGACCGGGTTTGCGGACCACCAGCGCTTCCGAGCCGAAGCGCTGGGCGATCTTCACCGCCCGGGTCGGACCCGCCACGGACAGGGCGGTGGACAGGGCGTCGGTGGTGATGCCGTCCGGGCCGATCACCGTGACCAGACTGTGGTCGGTGAGGCCCAGTCCTGTCCTTGGATTGACGATGTGGGAATACCGGTTACCCCCGATCTCCACGTGCTGGAACAGGTCGCCGGAGGTGCACAGGCTGGCGTTTCGCAACCACACCAACCGCGCGGGCGGAGCGTTGCTGACATCGAGGGGCGCCACTTCGACCCGCCAACCCCGTTCTCCCGGGGGCGGCCCGGTCACCACGAGGTCCCCGGCTCCGGCGACCAGGCTTGAGCGGATTCCATGCGCCCGAAGGATCCGGGTCGCTTCGTCGAGGGCGTACCCCTTGGCAATGCCCCCGGCGTCCAGTCGCATCCTCGGTTTCAACAGTCGGACCCGGTTCGGCGGCACGGGTTGTATCGAGGCCCACCCCACCGCGGCCAGGGCGGGCTGGAGGATTCTTGGCTCCGGGAGTTCCCGCTGACGACGGGCGCGTCGCCAGAGTTGCGTCAACGGCCCGACACTGAGGTCGAAGGCACCGTCCGAGGCGCGGCTGACCTCGGTGGCGACGGACACAACCCGGAAAAGTTCCGGAGAAACCAGAACCGGGGTTGAGTGTGGAGACGTGGACCCCAGGCGGCTGAGTTCGGACTCGGGATCGTAGTCGCTGAGGATGCGGTTCAGTTCGCCGATC
>JBDNHZ010000060.1:0-10661 GCA_041688515.1 Verrucomicrobiota bacterium
GCACCGCGCCCTTCGATGCGGCGGCCGCCACCCAACGCGCGGTCGCCCTGGCCTCGATGTACGGCATCCGACATCAGCGTCTCGCTTATCTGCTGCGCATTCCGCTGGCTGCATGAACTTCGTCGATCTCGACTGGCGCGTCCTCGACCGGCTCCGTTCCACCTTCCTCCAGGAGAAGTTTGGCAGCGTCGGCTACTGGCAATCCCACCGGGATCTTGCCCAGTACCACGTGACCTTTGGCGAGCGGATCGGCTGGAAGTGGGACGCCGTGCTGGAGGAATTGCGCGGGATCGGGTGGGCTCCGGCCGCCGCCGTGGACACGATGATCGACTGGGGTTGCGGCAGCGGCGTGGCGGGGCAGCGGGTGCTCAAGGCCTTCCCCAGCCTGCGCCGGGCGTCCGTCGGCGACAATTCACCCGCCGCGGTCGAGTTCGCCCTCCAGGGGTTGCGCCGGGAACATCCCGAGCTGGAATCGAAGGTCTGGAGCGGAACCGACGCCTCCGGTTGCCTGCTCGTCATCAGTCATGTCTGGAACGAACTGGACCCGGACCAGCGGGTACAACTGCTCCAACTGGCAAGCACCGCTGCCGCCGTGCTCTGGGTTGAACCGGGCACCCACGAGACCTCCCGCGATCTCCAGACGGTGCGCGACCATTTCCGCGAGGCATTCGACGTCCTCGCGCCCTGCACGCATCAAGGCCCCTGCGGCCTGCTCGCGCCGGGAATGGAACGGCACTGGTGCCATCACTTCGCCCCGCCGCCCCCGGAGGTTTTCATCTCCAGCGACTGGTCGCGATTTGCGGTCCGCGCCGGCATCGACCTGCGCTCGGTTCCCTACAGCTTTCTCTGCCTCCAACGCCGACCGACCGGAGTCCCGCCGGCATCCGACCGGGGCTGGGAACGCCTCCTTGGGCGTGCCCGGATCTCCAAGCCCTACGCGCGCATTCTGAGTTGTGGTGTCTGCGGCGTGTGCGACACCGAAGTTCCCAAGCGGCAGTTGCCCGACTGGTTCAAGACCTTCAAGAACGGCGAGGAACCCCGTCGACTGCGCTGGACCCGCGAAGGCGACCGCGCCACTTCGGTCGAGGTGCCTTGAACGAAGCGGCGATCCGTCGTCCCGATCAACCGCGGCGGCTCATGACAATCCGGAGGATGTACCAGAACAGCAGCATGACGGAGGCGAAGAGCGACAGCGAAGCCGCCACGTGCTGACGCAGGCCGTAGCGGAACATGACGTTCGAGGTGTCGTAGAGGATGGATCCGGAGGCGAACACCACCATGATGCCGGCGAAGAGCACGCCGAGGTTGAAGCCGAACAGGATGCTGGCCCCAATGACCCCCAGGGCCACGAACCCACCGATCTTCAGGATCGCGCCGAGGAAATTGAAATCCTTGCGGGTGGTGAACGCCACCGCGGTCAAACCCAGGAACAGCGCTCCCGTGATCCCGGCCGCGATGGCGACGGTGTCGGCCCCACCCTTGCGGGTGGCGAAGTACAGGATCGGCACAAAGATAAAGGCCTGGGCAACCACGTACAGGGCGAGGCCTGCGTACTGCAAACCCTGTGAGGCCGAACGATTGGCCATCATCTGGGCCAGCCACGACACGCCCATGAACGTGCCCAGGACGATCAGCCAGGAGAATCTGCCCATGCCCAACAGGTTCATCATCGCCCCCGCCACCGGCGAGTTGAGCAGCACCATCTCCAACAGCATGAACGCCAACACCGCCCCGGCGAGGTGGCCGTAGGTCCGGCTGATAAACCGTGCGCGATCGTCGGGTTGAGCCTCCGCCGCGATCGGCATCGAATGATCCAGTTCGTAGTCTTGCATCGTGAGTTTTTTGGTTTAGCCGACGCTAGCGGGCTTCGTCCTCCCGGCAAGCTTTCGCTTGGATGCGACTGGCCTGTCCTGTGCATCTGGAGGAAGTGCGAACGGACACCTCGCAGCGCAAGAAGGTGTCCCTCCGCTCCAGCCTATGCACCTTCTCCGCCTTCGTCTCTTTGGCGCACGTCTCCTGGCCACGTGGGCCCTCCTGATCGCCTCACTCCTCCCAGCACGCCTCGCAGCCATCGACATCGGACCCATCCCGATCGCTGACACCAAGCTGACCAACATCGTCATCACCAACATCGTCATCACCAACATCGTCATCACCAACATCGTGGTGACCAACGTGATCTTCTGGATCACTCCCTCCCCGGCGATGGCATCGCCCGGGAGCAACCCGCTCCTGGTGTTCCTGCACGTGGGCCGGACTCCGGGGGACGCCACCTCCAGCAGCGTCCGCGCCGTCTCCGTCGATGGAACCGCCACTGCCGGAGTCGATTTCCTACCGGTGGACCAGGTGCTGACCTTCGGACCCGGGACGGTGTCGCAACTCCTGGTGGTCGAGTTCCCGCCCACCCCCCGCATGGATGGAGTTCCCCGTACGTTCACCCTCGAACTGCGGGATCCGGTCAACGCGCTGGTTGGAATCCCCTCGGTCATCACCTTCAATCTGACCCCCGAACCACCCCAGGCAGACCTGTCCCTCACGGTGGCGACCGATGCACCCGAGGTCGCGGTGGGCGAGGTCCTGACCTTGAACGCCGTGGTGATGAACGCAGGTCCGGCCCCGGCCCCCGCCGTGGCGGCGTCCCTTCCGATCCCTCCGGGTTTCATCCTGGAATCAGCCACGTCCGCTCCCCGTCCCACGCCTTATCTTTCTGCCACCGGACGGTGGGAAATCGGGTTGCTGAACCCGGGTGAATCGCTGTCCCTCCAACTCCGCGCCCGGGCGGTGATTCCGACGCAGGTGACCGTGCCCATGGAGATCGTCCAGTCCGGTGCGCCGGATCCGGATTCGATTCCGGCCAACGGAGCTCCGGCCGAGGACGACATCGCGTTTGTCCTGTTCAAGGCCGACGAGGAACTCGCCGATCTTCAGGTGACCGTGGTCGGCACTCCTTCCACGACCAATATCACGGAAAAGATCACGGTCACCGTCACGCTGGAGAACCTGGGGCCGAACAACGCCAAGGACATCCTGCTGGATGCCGTCCTGCCGGCCGGGCTGACGCTCGATTCCCACAAGGCGGCCCCGGGATCGGTCTATACCCCGGCCACCGGCGTCTGGAGCGTTCCGGCGCTCAACAACGGGGCGAAGGTCACGCTCGAACTGGTGGTCAAGGCCCAGCGCGGCGGGGCGTTCAACCAGGTCGCTTCGATCCGATCGTCCAAGCCCCGGGATCCGGTCGCCGGCAACAACCGTGCGGAAGCCGCCCTGTTCTTCGCCGGGTATTCCGCCTGTGGCATCGCCCGCGTCTGCAACAACGTCACCAACCTGCCCAACCCCAACGCCACGGTCGTCCTCGATGGCCCGCTCAAACTCAACGGTCGCACCGACGCCTTGGGGGCCTTCTGCTTTACCAATCTGCCTCCCGGAAAATACAAGATCACCATCACGCCCGCCGATGCCGCCTCGGGAATCGATACCTGGTCGGACACCGTGGACGTCGGCCCCGCCGGCGATCCGATCGATGCCACCGCGGTCTGGCTCGCCGTCGTTGGTCGGGTGACGCTCGGCACCAATGGGCCGCCCGTTGCCGGACTGACGGTGGAAGCGGTCAATGGAGCCGAGAAGAAGTCCGCCGTCACCGATGCCAAGGGCGAGTACCGGATCGTTCCCTTGGGGAAGAAGAGCTACGACATCACGATCCTGAATCTGCCGGCCGGCCTGACTGCGAAGCCGGCCAAGGCCACCGTTGATCCCACCATCCACTTTGATTCCTGCCCGCCCCGGGCCGATTTCATCCTGACCGGAAAATTCAAGATCAGCGGTCTGGTACGGGCCTGCAAAGCAAGGGGCGGGCTGTTGGCCTCCGCCGTGGTCACGCTCACCGGCAAGGACCTGACGGTGACCCAGGAGGTTCGGACCGGCCCGGATGGACGCTACTCCTTCGCCAACCTGCCTCCCGGCAAGTACACAGTGTCCATCGCGCATCCCACGCACACCTTCGCCCCCCGCCAGGTGGACATCACCCTCGACAAGACGGATGTCACCCGGAACTTCATCGGCGACCCGACCCAATCCTTGGGCGGAAGGATCGTGACGGGCAATGGACAACCGTTCCCCGGAGTGGAGGTCGTCGTTCTTGAAGCCCAGCAGGGTCGTCCACCGATCCGGCGGACGACCACCACCGACAGTCGGGGCGAATTCGTGTTCGTCGGGCTTCCGGCGGGGTTGTTCGAAATCACGCCCACGCCCCCGGACGCCTCTTTCACCTTCACGCCGCCCTTCTTCCGCTTTGTCTTAGGGGGACCGGCGGGGAACTGCGGGAACTTCTTTACCTTCCGCGCCAACCGCAATGCCGTGGAGATCGTGTCGATCGAGGCGGTCCAGGTGATCCAGGACTGGCAGAACAACGTGCCGCTGGTCCAGGACAAGGCCACGCTCATCCGGGCCTTTCTCAAGCCCGCCGGAACCAATCGCACCCCGGTCGTCGTCAATAACGCCCGCCTGCGGGTCGAGCGTGAGGGTCGGTTGATCGGTCTCTTTGGCTCCGAGGCGGGCGGGTACACCGCCCGTGCCGACTACGCGCCGCGCCGCAACCTGGCCGAGACCAGCATTCCCTTCCGACTGCCCGCGGCCGCCCTGAAGGGCACCAACACCCTGACCCTCGAATGGCCGGCCGGCAGTCTCACCACTTCGACCGCTCCAGGACAGACCGCCGTCCGCAACAACCGGACCGAGATCCGTTTCCGGTCCATGCCCGAGATTCCCATCCGCTGGGTGCTGGTGAACTGGACATTCGGCGGGGTCACGAAGAACGCCACCGATGCCCTCGCCAACGCCCACCGTTCCCGCCTGCTTTCCGGGATGCCCACCGCCTCCCTGCCCGCGGTTGCCACCAGCAAACGGAGCTTCGACTGGAAGCCCGCCAAGGATCCAACCGACGACGCCAATGACGCCAACATGGAACTGTCATCGTCCCTGCTCCGTTCCCTCATCCGGGTGAAGCGCGATGACTTGCTCGATGGCCGGGGGAACGCGATCTACCACGGCGTCGTCGATGGAACCGATCTGCGCGGGGCCGGGGATGTCGCTGGCGGCAACGCCTCCTTCGCCGATCCGTCGGCAAAACCGCAGATCCGGAGGAACCTGCCCATCCACGAGGTGGGCCACGCCCTCGGCCGGCATCATGCCGTCCACAGTGCCTTCGGGATCCAGGTCGTCCAGGGTCGCCAATTGAAGAAGGGGCTCTGTGATGAAATCGCCGAAGCCACCGCTCCGGAATATCCGATGGATTCCCTGGGCTCCGATCTGCTCGCTCCGGTCCTGGGCCCGATGCGCCTGGGCGAATATCGCTACGCCTACGGCTGGGACAACGGCGGCCGGCTTTACGTCAGCCCGTTCAGCACGCCCGATGTCATGAGCTACTGCACGACCTTCGGTCATGATTTCAAGACCGACTGGGGTTGGCCCGGCGTGTTCACCTACTCCGGCATGATGGACACCGTCCGCACCCGCTTCGCCCGCCCCGTCGCCCCCCGCGGCCTCGGCCAGGCCGCTCCGGCCGGCGCTCCGGTCGCCGTGGTGCGCGTCAGCGGGATGCTCGACGGCGACGGACGCCTGATGGAATTCGACCCGGTGACCCTCCGGGAAGAGGAGTGGAAAGCCGCGCCGGCCGGCGAATTCTTCCTCCAACTCCGGGACAGCTCCGGCGGGGTCCTCGCCGAGCAGTCCTTTGATGCCAGTCCCATCGCACCCGATCTCCACGGATCCGATTCGAAGTACTACCGCGAGTTCTATGTGACCGCCCCCTGGATCGAGGGGACGGCGAGCATCGAGATCCATCGGGCTGGGCTGCTGGTCGCCCGCCAACCGGTCTCGGCCAACGCCCCGGTCGTGTCCTGGAACCTCCCGGTGGGCGACGCTCCCCTCCCGATGGTCGAACCTGGCATCACCCTCGCCTGGCAAGCCACCGACGCCGACGGCGATCCAATGGTCGCCCGGGTCGAAAACAGCGACGACGGCGGTGCCACCTGGAACACGCTCGCCCTCGATCTTCCCGAGACCGGCTTCGTCCTTCGTCCTCATCATTTCACCCGGGGCGGAATCAGCCGCGTCCGGGTCGTCGTCTCCGACGGCTTCCATTCCACGCCGTCGATCCTGCCGGCCCCGATCCTGATGCCCGACCAGACACCCACGCTCCGGATCGTGCAGCCGGGCGTGGCAGCGCGGATCGATTCCCTGGCATCAATCCATCTGGGCGCCGAAGCAGCCGATGCCGAGGACGGCCTTCTCACGACCGTCCAGTGGACTGGCGATCGCGCCGGCACCCTGGGCGCCGGTGCTGAACTGGATCTGGAAGCCGGAGCTCTCGCCCTCGGACTTCATCGCCTGACCGCCCGCGTCACCGACAGCGCCGGGAACACCGCGACCGAGACCGTGGAGATCGAGATCGTCGCGCCGACGGAGCCCGGATTGATCCTGACGGCCTTCGCTGATCACATCGAACTGCGGTGGCCGGCGGGATCCGCCGATCGCCTCATCGAGTCCGCCTACGAGCTGTCCGTGGAAGGCTGGTTCCCCGTGGAGCTGGAAGGAGAACTCGAGGGCAATGAAATGGTCCTCCGACTGCCGGTGGACGACACGGAAGATCGCTTCTATCGCATCGCCCGCTGAACCGGGTTCCGGGCGGCCGGCGGCCATGGGGTGATGAAACCCGCGCCACCGGCTTCCGCCCGGGATGGATCCCGGTTCACACGTCGCACACCGCGGCGGCATGCCGCAGGGCCAGGGCGCGGTCGGGCCAGGTAGGAAGAAATTCCTGCGCCACGAATCCCGAGTAGCCGGAGTCGGCCACCGCCCGCATCACCGCCGGGTAATTGAGTTCCTGGGTCGAATCGAGTTCACCGCGCCCGGGAACCCCGGCGACATGCAGGTGGCCGATGATCGGTTGGAGCTCGCGATAGCGGCGGACGACATCCCCGTGCATCACCTGCACGTGATAGAAATCGAAGAGCAGCTTCATCCGGGGCGAATCCACCTGTCGGATCAGACGGGCGCAGAGATCCACATCGTCTCCGAAGTATCCTGGGTGTCCCTTCATCGGATGGCCCAGATCACGACTGTTGAGATGTTCGAGGCACAGATCGATCCCCTTGGATTCAGCCAAGGGCATGATCTCCTTCCAGACGTCCACGCAATGGCGGGCTCCGGCGTCATCGGTGATTCCCGCTTCGCGCATGCCGGTAAAGGTGATGACACGCTTCGAACCGCATTTCACCGCCAGCTCGATGCCCTCGCTCAGTTTGGAAACCACGTGTTCGCGGTTCGCCAGGTTGAACGGTCCCTTTGCGAACCCGTGGGAACCGACCAGGGCGATCTCCAGCCCCAGGTCGCGGATGAGCGGGTAATGTTCGGGTCCGACGCCTTCCATGGCCACCAGGCCGATGTCACGGCACAGCCGGGCCAACTCAGGAACAGGCATGGGATTGTAGGTCCAACCCATGATCGATTGGCGGATGCGACCATTCCGCACCCGGAACTTCGGATCCGCCGCCGTCATCGCGAGTTCTGCAAAGGAAGATTCCATACGCTTCTATTTCCCGCGGCCCTGACGCCACTTGTCGAGACCAACCGCCAGGACGATGACCGAGCCAATGATGATTTCCTGCACGTAATTCGACCATCCGAGTTGGGAGGTTCCATTGCGGAGCAACGCCATGAGGAGCGCACCCACGATCGCACCCATCACGCTGCCGCTGCCGCCCGAGAGCGAGGCTCCCCCGATGACCACCGCGGCGATGATATCGAGTTCGAGACCGACCGCGACCGTCGGATCGCCCTGGGTCAGACGGGACAATTGCATGACGCCGGCGATGCCGAAGAACATGCCGGCCAGGGCGTACACGGCGACCTTGACTGAACGGACGCGCACCCCGCAGAGCCGGGCGGTGGACTCGTTGGATCCCACGGCAACGATGTGACGACCGAAGATCGACTGGCGCAGGATGACGGCGGTGACGGCCGCAAGCCCCAGCATGATCCAGACTCCGTGCGGCAGCGGGAACAGGGTGTCGGGCGAGTGCACCTTCATGATCAGGGCAACCCCGGAATCGTTGGGGATGCTGACGGCCTGATTCTTGCCAAGCCACTTGGCACCGCCCCGCACGATGCTCATCGAACCGAGAGTGACGATGAAGGGCAACAGCCGGAACCCGGCGATGGCACCCCCGTTGATCAAGCCGATCCCGGCCCCGGCCATGACGGAAAGGAGGATCACGAGGGCTTGCGGACTTCCCTCACCCAGAAGCCGGGCGCCCAGGACCGAACAGAAGGCCACCATCGATCCCGCGCTCAGGTCGATGCCCCCCGACACGATCACCAACGTCATTCCCAGGGCACCGATCCCCACGACCACCGTCTGGACGAGGACGATCTTGATGTTGCCCGGCTTGAAGATGCTGTCGCGCGCCGCGTCGCCGAACTCATCCCGTGCAAAGACGAAGAAGAGGCAGACCAGGATCAACCCGAGGAACGGTCCTCCGACCTGCACCCAGCGGCGCAACTGCGATTTCCATCCACCTGTGTCCGTCATAGCCATGCTCATGTCCCTTCAGAAACCGATCCTTGGTCCGCCACCCCCGGAGCCTCGGCCGCCTGCCCGATGGCTGCCGCCACCAGGTCGTGTTCCGTCCAGTCCTGGGCGGGCCGGGTTGCCACGATCTCACCGCGGCAATACACGGCGATGGTGTCGCACACGCCCAGCAACTCCGGGATATAGGAACTGACCAGAACCACGGTGCGCCCCTGCTCCGCCGCCCGGCCGATGCGCCGGTAGATGGAAGCCTTGGAACCGACGTCGATTCCGCGGGTCGGTTCGTCGAGCAGGAGGATCCGGGCCTGATGATAAAGCAACCGACCGAAGGCCACCTTCTGCTGGTTCCCACCGGAGAGTTCTCCCACCGGCTGTTCCGCTCCCTGGGCCCGGACTTCCAGTCGCTCCATCCAGTCCAGCGCCATGAACCGCTCCGCCCGCAGACGGATGAACCCGCCGCGACTGATGGGCTCCGGCCGGGTTAGCAGGAGGTTCTCGGCGATGCTGCGGTTCAGCAACAGGCCTTCCTGCTTCCGATCCTCGCTGAGCAGCGCCATCCCGCCCCGCAATTGCCGGGTGGGCGCCCAACCGGTGACGTCCCGGCCGGCAACGCTCACCGAGCCCGACTCCACCGGGTCCAGCCCGAACAGTGCGCGCAGGGTTTCGGTGCGGCCGGCACCGATCAGCCCGAACAACCCGAAGATCTCTCCCTCGCGGATGGTGCAGGACACGGATCGGGGTTTCACCCGACCCGCCAAGCAGCGCAGTTCGAGCAAGGGCCCGCCCAGCGTATGAGGCGTGCGCGGATACAGTTCGTTGACCTCGCGACCTACCATCATCCGGATGATCTCCCGCATCTGGACTCCGGCGAGTTTCCCCTGCCCGACCGACTCGCCATCGCGCAGGACGACGTAGTCCGAACACACCCGTTGGCATTCCTCCAGGAAATGGCTGATGTAGAGAATGCTCACCCCTCGCAGGCGCAACCGGTCCAGCACCGCGTAGAGGTGTTCCACATCGACTCCCGTCAGCGAACTGGTCGGCTCATCCAGGATGAGCACGCGAGGTTCGTGCACCAACGCTCGGGCGATCTCGACCAACTGTTGCTGGGCGATGGTCAGGGCGGACACCGGCGCGGCCGGATCGATTCCCGAATGGAGGTCGGCGAGGACCTTCTTCGCCTGCTCCCGGCGGCGGCGGCGGTCCAACAAACCCCATCGCGCTGGTTCCACACCGAGGACAATGTTCTCCTCGACCGTCAGGTGCGGGGCGAGGTTGAGCTCCTGGTAGATCATGGCCACGCCGCGTC
Organism: Verrucomicrobiota bacterium; assembly: GCA_041688515.1. Lineage (GTDB taxonomy): Bacteria > Verrucomicrobiota > Verrucomicrobiia > Limisphaerales > UBA9464 > UBA6176. The sequence continues at coordinate 9,897 of JBDNHZ010000060.1, forward strand.
GGCGGGCCTCCAGGGGATCCGCGGGCGCGTAACGTTCCCCGTCGAGTTCCATCGTGCCGGCATCCGGAGCGTGCGCACCGCTCAGGATCTTCATGAGCGTGCTCTTGCCCGCCCCGTTCTCGCCGATCACGGCCAACCCGGCACCCTCGCCCAGCGACAACGACACACCCTTGAGAGCCTGGGTGGCCCCGAAGGATTTTCGGACGCCGGAAAGGCGAAGACGCATGTCGAAGGAAGGAAGGAATTCGAAAGGAAAGGCCGCGCGCCCGATCGCCTATTCGTCGAGATACTTTTTCAACGGAGGATGGAGCAACTCGTCCACCTCGGGTTGCTTCATGTTGTCTCTGGTGGCCACCACCACGCCGGTATCCACGCGTTTCTCGATCGGTTTTCCCTGTAGATGCCGCACCAGGTTGAGCACCCCGAGGTAACCCATGCGCACCGGGTTCTGAACCACCAACGCCTGAAGGTCGCCGCCCTGGAGGTCCTTGACCGACTGGGTGCCGGAATCGAATCCGACCACCTTGACCTTGCCCGCGGCGAGCCCGCGGTCCTGAAGGGCCTTGGTCATGCCCACGGTCACCGATTCCGACGGACAGAAGACCCCCTGGATCTTGCCGCCATAACGGTTCAGCAGATTCTGCGAAGCCTGATAGGCCAACTCCCGCGTCGCGCCCGCGTATTGGTCGGATGAAATCAGTTTGATCCCGGGATACTTTGCGATGGCGTCGAGAAACCCGGCCTCGCGCGCCTCGGTGCTGGCGC
>JBDNHZ010000513.1:0-9861 GCA_041688515.1 Verrucomicrobiota bacterium
AAGCGGCGGATCAGGCGATGCCCGGTGCCCGTGTCGATGATGTCCGCGCAGAAGGGCGATTGCCTGGGGGTTCCCAAGTAGCCGGACGCCGCGAGTGCGAGGGCACGCATCCGCTCTCCATCGACCGCAGTCGCCATCTGATCCTCTTTCTGAGCCATCCGGCAAGGTGAAGCAGGCGACATTCCAGAAATCCGCAACTGGCCACCACCGGCAAAGAAACTTCGGCAGAAAGTCTGCTCCTGATCTCTCCGAACATGCCTCATCCGATCGCCAGCCTGACCGTCCGTGCTCTCCAGGCGGCCCTTCGCACGGGGGAAATCTCCGTGGCGGAACTGGTCGGGCATCTCTGCCTCGCCGCGGAACGTCTTCAACCCAGCCACGCCTATCTCCACTTCGATCCCGAGCACTTGCGTACCGAAGCGGCAGCCCTGATCCCGACCGCGAATCAAGGGGCACTGCTCGGAGTTCCCGTCTCGGTGAAGGATCTCATGGACGTCCGGGGCCAACCCACCACCTGCGGATCCCGAGCGGGATCCAACGTCCCCCAAACGGCGTCCCACGATGCTGCGTTTGTTGCCACGTGGCGACGGGCCGGCGTGCTGTTCACCGGCAAGACCCATCTCAATGAACACGCCTATGGAATCACCGGAGAGAATCCGTGGTTCGGAGATTGCACCCAGCCGGGCGATCCCACCCGGTTGACGGGAGGGTCGAGCAGCGGAGCCGCAGCCACGGTGCTCGGCGGGGCGGCCTGGGTGGGGTTGGGGACCGACACGGGCGGATCCCTCCGGGTTCCTGCGTCCCTGTGCGGACTGGTGAGCCTTCGGGCACCCAGTTGGTTTCCCGATCATCGCGGAATCGCTCCTCTGGCGCGGAGTTTTGACACCTTGGGCTGGATCCAGCGATGGCTGGGCGACGTCGAAACGACCGCGACCGGCCTGCTCGGGCGCATGCCGAACGGAGTGCCGACGCCCATCCTCCGATGGATGACGGGCCCGGTCCTGAACGGGTGCGATCCGGGGGTGTTGGAGGCCTTCGATTCCCTGCGCGCCCGACTTGCCAGTGCTGGGATGCAGGTGGAAGCCGCCTCGGACGACGGATGGGAAACTGCCGTTGCTTCCTTTGCCGCGCTTCAGGCGCGGGAGGCGTTTGACGTCCACCGGACCGCCCTGGTGAAGGAGCCTGCGGCATTTAGTCCGGCGGTGCGGGCACGATTGCAGTGGGGCGGAACGATCCCGGAAGGCGAATTGAACCTGCATCGCGAGCAGCGTCAGCGCCTCGTCCGCGCGATGGGTGGCTTGATGGAGGGGGGGCGGGTGCTGGTTCTGCCCGCGGCTCCGATGACGCAGCTTCGAACCGGAGCAGATCATGCCGCCAACCGCGGCCGCATCCTGACGTTGACCGCTCCGGCGAGCCTGGGGGTCTACCCGGTACTGACCGTTCCGGACACGGCCCTCGGCGGGGGTGCACGGGTCGGGTATCAGTTCATCGCGGCACCGGGGTGTGAGTGGAGTCTGGTGCGATTGGCTAACGAACTGGCCTTGCGCTTGGGTGAAGGATAAGACAGAGCCCGGGGCAACATCGTGCAACTTGCTCAGATCTAGCCACTGCTGATCCGGTCGTTGACGTGAGGGGTAGATGCGAGCCTGTCATGGCTTTCATGAGTGGGGTTGGAGCTGATCGTGCAGAGTGCCTGGAATGCATCGATCAACCGTAGGCGTTCCCATGAAGGGAGTGCATGGGATCAGCCTGAGCTACCCGCTTGTCGGCTCGGAGTGCGTTCTCCGAGGGGATTCATTTTCGGCCCATTCGTGGGTCAGATGGCAAAATATAGGAGCAGGCAGTGTCGGCAAGGAACGGAGGATTTGGCATGGGGCGGGCGGCTCACGACGAAGGGCCCCGTGTAGCATGGAGGCGGCACGATTCGGGACGGTCCGACGGGAACAATTCGTGAATTCATGCGTCCCATCCCCGTGGAGGGCGGGTTGGTATCCCCGCTGCTTTGAGGTCCTGCGCCGCCGCTTTCGCGGGGCTGTTGCAGGAAGAGGGGAGCTTCTCCCAAGTCAGGAATTCAGACCCATCGAAACATGAAATCCAGGAACAAGAATCGCGGGAAACTTTGGAAGTACGGCGGCATTGTGACCGCCATGGCTGCCCATAGCCTGTCGGCGCAGACGCCGGCAACCAATGCGCCGCCGGCAACGACCGCCGCAACGACCAATGATCTCAGTCGGGTGGTGGTCGAAGGGCTTCCGCTGAACGAAACGGTTCTCCCGACGGCCCGACCGGTGGATTCGGTGATGGGCGATGACCGATCAATCATCGATACGCCGCGCTCGGTAAGTTTGGTGACGAAGGCGCAGATGGAGGCTCGGGCGATTTCGCGGGCAACGGATTTCAACCAGTACGCCCCGGGTGTTTACACCCCGTCGCGGTACGGCCTCGCCAACGTCCCTGTGATCCGGGGCGAATTGAGCGAGATTTACCAGAACGGCCAGAGAACGATCTACAGCCGGAACTCCCTGCTTGCCAGCTTCAATCAGGTGGAGGCGATGGACATCGTCAAAGGGCCGGGCTCGGCGGTGTACGGTCCGCAGGGTCAGGGTCCGGGTGGCTACGTCAACTTCGTGACCAAAGCCCCCTACTTCGATCAGTTCCGGGGCGAGTTGATCAGTCGCTGGGGGACGTACGTTCCGGGAGGCCAGTCGTACTTCAGTCCGGAGTGGGTGCTGGATGTTGGCGGGCCCATCAACGACAAGGTGGCCTATCGGGTGAGCTATCTGGGCCGGGAGGCCGAGGGTTATTACCAGAACGTCAAGGACAACACCCAGGATCTGTTTGCGGCGTTGACGTTCCGACCGACGGACAAGTTGACCATCGACTGGAATGCCCAGTTTTACACCAGCCGGTTCAACGAAGTGATCGGCATCAATCGCGTCACGCAGGAGTTGATTGATGATCGGATCTATATTTCAGGGCCGGTGCTTCCGAACAATCGGTGGGGGGATCCTCTCAACTCCATCGGTGCCTTCGGGTTGAACGCCAACTTCGCGCTCCTGAACACCAATCTGGCCCAGCGGGTGAAGGTCTATCCGTGGCAGACGATCAATTCCCCGTCCGACAGCGCGTCCGGGAAGAAGTTTTCCTCGCAGATGTTGACGACGTACAACATCAACGAGACCGCCAAGATCGTGAACCGCGCCTACGGGGAGACCCAGGAGAGCCGGAAGATTTCAGGATACGGCTATACCGAATGGGTGCCGGAGAACTGGATGATCAACGACCGGTTGGAGCTCCATTTCGGAGTGGATCCGCAGATCGGCAGCTATGAGCTCCCGATCAAGACCATTTCCGGGATTGATTTCCGTTACTCGGAGCTTCTGGCGTACCAGGACTTCTCCGTCGAGCCGTTCTTCCTCTATGACGTGACCCAGCCGCCGTCCACCTTTGCGCTGCCGTTCAATCCGGCGGTGACCAGTGCCGGTGGCGGATTCAATGTGCCGGGGCAGCCCGGATATGGCGGCAACCCGTTCCCCACCTCGGGCAACCAGGAGAGTTCACTGCTTCAGACGGCTCTGTTCACGCAGTGGGATCTCCAGTTCCACGAGAAGTTCAGTGTGGTCGTGGGCGGTCGCGGAGATTACTTCAATGCCGACGCCGTCAGTCCGGAGTTCGTCGAATTGGCGAGGGGCGGATTTTATGATGCCTCGACCGATGTGGTCAACGGCTCGGTCTTCGTCAGCGGCATCTACAAATGGACCCCGTTGCTGTCCTCGTACGCGACCTACAACCTGGTCAATACCGTTCAGGGCAGCGGAAATTTCGGTGGCGTGGACGGCACGGGTGGCGAAGCAGGGCTGAAGCGGTCACTGAGTTCCGAGAGTGAGCTGATTGAGTTCGGGCAGAAGGCGAGCCTGCTCGACAACAAGGTGTTCCTGAGCGCCTCGATCTATCAGCAGAAGCGTCAGGCACCCCAGTTGGTCGGGCCTCCGATCGGCATCGAGACCAAGGGCATCGAGCTCGAGGGCTTCTATCAGCCGAACCGCAACTTCAACGCCAGCGCCAACTTCACCTTCCAGGACGCCAAGCAGGATGACTTCGGTTACCAGCAGACGTACGGATATCTGGATGGTTACCCGGCTGGATTCCTGGTCGATGGCCAGTCGGGCACGGGATTTGGAAGTCCCAACTACAACTCTGCCAACGGTCGGACCCGGCCCAGCGGGAAGACGCGTGCGGCCAGTGTCCCGCAGATCATGTTCAACTCCTATCTGACCTATCAGTTCAATAATGGGCTCGGAGCGAGCATCGGGCCACAGGTGACCGGTGAGCAGTGGCAGAACCAGGAAGGGAGCCTCCGGATCCCGACTCAGTTCGTCATCAACGCGTTTGTCTTCTACCGGCAACCGCGGTGGGACGTGCAGATCAACTTCTTCAACATCGCTGACGAGCGGAACTGGACGTCCATCGATCCGAGCTTCGCCGGCAATGACGTGATCTATCCCGAGGCTCCCTTCCGGATGAGTGGCCAAGTGCGCTACAAGTTCTGATCGAAGCCGTCGGTCCGAGGGACTCGCTGGAGGGACGAACTCCGCGAGTCCGAGACGTCGGAGGGACAGGGATGCGGACTCGTGGAACTTGTCCCTCCGAGCGGGAGGGAATGCGGACTCGTAGAACTTGTCCCTCCGAGAGGGGGACCCTTGTCATGGGAATCTCAAAGAGATGGATTTGTGGGCCTTGGGTGGCGCTGTCGGCGTTGACCGCCTGGCTGCTCGCGGTCGGGTGTGGTCCCGAAGGCGGGCGGACCGTCGCGGGCGGAACCAATGCTGCGCCCCGGCCCCGGCTTCGGTTCATCCACGACTGGGTTCCGGAACCGGAGCACGGAGGTTACTACGCGGCTGACTTATCCGGGATCTGGAAGGAGTTGGAAGTGGATGTGGAGGTATTGGTCGGGGGGCCGAACGCCGAGATTGAGAAGCGGGTTGCTTTGGATCCTTTTGGGCTGGGAATCGTGCGCGGGGATTCTGTTTATGTGTCGGTCGAGCGCGGCCTGCCAGTGATCGCGGTGAACTCCTATTTCCAGCATGATCCGCAAGGACTCATGGTGCGGGAGGATTCTCCGGTAAAGGGTTTTGCTGACCTCGACCATCGCGATGTGGCCGGGCAAGTGGGAGCGACCTGGATGTTGTTTCTCCAAAAGAAGTATGGCCTGAAGAACATGCGGGTGAGGCCGGCGACCGGGAGTGTCGCGAATTTCGTCGCCGATCCCGATTGGATTACCCAGGCCTATCCCACGAGTGAACCTTACTATGCCGCCAAGGAGGGGGTGCGGTCCCGGATGTTGCAGATCAGCGATTCGGGTTTCGATCCGTACCGGGTGATCATTGCGAACAAGCATCTGGTTGAGAAGCACCCGGACCTGGTGGCTCGGTTCAGTCGGGGTGCCTACCTGGGTTGGCAGGAGTACCTGCGCAATCCCGAGAAGGTGCACGCGCATTTGGTCAAGATCTCCCCGAGCATGGAACTGGATGGGATGCGGTTCAGCTACGTCAGGATGCGGGAGCTGAAACTGGTCGAGGGGGACCCGAGCAAGGGTGAGTCCATGGGTGCGATCGATCTGGGACGCTGGGAGGAATTGGGCCGTTCCCTCAAGGAACTGGGGGTGATCTCCCGGATCCCGGCGGTGTCCGAGGTCGTCACGGTTGCGTTCGTTCCAGCGGCCCTCAGATTGGATCCCGTCTTGCCTCCACCTTACTGGACGAACGCTCCAATTCCGGTTTTGAAATGAATTCCTCCCTGCTCATCAAGAATATCGGACATCTGGTCACGATGGATCCCAGCCGAAGGGTGCTCCAGGGCGCGTGGCTGTTGGCGAAAAATGGATTTGTTGATTCGCTCGGGACCGGACGGGCTCCCCGGGTTCCTGGAGCGGAAGTTGTGGATGCGCGCGGAGGCATCGCGACGCCGGGGATGATCAACACCCATCATCACATGTTCCAGAATCTGGCCCGGGCCTTTCATCCGGTGTCCAGTCTCCCGCTGTTACCGTGGTTGGCTGGGCACATTCCCCTGTGGCGGCGCTTTTCACCGGATGATCTCGAGGTGGCGACGCGAGTGGCCTGTGTGGAGTTGATGTTGAGCGGCTGCACCCTGACGAGTGATCACCACTATGTGTTTCCGCGGGACGGCAGTGGAGAGATCCTGGATGCCGGGTTCCATGCGGCGGCGGAATTGGGGATCCGGTACGTGGGATGTCGCGGTTCAGTCAATGTCCCGAGCGACATCATGCCGGAATGGTCGACGCAGGAGCTGGATGTGATCCTGGCGGACTGCCAGCGATTGCATGATCGGTTCCATGACTTGAAGCCAGGTTCGATGGCGCAGGTTGCGTTTGCGCCCTGCACGGTTTTTGGGTGTACCGGGGAGCATTATTCGGAGTCGGCGCGGCTCGCCCGCAGCCTCAAGGTCCGGTTGCACACCCATTGTGGCGAGACCATCCCGGAGAACCGGGAGGCAATGGCCACGCTGGGGAGTCGGCCGTTCACCTTTATGGCGAAGCATGGATGGGAAGGGGAAGACGTGTGGTTGGCACACGGAATCCACTTCAACAACGCGGAGATCCGGCACCTGACGCGGACCCGGACTGGTGTGGCTCATTGTCCGGTGTCGAACATGCGATTGGGATCCGGTGTGTGCCGGGTCAACGACCTGCGTGCGGGAGGTTCGCCGGTCAGCCTGGGGGTCGATGGATCGGCGTCCAATGACTCGGGGCACTTGTTGAACGAGGCCCGCTCGGCGCTGTTGCTGACCCGCGTAACCCACGGGGCGGAAGCGATGACGCCGGAACAGGCGCTGGAGATGGCCACGCTGGACGGCGCACGAAACCTGGGACGGTTGTCGGATCTGGGATCGCTGGAGGTCGGCAAGTGTGCCGATGTGGCGGTGTTTCCCCTGGAGGACCTTTTCAGCAACGGCGCGCACGATCCGGTACACGGGTTGATCCTCTGCCATGCGCGGCAGGTGGACACGCTGGTCGTCCATGGGAGGGTCCGGGTCGCGGAGGGGCAGGTGAAGGGGGTGGATCTCCCGCGGTTGCTGGCGCGGCACCGGAAGACGGCACGACGGTTCCATGACGGGTACCGCAAGGGTTGAGGCATGAACAACATGACACGCAGTAGACGCTGGTGGGTGTGGTTCACCGGGATGGCCCTGTGGGCGATTGCGCTTTCGCTTGCCGTGGAGGCGGCGGAAAAGGTGCGGTTGGCCACCGATTGGTATCCGCAGCCGGAGCACGGCGGATTTTATCATGCCTTGGTCAAGGGGTACTACCGGGAGGCGGGTTTGGAGGTGGAGATTCTGCCCGGCGGACCGAATGCATTTTCGACCCAGAAGGTGGCGACCAAGGCAGCGGACTTCGGCATGGGCAGCACCGATGATGTCCTGCTGGCAAATGAGCGGGGAATCCCGGTGACGGCAGTGGGTGCGACCATGCAACACGATCCTCAGGGCATCATGGTCCACGAGGATTCGCCAGTGAAGGACTTCGGTGATCTGGAAGGGCGCATCGTCGCGGTGGCGCCCGGCACGGTCTGGTTCCCCTATCTGGTGAAGCGTTACCAACTCAAGAGGGTGCAGGAGAAGGCGCACAATTTCTCGGTGGGTTCGTTCGTCAAGGATCCGACCTATATCCAGCAGTGTTTCCTGACCAGCGAACCGTTCTTTGCCCGGCAGGCGGGAGCGAAACCCCGGGTCCTGCTGATCTCCGAAAGTGGCTATGATCCGTACCGGGTTTTCTTCACACGCCGCGCCCTGATCCGGGAGAAGCCCGAGGTGGTTCGCGGGTTCGTCGAGGCGAGCATCCGGGGCTGGAGGGATTACCTGCTCGATCCCATCGTGGCCCACGCGGAGATCCGGAAGCGCAACCCGGAGCTGACACCGGAGAAGATGGATTTCAGCTATCAGGAATTGAAGGAGCGACGGTTCATCACGGGGGATCCAGCGCGGGGCGATGTGACGGGGGCCTTTCGGGTGGAGCGTTGGAAGGCGCAGTACGATACCCTGAAGGAACTCGGAGTGATCCGGGGAAGATTTGAATTGTCCGATGCCTGGACGGGAGAATTCTGCAACCCAGCTGCCAAGGCGAAGCCATGATTGAACGACTTTCCAAGATCGCGCTGTTGGCGGCGGTGGCGGTATTTATGGGGTTGGTGACGCTCAACAACCTGATCGATTACGGCTCCAATTTCGAGTTCGTGCGGCATGTGTTGTCGATGGACACGACCTTTCCGGAGAACACGCTGCGCTGGCGGGCGATGACGAATCCCGTAGTTCATCAAGTCTTCTATGCGGGGATCATTGCCTGGGAAGGCGGCACGGCCCTGGCCATTGCCTGGGCGAGCCTCCGGCTCTGGCGTCTGCGGGCCGCGCCGTCCGCCGTGTTCGAGCGCGCCAAGGGCTTCGCGGTGGGGGCTTTGACCGCCAATCTTCTGCTCTGGTTTGTCGCTTTCCTTACCGTCGGTGCCGAGTGGTTTGTCATGTGGCAATCCCAGATCTGGAATGGACAGACTGCGGCGTTCCGGATGTTCGCCTGTGTTGGGATCATCCTCCTGTTCCTGAAAACTCCCGAAGTCGACCGTCTCGACTCCGCTGCCGACACCTGAGGACCGGACCCGTGAACATGGAAGCCACGATTGTTTGTCCACCTATGACGCGGAAATGGATCCATCGCTGCCAGGGATTGCTCCCGCTGCTTTTCGGGCTCCTCGCGGCAGCGGTGCAGGCGGCTCCGCTGATTCCGGCATCGGCAAGGACTTCGCCCCTCGATCTTCAGGTTTCCGGTTTGCTTCCAGGCGGTAGGACCAACGGTTTCATCACCCGGGACCAGTTGATGTCACTTCCGCTGACGACGGTGACCAATGCCCAAGATGGGGCTTTGAAGCGGTCGGCGATCTACCGTGGTGTGCCCCTGACCGAGTTGGGTTCCGCCCTGGCGGTCGATCCGAAATCCGACGTGATCTTCATGATCTGCGCGGATGGGTATGCCGCGCATGTTGACGCTTCCTATCTGAAACAGTTCTCACCGCTGCTGATCCTGGAGATCGACGGGCAGGGACCGGAGAAGTGGGGTCGGAGTCTTGCCAGCGGACTGGCAATGGCCCCGTTCTATGTGAACTCCGGTTCCTTTCAGGCGCGATTGGCGGAGAAGCTGGCGGGAATCGATGAGGGACCGATCTATCCCTACGCGGTGGCCCGACTCGATTTCACCACTTCCTTCCGGGCGCTTGGCCCTCTCCGATTGCCGGGGGAGCCCTCGGCGTCGGCGCGGTTGGGAGAGCGGTTGGCCGTGCGGGACTGCCTGAGCTGCCACGATCACCGGGGGGTGGGTGGAGTGATGTCGAACCGGCCATGGGCCTTGTTGAAGACCTGGTCTTCCAACACGAACTACTTTCGTCGCTACGTGGTGAAACCCAAGTCGGTTCAGCCCGCCTCCCGGATGCCCGGGTTCACCCATTACAACGAGGAGGCACTGGACGCGCTTCAGGCCTATTTCCGCGAGTGGAAGGATCCTGGCGCGGCGCGATAACCGATCGGGAGGCAGGAGGGAAGAAGCGGGCGTGGACGCCCGCGGTCCCGGGAGGGGCGTCGCTTGAATGATGGAACTGAGATCTTCCATCCGCCCCCTCATCATGGCTCCCTTGTGGCGTGAAGACTCTTACTCGTCTTTTGCTGCTCTGTGGGCTGGGTGGGCTGCTCCTCGCCGGCGAAACCCCCAAGACGGGAGACAAGGCTCCAGCGATCGAGGCGGTCGATCAGGATGGCAAAGCCTGGAAGTTGACCGATCAAGCGGGCAAATCGGCGGTC
>JBDNHZ010000061.1:0-9824 GCA_041688515.1 Verrucomicrobiota bacterium
AAGTGCGATTGCGGGTTCCCGCGGAGCGGTTCCCGCCCGGTTTTTTTGGGGAGGCAGGGGTCATGGCTAACGGATTCGGCGCCATCGGCGCGCCTTGAGTTCGAATCGCGGCAGGGAGCCTTCCGGGACCGCTTCCACCGGAATCCTCAGGGCCAGCGCGGCCTGGAGGCGCTCCGCCACGGCGGTGGCCGTCGGAGGCCCGGCTTCGACCTCGACCGAAAGCTCCGGCAGCGCGGAGAGTTGATCGAGGGTCACCCGGAATTCGCCCACATCCGGGAACTGTCGGATGATTTGTTCAATGGCCGAGGGGTACACGTTCACGCCACGGACCACGACCATGTCGTCCACCCGTCCGAGGATCCCCCCCGCGAACGTCAGCCCGGAGGCCGTGCGGACGGCGCGCACCAGGTCACCGGTCCGGTATCTCAACAGGGGACAGGCCCGGCGTCGCAGCGTCGTCAGGACCAGTTCCCCAGTCTCGCCCTCGGGCCGGGGCATCAGGGTGTCGGGGTCGATGACCTCCGCGTAGAAGCTTCGTTCCAGAACGACCAGGTTGCCGGGGTGATGGCGTTCCTCGTGGGTGACGGGGCCCACCTCGGTCATGCCGTGATGGTCGAAGATGCGCGCTCCGGGCCAGGCCTCGGCGAGTCGGGTCCGCGTGGCAGGCAGGCTGCCGCCGGGTTCACCTGCAACCACGAGCAAGCGCACCCGACTCGCCGCCGGGTCCAGGTTCTCCGCCCGGAGAACCTCGGCCAGATGCAGGGCGTAGGTCGGGGTGCAGCACAGCACGGTGCACTGGTTCTCCAGCAGGACCCGGGCGCGCAGGGCGCTGCCCATGCCGCCGCCAGGAATGCACATGGCTCCCATCCGCAAGGCCGCCTCGAAGGCCAGCCAGAAACCAAGAAACGGGCCGAAGCTGAAGGCGAACAGAGCCCGGTCGGTGGAGTGCAATCCCGCCTGCCGGAACACTTCCACCCAGTCTTCCGTCATCGCCGACCACGACTCCGGCGTGTCGAGCCAGCGGAGCGGGGCACCCGTGGTGCCGCTGGTCTGGTGACAGCGGGTGAATCGTTCCACCGGTTCCGAACGGGCCGTGCCGTAGGGAGGGTAGGCTCCTTGGTCCTGCACCAGTTCCGCTTTGGTGGTGAAGGGAAAGCGGGTGGCGAAATCGGTCAGGGACGACGGCAGCGGTGGACGATCAATTCCACGGAGTTTCTGAGTGTAAAATGGGTTGCGATCGCGCAACTCGACCACAAGCCCGCGCAACGCCGCCAGGGCGGATGCATCGCGGGCAACAGCGGTTCCCAGGGCCACGATTCAGGAGTGGCTGGGCGTCGCGGCGGTGGGCGCTGATCCCGCCGTCGGCTTGGTTGCCGGTCCCGGACTTCCAGGATTGAACCGCGCGACCAGGAATCCTCCAGTGACGGCCAGGAGGATTCCAATCCAGAACTGCGGCTTCACCGAGGCCCAACCCTTGGCAGGGGGATGCAGGATTGTCCCGATGAGGGCGTTCACCAGCGGGGCACCGGCGAAGACGATCGACATCACCGCGGGGGGCTTGCCGCCCTCGGCGAAGGCGAGCAGGACGCCGAAGGCTCCAATGGCACCTGCGATGCCGGCGATCAGGGACCAGATGGCTCCATTCGGGGTGTATCCGGTGAAAGCCTGTCCCTTGGACATCAGCAGAAAGAGCGGAGCCAGGACGGCGACGAGAAAGTAGGCGACTCCGACAAAGAGGAAGGCCTTGTAGCGGAGGATGGCGGCCGGGATGGCAGCCCCGCCAACGGGCTGCATCAGGGTCTGGCCCTTGTGCAGGAGGATGCCATAGACACCCCAGGAGAAGACGGTCAGGAAGGTCAGGATCAGCCAGGTATTACTGGAAGAGGGGGGCGCCGAATTCATACGTTTGCGGACGATATGGTCGAGTCCCCCCGGCAGCAACCGGTTTGTCGGGACGGATCCCCGAGGGGCGAGCTCCGCGAGTCCGTGACGGCGGGAAAGGGGACTCGTGGAACGCGTCCCCCCCAGAGCGCACGAAGCCGCGGCTCTCAGGAGGCGCTCGAATGGGCGGGCCGTCCGATCGGATGCGCCGCCGCAATCTCCCGCAACCGGGCTTCGACCGCTTCAATGGCGTCGTCGGGGGTCGAAGTGCCGGCGGTCAGTCCCACCCGATCCTCGGCATTGAACCAGTCGGGGCTGATTTCTCCGGCGGCCTCCACGTGATGCACCCGGGCGCAGAAGCGTCCGCAGGTCGCGGCCAGTTGCCGCGTGTTGTTGCTGTGCCGACCGCCCACCACCACCACCACCGTGCAGGCGGCCGCCAGATCCTCGGCGGCCTGCTGGCGATCCTTGGTAGGCTGGCAAACGGTGTCGCGGAAGTGAACTTCCGACTGGGGAAACCGGGTCTTGAGATGCTGCAGCAGTTCGCGGACCCGTGCGATGGGCTGGGTCGTCTGGCTGACGACGCCGAAGACGGGTCGGGGCGTCAGCGCGTCGATCTCGATCTCGGTCAGGACGATGTCGCATTCCGGATGGTCCTCGGCGAGGCCACGGACCTCGACGTGGTGGCGTTGGCCGATGATCACCGGGTGGCATCCCCGCCGGACGAGGCTGTCCAGGGCGGCGTGGGCCTTGTGCACCAGGGGACAGGTGGTTTCGGTGACCTCCAGGCCGAGTTCGCGAAGGGCCCGTATCCTCTGGCGAGAGGCCCCGTGGGCGGTGATGAGCACCCGCTGGGTGGTCAGGTCCGCCGGATCGTGACGGGTGAGGATTCCCCGCTGGCGCAGGTCCTCGATGACGGCAGGGTTGTGGACGAGTTCACCCAGGATGGTGACGGGGCCGGAGGTGGCGGCGAGTTGGGCGTCCCGGACGGCATCACGGACGCCAAAGCACCAGCCAAGATGGGATGCGCGATGGAGTTTCATGGTATGCTTTGCAACACAAAGTAAGCGGACATGGGTAGGGGCAGAACGTTCAAAGGATTTCCGCGTCGGAAACGCTCAAGGAATCAGGCGGGCCTGACGGACGATTTCTTCGAGGCGTCCGAGGTGGTCGGCGAACGCCTTGCGGCCGCTGGGCGTCAGCGAGCAGGTGGTGAGTGGGCGGGAATCCTGATAGGCTTTGGTGACGGCCAGGTAACCGGATTCCTGCAAGGTGCGGAGGTGGGACGTGAGATTGCCGTCGGTCAGGTGGAGCGTCTCCCGCAACTCGGTGAACGACAGGTCGGGACTGGCGGCGAGCATCGACATGATGGCCAGTCGGACCTTTTCGTGGATGACCCGGTCGAGTTGGAGGAAAGGCTCGGGATTCACGATCAGGCGTCCTTTTCCGTGAAGTGCAGGTAGAGCCCGTAGGCGAGGTGACCGCCGCCGAAACCGAGGCCCATGGCCAGATGGGAATGGGCGACCGGAGGGAACTGGTTCAGCGGGCAGGTCCACCAGAGCAGCAGGCCGCTTCCGCCCAGGATATAAGTCCACCCGAAAAGGCGGATGCCACGGCGCATGAAGAATCCGGCGGCGTGCAGGGCGCACCCATAGAGGATCATCCACAGGGCGGGCAGGAGCCAGGTCACGCGGAGTGCCCAATCTTCACCGAGGAGAAACGGGACGGCGAGCAGGGCACCGGCGGCGAGCGGGGGAAGGACGGCCTCCGTCACGCGGCGGGTGGGCGGGGACCAGAAGGCTTCGGCTGCGCCCATCGCCTGGCGCCGGGCGATCGTGAAGGCCAGTGCCAGGGCGAGGGCGGCGGTGCCCAGCCACCATCCGGCGAAGCCCTTGGCTCCATTGATGACGGCCAGTTGGGGGATGGCCGCGGCGACGGTGCCGAGGACTCCGATCGCGAGGCAGATGGGACTCAGGGCGCGACGGTACAGGGCCGACCGCTCCATGAGCAGGCGGATGGTGCCCAACTCGTCCAAGGCTTCGCGCGGATCCATTCTGGCCGACAGCTTTGCAGGGCAAAGTGATCGCGGCAAGGAGGAACGCGTCCGGGCTCACCGGGTCCAGGTTTGGATCCGGATGATCGAGCTCCGAGGAATCAAGACTTCCACCGTCACTTCCGCAGGGTTGCCTGAGGCCATGTCAATCTGTGCGTCGTAGCGCGTGGACGGGCTGTTCTCGGGGATGACGACGACGGTGATCGGGACCGTTCCGATGAAATGGCGCGCCTGCACCCGCACCGTCCGGGTGGTGGCAGAGCCGGCCGGCAATTCGATCTGAACACTTGAGCCCGTGCCGAAGGGGATCGACTGGCCCGCGGCTTCGACGATGTCGAGGCGGGGGAGCGGAGCGGAAGGGAAGGCGAACAGTTGGGCACCGCGGGTGGAAAATCCCTGAAGATTGAGGGTGCGGAACGCCTGACGATCCTCGCAATCGACGCGGATACGTCCCGGGCTACTGACTTCCCCGGAGTAACCGCCGCCGGGATTCGCCTGGATGGAGCCGATTCCGGTGACGAGCGGCGAGACCAACCGAACGGTGCCACCGCTCCCGCCTCCAAAACCATTGGCGCTGTTGGCCAGGATGCGCCCCCCGACGGTGATGGAGACATTGGCCGCCACGAGGATGGCACCGCCCCCTCCTCCTCCGCCTGGGCCCGGATTTCCGTCCCCTCCGGAGCCTCCCGAGCCCCCGATCAGGGGGATACAGAGGGAATTGCCGTATTTGTTGGTGTTGAAGCCGGCGGCCGCCGTATACGCCGCTCCATACCAGCGGGCGAGGTTCCGCCCGCCCCCAGGTCCCTGGCCGTCTCCGCCTTTGGAGGTGTCGCCCAGGCCGAATCCGCCGTAGCCGCCATCGAATCCGCCGGGGCCGCCCCGGCCGGGGGCTCCACCGGAATTGATCGCACCGGACACGTCGAGGGTGCCGACGATGGTGACGGCTCCCGTGGCCAGCAGGTACACGGGAGTGTTCAGGGGATTCGGGGCAAAGCGAAGGCTGAGCCCCGCCGGCACGTGGATGGTGGTGCAGTGGAAGATGCCGTCGGCCGGCATCTCGAGCGTGGTGTTGCTCGTGACGTTGATCGGTCCATACGCTCCGGTGCTGCCGGAATCGAAGGGTGCCGCGGAGACGACAACCATGCAGAGCAGAGTGGCCATGGCCGCGAGCGCCGCGGGGTAGGTGTTTTTCATCGGGAGTTTCGGCAGCGGGCGTTCAGGCAATCGGTTGGGGTTCATGGCTCAGGGAGCGAATCGGAGGGAAATGGGGGGCACACCCAGCGTGATGCCGGTTCGGAAGCCGTCGATTTCGTCGAGCACGGGCAGATGGATTTCCAGGTTCGGACGGCCAATCGTCGTTCCGGTGCTGGGGTCCGACTGGTCCGGGTCGAAGAACCCGATCTCAATGGGCGGCTGACCGATCGTGATGCCCCGTGTCCCGGACGCCGCTTCCGTTTCAGGAATGAGCAGCTCAACCAGCGGCAGTCCCATCACCGAACTGCGTGGCGTCAGGTCCGGCCGCAACGGGTCGGTGCCGTCCGCCACTTCCACTCCATCGGTCCAACCGTCGCCATCGGTGTCGGCGTAAAACGGGTTGAGGCCCCGGGGGACCTCCTCGGTGGCAGGCAGGCCGTCGTCGTCGTCGTCTGCATCCGCACCTGCGGGCAGGACCCAGAAGGTCCAGACAAACGGAGTCCGCAACGGATTGCCTGCCAGATCCTGGACGCCCGTGGTGACGCTCCCGCGATACCATCCGGCTGGAAGCGCGCCGGGAAAGGACAGCACGGCCAGATTGAAGGAATCACGCCAGGCGAACACCCCGCCGCCGACCTGGACGTCATCGTCGCTATCGAGTCGGTTGTCCCCCCCGGCGAAGGTCAGCGTGAATGTCGCCGCTCTGAGCGTGGCCACGTCGATTGGCTTGTTGAATGCCACGGACACGGCGGAAGCGGCGGTGGAAATCGACCTTGGCCCAGGAAAGCTTGTCCGGGCAAAGAGCGGCCGGTTGTCCGGCACCAAGGTCAGAGTGTAGGTTGTGCTACAGGCGGTGTTGCCCCCTGTGTCCGAGGCGCAGGCACGCAGGGTGAAAGTTGATTTCGTCGGGCTGCGGGTGGGGGCGATGAAGCGGTATTCGAACGGAAAGGTGCCGTCGGTCTGGACTTTCACCCCGTCCACGTAGAACTCCACGTTCCGCACCTGAACATCGTCAGTGACCCCGGCAGTGACGCGAACCAGTCGGCCTTCCTCTGTCACCCCGTTCGTTCCATCCAGTGTAAAGCTGGCCGAGAGCGCGATGGTCGGACGGGTACCCCGACTGTCGTAGGGAAGGTAGTTGACGACTTGCAGTCCGGCCTCGCCGTCGGCCACGTAGGCCAGGCCGTTGTAGAGGGAAACCGCCCTCGCCAGGCCAGGCGTGGGCAGGACCGTCAGGATGGTGGTCGCCGCAGGGTTGGACACATCATAGAGCGATACGTCGTGCGTTCCGTCGGGGCGTGGATTGACGCCCACGACGGCCACTCCGAGGCCGGATCCATTGAGGACGATCTGCTTGAAGGAATTGGGCCCCAGATTGACGGCGTGCCCGACATGGTTCAGGGCCGATGGATCCCGTACGTCGTAGGTGTCGTAGCCGGGATAGCTGGTGACGTAGGCGTACCCGCCCCCGACGAACAGGCGGCGCAACCGCGAGATCCCATCGGGGATGAAACCGGGGGGATCAGAGTTGCCGAGGAACTGAAGCGTGCCATCGGCGAATCGGTAGGTGCGCAACTGCGATTCAAGCAGTACGAACAGAACGTCTCCTTCGAGACCCAGGTCGTGGATGGCCCCGCCGGCCGGGATCGATTCGAGGATGGTGCCGGTTCCCAGATCCACCATGACCAGTTGGCCGGAGTCGAGTCCCACGAAACCCAGATCGCCCGCCGTGGCGACGGCCTGCGCGGCGCCACCGACATCCAGTTGATGCACCCGTCGTGCGGCTGCGGGATCCCGGACGTCGATGATGGCCAGCCCGGCTGCGCCGTCGGCCACGGCGATGAAGTCTCCCGAGCAGGCGACCCGCTGTGCGATTCCCGGGGTATCCACCTGGGCGACGAGGATGGGATTCATGCCCTTGCCGGCGCTGAAGATCGACACGCCCTTTTCCTGGGCCGCGAGGATCACCAGATCGTTCAAGGCGCAGACGTCCACCGTGGGACCAGGAGTTGGCGCCGTGGCAATGATCCCGGTCACGGTGGGCAGCCCATCGAGAGGATTGGTTCCCTGCTCCAATTCCGCAGCGTCCGAAATTCCGTCGCCATCGGTGTCCGCCTGGGTGGGGTTGGTTCCGAGGACGAACTCGGCGACATCCGGCAGCGTATCCCCATCCGTGTCCAGGCTATCGGGATCCAATGGAGCGAGGCTGAATCGGGGGAGTCCATAGCGGGCCTCGGGACGGTAGAAGGGGAGAATTTCGCCGTAGTGGCGGGTCCGCGGGTCGTAGAAGGCAACCGAGCCCAGAATGCCATCGGGGGGCACGAAAAGGAGGTACTGCCCGCGGGGTGCCGTTTCGCCCCGCAGCGTCAGGGGTCCATTGGTTCTCGCGATCTCCGTCGCATACCAGACGGGATAAGCCGGTGCATTGCCCCGGTTCAGCGACAGATCGTCGAGGACGGCGGCGTTGGCACGCTCGGCTTCAATCATTCGATTGATCAGGTAGGGCACGGCATCGCCCCCTGCCAGGGCGTCGATCTGGGCGGTCAGGACGTCAATCTGGTCGGTCACGGCGACGGGGATTTCCGAATCGGGATCCAGGTACGGTTCGACCAGTCGCTGGATTGTCATCAGGAGCGCGGTGATCTGGATCTGGATGGGATCCGGGTCTGAGCCGTGAAGTCCGGCGAGGCCTCGGGGTGAAGCCGACTGCGGGGCAGCGCCGCCCGGGATGGGCGTGCCGCTGCACGCGATGCAGGCCTTGGAGCATTGGCCGGCCTCAACAAGACAGGCGCTATCCCGACCTTTCAGATTGGCGGTTGCCGCCTTGAGACATTCGTTGGCCTTTTTGGTCTGGCCCAAGGAGCGCACCGCCGAGCAAAGCGCGAGGTTCTGCTTGTAGATCACCACTGCGATCTCGTGACATTTGCTTCCCGTTTCCAGGCAGGCATCGAAGCACTGCTTCAACTGTACCGGATCCTGCTTGCAGGGATCGTCCGGGGGCGGCGGCGGCGGTGGATCGGCGGGTTTGGGACACTGGACGCCGTGCCATCCCGGCTGGCGGATGCCCACTCCCGGATCGCTGCAGAACAAGCGGCCGTCTGCGCCGACAGTCATGCCGCCAGCCGCTTCCCAGATTCCTTTCCGGTGGTTGAAGGATATCAACGACCCCCGGGTGCCAGGCGGCCACGCCTTTCCCGTGATCGGATTCGCCAGGTTAGGGAAGCAGATCGGAACCGGTCGGTCGAAGTTCAACGCGCCGTCGGTCTGGACCGTGATGATGAGCGGAATGGACGCGCCCTGCGGGAGGGGGCCGGGCAAACGGTCCGGTGGCACCGGCGCAATTCCCACCATTCCGCCGCGCGTCCCGTCATCGCTGAAGAGGGCATTGGCGGGAACGGTGAGGCTGACTCCCGCCAGCGCGGGGTTGGCGGCCACCACACCGTCGGGAAAGGTAATGGTGGTCGGGCGCGTCGCGCTGGTGGTTTGCAGCGTGCCAACCTGGATCAACGGCAGGAAGATCTCCCCCGTGCCGCCCGCCAGCGTGTTGGTCCGCCCGGCCACGGATTCCCAGGCCTTGCCTACGAAGGGATAGTAGGCCCCGTCCGGGTAGCTACTGCCCGTGGCCAGACGACCATCGATCTTGACGAAGAACCGCCCCGGCGGCACTGGGGACAAGGTGAACCGGCCCTGGGCGTCGGTGGTTGCCCGCAAGTCCTGCTCGCGCCCGTCCACCGTGATGATCACCCCTGCGAGCGGACGGTTCACAGCATTGGTCCCGGTGTCGGATCCGGGGACCAACTCCGAGGCGAAGACGCGCCCGACCACCGCCGTGCCGGGGAGTGCGGTCAGACTGAGAGTATCGAAGGCAATCAACGCTTGGCCGCCCTGAACGCCGTCGCCATCCGGGTCCAGGGGACGCCCGGCTTCATCGGTCAATCCGGCCCCATCGAAGACGGCTTGGACCCGCGTGGAGCCGGGAAGCGGTTCCAGGTAGAACAAGGACGCTTGACGGCGATCGGCCGACAACTCCGATCGGGAAAGGAGACGACGTCCGCCGAAGCCGGCATAGAAGTTGTCGGGCCGAATGACAGAATCGTTGGCGAGCGGGGCGCTGAAGTGAACGATGGTTTCACGGATCACCGCGACGCCGGTCTCGCCATCGGCCGGGGAACTGGCCTCGACCCGGGTGAACAGATCCTTCCGCAGTCGGAAAAAACGCGAGGTGACTCCGCTGCTGACCGTGACGGTAATCAATCCTTCCTCTTCGATGACCGGTGTCGGGACGGGTTCCCACAGCCCGGAAAGCGTGGGATCCTCGGTTTGCTCGAGCACAAATCCCGTGGCCGGTCCCAGCCAGTTGAGGGTCACTTCATCGCGAGCCCTTTGCTGGACAGAAAGCTGTGGTTTGCTGGCCGATTGCGCGCTCACCATCAGGCCCGTCATGAGACAAGCCAAGCTGGTGCGGCACCGACCCAATGGGAGTTTGATGATCTCCGATCGTACTTGAGCGAAGTGCGCTCAGGCAACGTGCAATGTCAGCCATCACTCCGCGGAGGCAGGGCTGATTCATCTGCATAGGGGGATGGGGATGGGGAACCGGTGGGAGCGGTTCGTAAACTTCTCACGGCACAAACCGGCGTGCCGAAGGGGCTCTTGCTCCCCCTCGGCGCCTGTCATTTGCACCTGTGGCAGTTCG
>JBDNHZ010000514.1:0-4233 GCA_041688515.1 Verrucomicrobiota bacterium
CTCGGATCGCTAGACGCCCCGGGCGTGGGATCAACCGGCGGCCGAACTCCCCCAATTTCGCATATTTCTGCGTTCCTTTGTACGTCCGAGCCGCAAGCTTTCACGCGTGTTTTCCGGGCTGGCTTTCTTGATCCCTCCGTCCTGCTTTCCTGGATGGGCTTCCGCCCGAGCTGGAGCCATTGCGATGGCCACCCTCCTGAGTGTGCGGATGTCCGGGGCCGAGGGCTTTACCCGGGTCGATCCGATCGCGGCCGGCATGAGTTTCACGAACCGCATTGCTCCCGAGCGATACCTGGGCCATCAGATTCCGCTCAATGGCAGCGGGCTCGCCCTGGGCGATGTCGATGGAGACGGGAAACCCGATGTGCTGTTCGGCGGCCTGGGCGGTACGGCCGAGTTGTTCCGCAATCTGGGGGATTGGCGCTTCAGCAGCATGACGACGGACGCCGGCCTCGACTGGGCGGGAGCGGATGTGACCGGCGTGGCGCTAGTGGATCTGGATGGCGATGGATTCCTGGATGTGGTGGCCAACTCGATTGGCCGCGGAACCTTGCTTTGGTCGAATGACGGCCGTGGTCATTTCACTCGCCGGGCCGTTCTGAATCCGGGCCGGGCTGGAATGAGCCTCGCCATCGCAGATCTGGATGGCGACGGGGACCTCGACCTCTACCTCACCAACTACCGCGGCGTCACCGTGCGGGATGAACCGGGCGGTCGTTTCTCCATCAAGGACGACGGTCAGGGACCACGCGTCGCCCAGTACAATGGGCGGCCCACCACCGAGGAAGATCTCCAGGGCCGCTTCACCATGGGTCCCCGGGGCGTGCGTGAGAACGGGGAACCCGACCGTCTGTACCTGAATCAAGGCGACTGGAAGTTCCGGGAGGTAGCCTGGACCGACGGCACGTTTCGCGATGAGGACGGCCAACCGCTCAACGGTCCCTTCTACGACTGGGGGCTGAGCGTCATGGCCCGGGATTTCACCGGGGACGGCCTGCCCGATCTTTACGTCTGCAACGATTTCGAGTCGCCCGACCGCTTCTGGATCAACCGGACCGTGCCCGGCGGCCCGCTCCGTCTGCAGGCGGTTCCCATTCTGGCCCTGCGCCATACCAGTGCCTTTTCCATGGGGATCGACGCCGCCGACGTCGATCGCGATGGGCACACGGACTTCCTCGTGCTCGACATGCTCAGCCGCGAGCATCGGATGCGAAACCTCCAGGTGGCCGGTTTGCCGCCGAGCATGGCGATGGTGGGAATCTTCGATGATCGTCCGCAGTTCTCCCACAACACCCTGTTTCGAGCCCGAGGGGACGGCACGTTCGCCGAGGTCGGCCGATTGGCCGGGGTGAGTGCCAGTGAATGGTCGTGGACCCCGGTCTTCCTCGACGTTGATCTCGACGGCTACGAAGACCTGCTCATCTCCAATGGGCACGAGATGGACATGATGGACGTCGATGTCAGCGACGAGGCGGAACGGTTGAAAGCACAGAAGCGCCTCAGTCCCCGCGAACAACTGGAGCTTCGCCGGAAGTTTCGGCGCTTGAACACCCCCAACGTCGCCTTTCGTAACCGGGGCCAGCTTCAGTTCGAAGACGTCTCCCACCGCTGGAATTTCGACGCCGAGGAAGTCGGCATCGGCATGGCGTCGTCGGATCTCGACGGCGATGGGGACGCGGATCTGGTGGTCAACAATCTCAATGCCGCACCCACCCTCTACCGCAACGAAGCCACTGCGGCGCGTCTGCCGGTGCGGTTGCGGGGCACGGGGGCCAACACCCGTGGGATCGGCGCCCGCATCCGCGTCAGCGGCGGTCCGGTGGTGCAGACCCAGGAGATGATCGCCGGCGGACGCTATCTCTCTTCCGATGATCCCATGCGGGTCTTCGCCGCCGGTACCGCCCAGAAGCTCGAGGTTGAAGTCACGTGGCGGTCCGGCGCTCGCACGACCGTCGCCGATGCCATCCCCGGACGCGTGCTGGAAGTCCGCGAGGCCGACGCCCGGCCGACGCCGGCCCCGCCCGCTCCCGCGGCTCCGTGGTTCGTGGATGCATCGGATCGCGTCGGATTCGGCCACGGCGAGAACGCCTTCGATGACGCGGCCCGGCAACCTCTGATTCCGCGCAATGGGTCGCAGGCAGGACCTGGAATCACCTGGACGGATCTGGATGGAAACGGGACCGACGATCTCGTGGTGGGTGCGGGGCAGGGGGCCTTGCTGGGGGTGTTCAAGGGGGACGGCAAGGGTGGGTTTCAGCGCTGGTTTGAGGCGCCGTTCAACCGCCCGGCCGGTCGCGACCTGAGCACGATCCTTCCTTTCCCGCCCGCCCTGCTGGCCGGTTCCAGCAATTACGAGGATGGCCTGACCAACGGCGGTGCCATCCGGATCTTTGATCTCGCCCGCAAGGTCAGTGGCGAGGCCGTCCTCAACCAGGGGATCACCGCCGGACCGCTCGCCGCCGCGGATGCGGATGGCGATGGAACGATGGAGGTCTTCATCGGCGGACGTGCCGTTCCCGGGGAGTATCCACGGGCGTCGGATTCCCTGATGGTGCGCAGTGTCGGCGGACGCCTCTCGCCGATCCAACGCTTCAACCAGTTGGGCATCGTCAATGACGCCCTGTTCGCTGATCTCGACGGCGATGGGCGCGCCGAGTTGGTCCTGGCGTGCGAATGGGGACCCATCCGCGTGCTGTCCCTCCAGGAGGGGCGGTGGACCGAGCGAACGACCACCCTTGGGTTGGCGGAACAGACGGGATGGTGGAACAGCGTGGCGACCGGGGATTTCGACGGGGACGGCCGGGTCGATCTGCTGGCCGGCAACTGGGGACGCAACGTCTTCTTCGGCTCCACGCCCAACCAGTTCCCTCTGCGCTGTCACTTTGGCGACCTCGATGGCGCGGGCGGATCCGATCTCGTCGAGAGCTACGTCGGACCCGACGGCACGGAGCTCCCGGTGCGCAAGTATCCCTCGGTGTCCCAGGCGATGCCCGCGATCAAGGATCGGTTCCCGACCCATGGCGCTTACGGGACGGCGACGTTGGCGGCGTTGTATGGGGAAGTGCTGCGGACGAATCCGGTGGTCTCCGTCCGGGATCTTTCCTCCCGGGTGTTTCTCAATCGAGGCACCCGTTTTGAATCGAGGCCCCTGCCCATGGAGGCGCAGGTCTCCCCGGTGTTCGGAATCGCCGTGGCCGACTTCGACGGGGACGGCATCGACGATGCGTTCCTGGGCCAGAACTTCTTTCCCGTCCACTCCGAGGTCGCACGGCAGGATGCCGGGGTGGGCGTCCTGCTCCGCGGCGACGGTACCGGCGGATTCGCCGCGCTCCCGCCGGCGGCATCCGGACTTGCCGTTTACGGCGAAGCCCGCGGCGCTGCCGTGGCCGATTTTGATTCGGATGGGCGCACGGATCTGGCGGTGGCCCAGAACGGGTCGGCCCTGCGGCTCTTCCGCAATCAGGGAGCCCGCCCCGGCCTGCGGGTGAGTCTCGATGGCGGGCCGTCCAATCCGTCCGGCGCAGGGGCCCAGGTGCGGCTCTGGGCCGGAGATAAACCGGGTCCCGTGCGCGTCCTTCACCTCGGAGTTGGATACTGGAGCTGTCCCTCGCCGGTGGTGATTCCCGGATGCCCGGGAATCCCAACCCAGGTCGAGGTGCGTTGGCCCGGCGGTCGCACCACCCGTGCGGAACTTCCGGCCGAAGCGCGCTGGGTCCGGATCAAAAGCGATGGCAAACCCATGGAGATCCGGTGAAGGCGTTCACCCTCCTCTGGCTGCTGGGCGCTCTCGTCCCCGCGCTGGCCTCGTTTGAAGGCGAAGGTCCGGTGCGCTCGCGTCCGCTGATCGTGTCCCGGGGTGGCAGACCCGGGTTCACCCGCCTTGAACCGGCGGCCACGGGTTTGGCCTTCACCAACTTCGTTCCCGAATCCCGGCACCTCACCAATCAACTCCTGCTCGACGGCGGTGGCGTCACCGCCGGGGACATCGACGGCGACGGGCGCACGGACGTGTTCTTTGCCGGCATGGGTGGGAGCAGTGCGCTGTGGCGCAACCTGGGTGGCTTCACCTTCACCCACACGACGCAGACTGCGTTTGCCCCGGATTCACCCCTGGCGTTACTGGACGCCACGGGATGCGCCATGGCCGACCTCAACGCCGATGGTGCGGTCGATCTGGTGGTCAATTCGCATGGGCAGGGCACCCACGTCTTCCTCAATGACGGGCGCGGTGGA
>JBDNHZ010000515.1:0-6979 GCA_041688515.1 Verrucomicrobiota bacterium
CCCCCTCGGCTTCGTCCGTAGCTGCCGACGTGAGGAGGCGGATGTCTGCGTGCTTCGCCTGGTCTGGGATCCGGGAGGACGATCACACTTTGCAAAGTGTGATCGCGATCGGGGGACGTCCTTGAACGCGGGAATGGATGGTTCGCACGCTCCCCACGCGTCGCCGGCGATTCGAGGCGGTGCCCCCAGGTCCCTCGACGCCGGAGCCCATCCCAGGAGAGGCAGTGTCTGAATGCGTCCAGTCGGCTTGAAGCCGGCAGAACTAACCCGATGCCCCGCCCGCGATGATCTTTTCCCAGTGTTCCTCCCGGCACTCGCCCGAAATCAGGACCACCCGCGCCGCGGGCGTCGCTTCATCAACTCAGCATAGGTCTGGAAACGGTCGAGATCGCCGGCCAGGCGGCGATTCGTGGGCCTCTCCAGGTTTTCGCAAACCTGGGTAGCTGCCGACGTGAGGAGGCGGATGTCTGCGTGCTTTGCCTTGTCTGAGGTCCGCCTCGTTACCTCGGCAGCTACCCGTAGGAGGCGACGTCAGGAGACTCTGACTTCCATCCGGACGCGCCCAAGCCGGGTCACTTCCCAGATAGCGGTTCCGCGCCGGACTCTTTTTTGGGACTTTTTGGGCCGTGTCTGCCGAACCACAGAAATCCGGAACCCCGCGACGGTTGCGTGGGCTGGATCCGGCAGCCCTGATGGCGCAGGCACTGGACGGAGCTGTGTCCGGCGCGACGGCCAGGTTTCCGGAGATTCCCGGTTTTCAGATCCTCGGCAGACCCGGTGAAGGGGGGATGGGCGAAGTGCTGCTGGCGCGGCAATTGAGTCTCGACCGCAACGTTGCCATCAAACTGGTACGGCCGGATCTGCTGACCGAGGAATGGTTTTCTGGAACGACTCGAACGCGAGGCACGTGTGCTGGCTCGCCTGCGGAACCCGCACCTGATGACCGTGCACGATTTTGTCCGACTTCCCGACGGGGCCGCCGCCATCGTCATGGAATGGGTCGAGGGCGGCTGCCTCCGGGATCAGCTTCGGGATGCCCCCTCCGGACTCCCGTTGGATCAGGTGCTGAAGGTGTCCCGGCAGGTGGCGCTGGCGCTTTCGGCTGCCCATTCAAACGGCGTGATCCATCGCGACATCAAGCCCGAGAATGTCCTGCTGGACGCCGCAGGTCAGGTTCGGGTCTCCGATTTCGGGATCGCCCTGGCCTCAGGAGCGACACGCATGACCGGGGCCGGGGCTGTGACCGGCACGCCGGGCTATCTGGCACCCGAGCAACTGTCCGGAGGGGAGATTGGACCCCGCACGGACCTCTTCGCCTTTGGGGTGCTCCTTTACGAGATGCTCACCGGACGGTTGCCCATGGGAAGTTTCGACCCGCCCAACCGCCGCCGGCCGGAGACGCCGGCGTCGCTGGAGGCCATGGTGCTTCGGACGCTGAAGCCGGATCCATCCGATCGACCGAAGGATCTCCAGGAGTGCCTGGAGGCTTTGTCGGAAACCAGTCAACCGGTGCGAAGCGTCGCGCCAACCGATCGCCCGCGGTTCTTCGCCAGTGCGTCGGGTCGCACTCGCAGGCCTTGCGCTTGGCTTCGGAGCCGGTCTCGTCTGGTACCTTCGCCGTCGCACCGTCCCGGGTTCCGAAGGGCTGGAGTCGGCGGCGGGACCGGCGGAGAGATCGACGCCCGTCCGCTGGAGTCCGGTGAGTTGGCCCTCAGACGTGAGGGCGGCGGCCCAATCGGGTGACTGGACCAGGGAAGGTGCGGCTTTGGTCTCTGGAAGTGGGATCTGCATCCTGCCCCTGCTGCCCCCCTGCCGGTCGCCTGTGATCTGAAGCTGACGTTTCGCCGATTGGCAGGCTCCGAATCCATCGCCGTGTTCTTCAGACACGGATCCGGGTTTGGTTCGTGCGAATTGGATGGCTGGTCCCGGCATCGTTCCGGGGTGCAGTCCATCGATGGTCGGACCAACCAGACCGACGATGGATTTGAGTGGGCCGTCGGTCTGGAGCGTGGGCATGAGTTGATCCTCGAACTTCGGCCCGAGTGGGCTCGTGTCACGGTGAACTGGGGCCAGGGCCGAACCTATCCATCGGCGGGTCGAAGCCTCACTGTGGTTTCTCCGTGGCGTTGGAATCCCGGGGCGGATGGCCCGGGTCTGGCCCTGGGTTTGTACGAGAGCCCGACCCGATTCCTGCGGATGCAGATCGCTGACCGGACGGCGGGCGAGGCCCGTTGGTGACGCAACGAGGGACAGGCCCGTTCCCGACGAATGGCACTTGCAGCCGGACGGTTCTCCCCATTCCACCCCTGTCCGGGGCCGTGTCAGAATGCGACCGAAGGTTGTTCAGGATGCCTTTTTCGACTCGGCACGAAACACAGGTGATTCCAGGCTGCACCCATCCATGAACCCGTTTCGATGCGCCTGGGTGTTCGTGATCTCCGGGCTTCTATTTGCGGTCGGACTTCGAGCCGCGGAGTTGGTCGGTGTCTCGATCATCCCGCACACCGTTGAAGAATCGATGCGTTACCGCCGGCCGCGGGACACCCAGCTCGCCGCCCGCGTCCAGCTATTCGTCCAAGGACCCGCCAAACCCCTGAAATTCGATGACCGCACTCCGGCAGAATGGGTGACCCTCGGTGAATGGGGCTGGCACAACCTCGCCACCGCGACTCCGGTGCCCGCCGGCGCGCTGGCGGTCTGGACGTTCAACGGCAAGTCATCGCGCTGGGGCACTGGCAACCGGTTTGAACTCGAAGCGGAGGGTTTGACCCGGACCAATCTGCCGATAGCCGCCCCGGAGGCGTGGATCTCCGCCGTGACGTTCTTGTCCTCCGAAGGCTTGGTTCAGCCGGATGTCCTCGTCCTGCATGTTGCCAACGGATTCGAGCGCGAGGTGAAGCTCAGATCGCTGCGCCTGTGGCTGCCCAAGGACGGTGCCTCCTGGCCTGTTCTGTGGCCGCAGGAACCGCTCCCGTTGAACGCGTCCGTGCCAGCCCGCGACAAAGGCTTTGTGAAGTTGCGCACGCCGCCCCTGCCCCTGACCTACGCAGCGCTGGAACTGGCGACGGACGCCGGCCCGCTCTGGGCGCATCTACGCATCAAGCGCGAAGCTTTCGATATCAGCGGCGGATGGGTCGGCGAGAACCTGACCCGGACGAACTTCCTCCAACTGCTCGCCCATCTGCACGTCAACACGGGGCATTTTGGTCAGGTGCCCGGTTACACGGACAAGCCGGAGCTCTACGACCGCTGGCCATTGAAGCTGTTCAATCGGCTCGAACCGCAGACCTTCGATACCGATGCCTGGCTTCCTAAGATCCATGCGGTGGAGTTTCTCGGCGAACCGCAGTATGGCGGGGGTCGGCCAGTGCCCCCGCAGGAGGTCTTCGATCAGTTGCTTCCGTACCGTGCCAGCCGGCTCGCCACCACGGTCACCCACAGCGAGGAACGCATCTGGCGTTGGTATGCCGGCCTGTCGGATTTTCCGCACTACGACGCCTATCGCGTGGCGGCACCGGCCCCCGATGCCTGGTCCCTCTACGACCGTTGGGGCGGCCGGAAAATCCGATGGGGTGCCCCGCTGGAAACCATCGGCGACATGTGTCGTTCCCTCCGCGATCTGAACCGTCCGATGCCGTGCGGCTACTGGTCTCAGGGGCCGCACGATGGCTGGGGCGGCGGTTGGGATGGGCGGACGCGTCGTTCGCCAACCCCGGACGAACTTCGCGCGCAGGCCCTGCATGCGCTCTCGACCCGCATCACTTCGCTCTACTGGTTCAACCTCAGTTTGAAGTCGCTGCAGAAGTTTCCCGACACCTGGGAACCCATGACCCGGGTGGGTCGGGAAATCCGGATGCTGGAACCGTTCTTCCTCGAAGGGGACGCCTACCGCTTTGAACGACGCACGCGCGATGGGGCACCCGACTGGGACCTGGCCTCAATCGCCGCGCCAGAGGCCGCCGTGCTCTTTGCGTTGGATACGGCCTACGTGGCGGACGCCAAGGAAAACGTCTTTCGATTCGGGCCGCCCCGGTCGGCGAGCTTCGCCTTCGCTCTTCCGGCCTGGTTGCGGCAACCCAAGGAAGTGTTTCGCGTGGACGCGGACGGCATCCACGAGACCCAGTGGCGCGCGACCGAATCTGGCGTGACGATCGAAGACGTCCGCAGCAGCGACGCGATCTACGTCGCCACCTCGTCGCCCCAGGTTCGCTCCGGCATCGAGCAGCGTCGCCAGACTGCCTGGGTGCACGAGCAGCAAAACCCGATTGATCGCAAACAACTCGAATCCCTGAAACCATGACTCGCTCCCGGTCCGCAGACGGCGTTCACCCGGCAAAAGTTCGGCCCGTGGGCATCTCGCGAAACGCCCCGGCTTGGGGGCAGACCTGCCGACTCGCGACTCGGTTTCTTCTGTTGGCAGCTGCCTGGCATTCGGCAATCCCAACTCAGGCTGCCACCCCAAAGGACTACACGGTCCTCGTGGAGGCAACCGCCACTGAAAACCCGCCCGCGCTCGTGCTGTCGTGGCCTGCGGAACCCAAGGCGACCGGCTATCAGATTTCACGCAAACTGCGCACCGAAACCAACTGGGGACCGGCCCTATCCGTCCCCCGCACGGCCCGGTCGTGGACGGACCTTTCGGTCACGGTCGGAACTCAATATGAATACCAGATCCGCCGAACCTCCACGATCGCCTCGGTCGCCTCCGCGTCGCTGACCAGCTACGGCTATCTGTGCGCGGGCATCCGCCTGCCACCCGTTGACCGGCGGGGAACGATCGTCCTCGTGGTGGACGACTCCAAATCCCTCCCGCTGGCGGCCGAGTTATCCCGGCTACAGGATGACCTCGTGGGCGATGGCTGGGCAGTCCGCCGTCACGATGTGGCCCGCACCGCATCGGTGACCGCGGTCAGAGCCCTGATCAAGGCCGAGTACGATTCCGCCCCTCAGGAGGTGCGAGCCGTGCTGCTCTTCGGGCATGTGCCGGTGCCGCGTTCGGGTGAGATTGCCGCGGGCGGTCACCCGGACGTTCATCGGGGAGCCTTCCCGGCCGACCTCTACTACGGCGAGATGGACGGGGTTTGGACCGACACTAAGGTCAACAACAAGACGGCCCATGCCAGCCTGTCGGACTGCTGGAATGTGCCCGGTGATGGGAAGTTTGATGCAAGCTACGTGCCGGGAGCCACGGCCGATTTTCTGCCGGGGGGTGCTGTGGAACTGGAAGTCGGCCGCGTCGATCTGTGGGGTATGACGTCGTTCCTGCCCAAGACGGAAACCGATCTGCTCCGGCAGTATCTCAACAAGGTCCACGCGCACCGGCACGCGGTCCGGGTGCTGCCCAGGCGGGCGCTCATCACGGACAACTTCGGCGAGTTTGACGGCAAGGCCTTTGCGCAGGGTGGGTGGCGTTCCTGGAGTTCGCTGTTTGGTGCCACCAATGTGGTAGTCGGCACTTTTGGCACGTTGAAAACGAACGCCTATTTCGGCCATTACATGAACGGCCCGGGTGATAACAACTGGTGCGAGCCGACTCACACGGCTGACTTCGCGCGGGAGGATCCGCAGACGGCGTTCGTGATGATGTTTGGGAGCCACTTCAGCGACTGGAACAAGACCGACAACATCCTGCGCGCACCGCTGGCCACCACCAGTGGTCTGGCCTCCGTCTATTCCGGAATGCCCCACTGGTTCCTGCACGTTCTTTCCCTAGGTGGTTCGTTCGGCGAGGCCACCCGGCTGGTGCAGAATAATTTCTACCGTGCCGGGGCACCCGACTGGCCGATCACGTATAACCCCGCCTCGTCTTTTGTCGGCGGCATCCATGTGTCGCTGCACGGCGATCCGACGTTGCGCCTGCTGGCGGTGGTTCCGCCCACGGCTTTGAAACTCATCACGAATCGCGGCGGTCACCCCGAACTGTCATGGACCGCCTCCCCTGAAGCCTCGCTGGGCTACCATGTCTATCGTGCGAACAGCACAGCCGGACCGTTCGTCCGCCTGACTCCCGAGCCGGTGGCCCAGCCCACCTACGTGGACACTCAGGTCGCCGCCGGCACGTTCACCTATCAGGTTAAAGCGGCCCGACTCGAAACCACGGCCGGGGGCACCTTCGTCAATACCAGTCAGGCGGTCACCGCCACAGTCGTGCTGGATGAACCCATTCCTCGAATCCTGTCACGGGTACTCGCGGACGGAACGCTCCAACTGAGTTGGCCGACCCGCGCGGCGGGCTACGAACTCCAATCCGTCCTGCCATGGAATCCTTCGGCCGACTGGGTGTCAGTCCCTGGCATTCCGCTCACGGAAGGGGATCGTCAGGTGGTGACCGTCTTGCCCACCGAGACCGCGCGGTACTTTCGACTGGCACGATTTTGATCGCGCCTCGTTCAGGATTGCCGCTTCCCGTTGGGCAGGCAGTTCGGGAAACTGAGGTCCATGCAGAGCGCAGATCTGGTCTCCAGCAGGCACCTTCCCGTCGTTGCGTCCCTCCTGTTGGCCATGGCGGCGACGACGTCGTTTGCAGCCGATGCTGCCAAGCCCCTGCCATCGGCACCCGAGCCCCGGTTGCTTCCCGGCACAACGAATTTTCATTTCTCGCTCTACGCCGCGCCCGGCGACGTCGCCGAACTGGATTCCTTGGTGAAAGCCCTCCAGGAACGGCATCTCGCGTCCGCCTTCGATCCGGGCCCGGCGGCGGTGGCGGGATCCCGCGGGGCTTTGGAGTACCTCGCCCGGCTGGGCTGGCCGGTGATCCTGTATCCGCCGGACGGCGGACGCATGCAGGTCCAGGGTGGAACCAGTGTTCTCAGTCGCGAGGATGAGTCGGCCGTGCGGGTGCTGGATCAGGCCGGCGTGTTCACGGCGATCCAGCTTGGCGAGTGGGGCTACCACTTCCACCGGTTGCGGTCGGACGAAGGCTGGTGGAAGTCGGTTCTGGGTGACGACTATGAGGCGCAGAAGGACCGGTTTGTGAAGA
>JBDNHZ010000516.1:0-8521 GCA_041688515.1 Verrucomicrobiota bacterium
GAGCGGCAAGCCCTACCCCGGCGGCGATCTGGAGGTCCACTTCGACAAGCAGGCGGGCAACGTCCTCGGAGCCCCCTACCAGTTCGCCCCCCGTGGACAGTGCGGAATGCATCTGTCTGAATTGCTCCCCCACACGGGCACCATCGCCGACGACATTACCCTGGTCCGGTCGATGACCACCGGTTCGGTCGATCACGAATCCGCCCTGCGGATCATGCACACCGGACGCTTCCTTGCGGGGCTGCCCTCAATGGGTTCCTGGCTGCTCTACGGTCTGGGTTCCGAGAACGAAAACCTTCCCGCCTACGTCGTCCTGGCCGATCCCGGCGGCCTGCCGGTCGATGGCGAACGCAACTGGTCCTCCGGGTTTCTCCCGGCGGTCTACCAAGGCACCGCCTTCCGCGGCGGGACCTCCCCGGTCTTTCATCTCCGGACCCCGGCGCACATCCCACCCGGTGCCCGTTCCAATCAACTGGCGCTGCTCGACCGTCTCAATCGCGAGCACGCCTCCCGTTTTCCGGAGAACACCGAACTCAGCGCGCGCATCGCCAATTTCGAAACCGCCGCCCGGATGCAGGGGGCGGTTCCCGAAGCCATCGATCTCTCGGGCGAATCCGAAGCCACCAAGAAGCTCTACGGCCTCGACAATCCGGTGACTGCCGAATACGGCCGCCGCTGCCTGCTTGCCCGACGTCTGGTCGAACGTGGGGTCCGCTACGTTCAGCTATTCCTCAACGGGCAACCCTGGGATACCCACGACAAGAACGCCGAGCGCCTGCGCGGTCTGTGCGCCGCCACGGATCAACCCAGTGCCGCCCTCGTCCATGATCTGAAGGCGCGGGGTCTCCTGGATTCCACCGTCGTCCTGTGGACCGGTGAATTCGGGCGACTGCCGATCTCCCAAGGCACCGACGGCCGGGATCACAATCGCCACGCCTTCTCGCTCTGGGTTGCGGGGGGCGGCTTCAAGGCGGGCCACGTCCACGGTGCCACCGACGACTTCGGCTACAAATCGGTCCACGACGTGGTCAGCGTGCACGACTTTCACGCCACCCTCCTTCACACGCTCGGGGTGGATCACCAAGCGCTGCATTTCCCCCACGAAGGCCGGGAAGCCAGCCTCACCGACGTCGAAGTCACCGGCGCGAAGATCGTCCCGCAACTGCTGTCCTGAACGGACCCTGCAATCCCACTTCGATTCTCGGGACGAACGGCTACGGATCAGAACGGCACCGGACCGGAAGTCTTCTGAACCCGGCCCGCCCTCATGTACTTGTGGCAACTGACGCAGGAGAAGGTCATCTGCGCATAGGCGACGGTGGCGGCGTCGATGTTGCCGTCATCGGCGGCGCGAACCAGAGCCTCGGCGGAACGACGAAACTCGGTCGTGAACAACTCGTACTCGGGCGTCTGCCGGACCATCCAACCCCCGGCATGGCTGAGCCGAACCATTCGTGAAGCGTTCGTCTTGATGAGGACGAAGTCTTGCAGCGCCAGGCCCCGCAAGACCTCCTGCGAATGGCTCAATTTCATCCGCATGATCTCGGCCGTCCCGTCTGCGGCACCCCGTTTCCCCGAAGCGGCACCCATGAACAACGGGGCTAGGGCCGCCAGGCCGAGGATCGACAACCACGGGATGTAAGTTTTAATTTTCATCAAAGGAGCAGGTGATTTACCGCTGCAGCATCCCCCCGCGAACTCGGTTCCGCGACGCCCAAATTGGGATTTCCAGCCCTCCTCTTGCCCCCGACGCCCCCCCCGACCGGGTCAGGATCACCGCCACTCCCCGGGTCTTCTGGTCGAACTCCGCCTGGGTCCAGACCTCGCGTCCCGCCCCGGGATCGCCCACCTCCACGCCGTTTCCGGAGACGCCGAACACGCAGATCCAGTGGTCCAACATGAACCCGTACTTCACCACGACGAGAGCCACTCCCGCATTCTCCAAGTCCGCGGCGCGGACATGCCGCTCCACCCGGGCCACCAGTCCCCGATCCCCGAATCGCGTCCGGAGCACCCGCGCCAAGGCCTCCGGAGTCGTTCCCGTGTACGGGGTCGTTCCTGCAGCGATGGCCAATTGTCCTTCATCCGCCATGAGGCCCAACCGCCGAAGCCCCGTCACCGCCGCCGCCGGGCCGCAGGTGTAGTCGGTCTGCTGTCGACACACCCGGTCCGGCCCGAAACGGGTCGGCATGGCCCGCAGGCGACCGGACACAATGGCGGCACTCGCCAACGGCCAGACGCCGGTTGCCAAGGACAGCAGGCAGGCTGCCGCCAAGAGTCGGAGACGCGACAAAGGGGCAAGACGAGCCGTCGGTGCCAATAGAATCGCCGGAACCACCAGGGCTGCCAGGCACCCCCGCCATCGCGGGTCCCCCGTCCAACCCAGCCATCCCCACTCCGACGTCTGCGGCCAGCGCGTCACCAGTCCAAACATCAGGATCACCCCCAGACTCAACGCGTAAACCAAACACCAGACCCGCTCCGCCTTCCACCCGACTGCCATGCCCGTTGCCGTGGCCATCAGTGCCAACACCAGGTCCAGTGTGGGATTCATGCCGGTTGGACCGTCCCCCTCACCTCAAGTCACGAGACAAACTTCTGGAAAGGACTCTCCCGGAGCGGTGAGTTCCACAAGTCCGTGATTTGGGACTCGCGAGACTCGTAGAACTCGCCCCTCCAGATGCGTCACCCCCGCCTTTTCCGATGTTCGCGCCGTCGGATATTGATTCACGCTGTGCCCCGATTTTCCATTGGGATCAGGCCATGCCAGAAGACGTCGCCATCAGCGGGATTTCTACCCGCCAGCAACCTTGCCAGTGGCGTCGCACCTCCTTCACCGTCTCCCCAATCCGGCGTCTCCCATGAACTTCCTCCGTTTTCTTCGCCCCGCCCTGCCCCTGCTCTTTGCCTGGGTCGCCTCGGCAGCCCCCACGATTCCCGAAGCCCTCCGCCCGTGGGAGACCTGGGCGACCTGGAACGATCTCGTTCGGTTCTGTCCGACGCCCTACTCCGATCCGACAAAGCACCGGTGCTTCTGGCCTTCCCGCCTGGACTTGCAGGTGGACAAAACGGGGGCGCGCTTCCGTCTCGACGTCACGGTATTCGGTCCGACCTGGCTGCCGCTGCCGGGTGGAGCCGGGACCTGGCCCGTCACCGTTCACACCAATGGGGCCCCCATTCCCGTGCTGGAACACGGAGGCGGGCCAGCCGTCCAACTCGGGGCCGGACAATATGCAATCGAAGGTGCCTATCGGTGGACCGGAATCCCCCAACGACTCCAGATCCCGACGGAGATCGGCATCCTGAGCCTGACGCTGGAGGGGCAGTCGGTGGAGACGCCCGGCTGGGACGCCCAGGGGTTGCTGTGGCTTTGGCGCGATGGACTGGCGGAAACGGGCGAAAAAAACTTCCTCTCCTTGAAGCTCCATTCCGCCCTCGAAGATGGGATCCCCCTGTGGTTGCGGCAGGAGGTGGAGCTGATCGTATCCGGCAAGAGTCGTGAGGATGATCTCGGCACGATTCTCCCCGAGGGTTGGAAGCTCTCGGCCATCGAAAGTTCCATCCCGGTGGCCGTCGATGAGGCGGGTCGGATGAAGGTCCAGGTTCGGGCCGGCAAATGGACGATCCGGACGCATGCCTTCCGACTCGATGACCCGAAGGAACTGCGCTACGCGGCCGGTGCCAGGCCCGCCGCGGCCGAGCAACTGGTGGCGTTCCGGGCGCGCCCGGACTTCCGGGTCGTCGAGATCGTGGGCCCGCCCTCGGTGGACGTGTCCCAGACTCCCTTCCCGGACGTGTGGCGCGATTTGCCCGTCTATCGCTGGGATACTTCCACTCCGCTTCGACTGGTGCAGCGCATGCGCGGCATGGGCGATCAGAAGCCGAGCGGATTGACCATGGCGCGGGAGTGGTGGCTCGACGAAAACGGGGGCGGACTGACCTTCCGGGACCGGGTCACCGGTTCGATGCAGCAGACCTGGCGTCTCGACGCCGCGGAAGGGGCTGACCTGGGATCGGTCCGCAGTGCCGGACAGGGCCAACTGATCACGCGCAATCCGCAGAATGGAGCTCCGGGCATCGAGATCCGGACACGGAACCTCGATCTCGAAGCCACCGGACGCATGCCGCGCGCGGCCGGGTTCTCCGCCACCGGTTGGCGTTCGGATGCCGACGCCTTGACCGTCTCCCTGAATCTTCCGCCCGGCTGGAGGCTCTTCGCCCTGTTCGGTTCCGACTGGGTCAAGGGCGACTGGCTGACTGCCTGGACCCTGCTGGATCTCTTCCTCCTCCTGATCTTTTCACTGACGGTGTTCCGCTTGTGGGGCGTGGGTGCGGGGCTTCTGGCCTTTGTGGCCTTTGGGCTTTCCTACCACGAACCTTCCGCACCGCGCTACCTGTGGCTGGCGTTGCTCATCCCCCTGTCGATCCAGCGCGTCGTGCCCGCGGGCTGGGGCCACCGGTTGGTTGCCGCTGCAAAATGGGTCACGGTCGGCATCCTCTTGCTCGCCCTGATTCCATTCGTCGCGAGCCAGGTGCAACAGGCCATTTACCCCCAACTGGAGATCGTCTGGGCACCGCGCGGATTGTTCTCCCGCGCACGGCCCGCCTCGTATGAGGCCCGCCAGGCAATCGCATCCGAGATCAACCAGGCCGTCCCGGCAGCCCCGAACGCGAACGACAGCGTCTCGGGCCCCATCCCGCAACGTTATGGCATCTCCCGTTCCAAGGCCTCCTCGGCGGATAATCTCACCTACGATTCGAAGGCCCGGATCCAGACCGGGCCCGGCGTCCCCGATTGGACCTGGCGAACCGTCAGTTTCGGTTGGAACGGACCCGTCCAGGCCTCGCAGCAGGTACGTCCGGTGCTCATTCCCCTCTGGGTGGAACGGCTCCTCACCCTTCTGAGAGTCGGCTTGCTCCTGGCGCTCTCCGCCTTGCTGCTCCGGACCGGCCGACGCCGCTCCCAGCCAAGCCCCCCTCCCGTCGTAGCGAACGCAGCCAAGGCCGTCGCCCTGCTGTTGGCCCTGGCTCTTCCGTTCGTGCCTTCCCCGGTCCATGCCGCCGACATCCCGTCGTCCACCGCGGGCGCGGCAATCCCGGATCAGGCGACCCTCGACAAGCTGCGCGAACGCCTGCTCCAGGTCTCCGACGCTTATCCCAACGCCGCCAGCATCCCTTCGGTGACGCTCACTTTGACGGACCGCCGCATGGTCATGGAGGCCGAGATCCACACCGCCGTCCGCACCGCGGTTCCCCTGCCGGGCCGCCTCCCGACTTGGTCGCCCGTCTCGGTCCTCATCAATGGAAAGTCCGAAACCGCGTTGCGTCGCGACGACGGATTCCTGTGGGTGGTCCTGCCGGCGGGCGTGCATCAGGTGCGGGTCGAGGGCTTGCTGGCGAATCGCGCGGAATGGGAGTGGACCTTCCTTCTCCGGCCCCGATCGGTGAAGATCGAAGCCCCCGGTTGGAGCGTCAGCGGGCTGCGTCCAGACGGGACCCCGGAGCAACAGATCTTCTTCGCGCCCCAGCAGAAATCGGCCGCGAGCCAGGTCAGTTATGAACGCCAGGACCTCCAGACCATTGCCCTGATTGACCGCCGTCTGGAGCTCGGCCTCGTCTGGCAGGTTCGCAGCACGGTCAGCCGTCTGTCCCCGCTCGGCAAAGCCGTCTCCCTCCGGATCCCGCTGCTGCCCGGCGAGAACGTGCTTTCGGCCAATTCCGCAGTCCGGGACGGCTTCATCGAGGTCCGACTCGGTGCCCAGGAACCGGCCTTCAGTTGGGAAAGCAGCCTGACGCCTGTAAACCAGATCCAGCTTGCCACCCGCACCAATGACACGTGGGTCGAACGTTGGCAGGTGACGGCATCCCCCGTCTGGAACGTCGCCCTCTCCGGATTGGTCCCACTCTTCGAACCCGGAAACGCCGATCTCGTCCCAGTGTGGAAACCCTGGCCCGGCGAATCCGTCACCCTGGCCATCAGTCGCCCCGAAGCGCTCGCAGGTGCCACCGTGACAGTCAGCCGGGCGACGCACGAGATCCACCTCGGCCGCCGTCAGCGGGTATCGAAGCTCGACCTGTCCCTTCGCTGCAGTCTCGGGGAGGATTTTCTGGTTGAACTCCCCGCCAATGCCGAGATCACCTCGCTGACCCAAAACGGCAAGGCGATTCCGGTTCGGAAGGATGGACTGAAGCTGGTCATCCCGGTGCGACCGGGCGAACAGACGATTGCCATCGAGTGGAAGATCAATGCCCCGCTCGGCTTCCATGCGGCGGCGGCCGAAGTCCGGTTGCCAGTGGAAAGCGCCAACATCGAAACGGTGATCCAGGTCCCCGACAATCGCTGGGTGCTTTGGGCCAACGGCCCGAGGCGGGGGCCGGCGGTGCGATTCTGGGTGATCCTGATGTTCTCCCTGCTGGCGGCCGGTGCCCTCGGGCGCATCCCCCATTCACCGCTGCACATTCTGGAGTGGATGCTTCTGACCGTCGGATTGACCCAGGTCCCCCTGCCCGCGGCCCTGGTCGTGGTGGGTTGGTTGTTTGTACTGGCATGGCGAGGGCTGCCAACGTTCCAGGAACTCCATCACCTGACTTACAACGCTCTGCAGGTGATCCTCATGCTTCTCACCGCGGCGGCTCTGGGCATCTTGGTATACGCGGTCGGTGAGGGCCTCCTGGGCAGTCCGGAGATGTTCATTACCGGCAATGGATCTTCCAGAACCCTGCTCCGCTGGTACCAGGACCGCAGCCCCACCCTGCTGCCGATCCCCTCCTCCTTCTCGATCTCGATTTGGTGGTATCGATTCCTGATGTTGCTCTGGGCGCTATGGCTTGCCGCCTCGCTGATCCGCTGGCTGCGTCAGGGCTGGCAGAGCTTCAGCACGGGCGGCTTCTTCCGGGGCGGATCGACGT
This sequence comes from Verrucomicrobiota bacterium, assembly GCA_041688515.1. Lineage (GTDB taxonomy): Bacteria > Verrucomicrobiota > Verrucomicrobiia > Limisphaerales > UBA9464 > UBA6176. The sequence goes on from JBDNHZ010000516.1 coordinate 6,910, forward strand.
CACATCCCGCCGCACCCACGCCGCCCCCGCCTTCCACACCTCCGCCGCTGCAGCCTGGAAATCCGGCCGACTGAAGCCGTCTCCCTCCCGGGGGCGAGGGCGTCCTCGCCTGCCCCTGCCTCCCTGCCCCCGAAGCGGCCGGGGGGCGGCAGGCACGAATCCTCCACCCGAAGCTCCACTCGCCAGCACCGCTTCACCTCACCAACCTCGCCCCCATGCAAGACGACATCCGCACTGCCCTGATCCACCTCGCCCTTCACGCCGCGCTGGCCGACGGCATCGCTTCCCCGGCGGAACGAGCCGCCTTGGAACGTCTCCACCAAACGAGTTCCCCCAACCTTCCCTCCCTCGACCAGATCCTCGCCCAACTCCAGAACCGTCGCCTCTCCGTTTCCGAGTTGGTTGCACCCTTCGTCGATGCGGCCGCCCGTCAGGAAGCGTGGGCTTGCTGTGTCGCCGTCTGCGAGGCCGACGGGGCCCCGACGCCCGCAGAACGCTGGTTTCTCGACGAGATCCGATCCGCCCTCCGACTGGAGCCCGCCCCCGCCGATGCCATCGAGACTTCCGCCGCGGCCGTCGCCGCCATGCTTCCCGCCGTCGCCGGCAGCCCGGTTGCTGCGCCCGCCATCCCTCCGCTCACTCCGGACGCCAATACCCTGGACAAGATCATCCTGAACCACGCCCTCCTGGCCGGTGGTTTGGAATTGCTGCCCGATACTCTCGCTACCATGACCATCCTCCCCGTCCAGATGCGTCTGGTTTACGAAGTGGGCAAGGCTCACGGCGTCAGTCTGGATCGGGGGCACATCATGGAATTCCTCGGCGTCGTCGGCGTCGGGGTGGCTTCCCAGGTGGTCGAACGATTCGCCCGCCGCTGGCTCAGTGGGCTCGCCGGACAACTCCTCGGAGGCATCGGCCGTTCCGTGATCTCTCAGGCCACCAGCTCCGGAATGTCCTTCGCCACCACCTATGCCCTCGGCCAACTCTCCCGGCAGTACTACGCCGGCGGCCGACGCCTGGGCGCGATCGAACTCCGCAGCCTATACAACGATCTCATGGGTGAAGGACAGCGCCTCCAGCAGCAATATCTCCCGCAGATCCGTCAGCAGGGCGATTCCCTCCGCGGCGTGAATCTCGCCCAGATCTTCCAACGCCTCTGACCCGCAGACGGACGGACGTCTCGGGAGCCCGACATGGGACTCACTCAATGGAGGCGACCCCGTTCGGACCTGACTGGCCGCCGCCCATGGCGATCGTGAAACCCGTGACGCCTTGAATCTTGAAACCAAAACCTTCCATCTCCTGCGCCACCAGCGTCACCGGATTCGCGCCTTGCACAGGACCGGATCAAGGCTAAGCCTTCACTGGTATGCTCGTTCGCTCGCTTCTGCTACTCGCTCTTGCCACGCCGCTGGCGGCCCAGATGCCTGGTCAACCGACTCAACCCGGCTACGTCGGGAATCTCGACCTGACCACCAGCTACGTTCCCGACTCGGGCATTCGCGTCGGGTCGACCGATCTGGGTAACATCGACACCTTCCAGAGCCGGCTCAAGTACACCGGCACGTTCATTTCCGGGGGATCCGTCAACTGGTCGATGGGATTCGACGCC
>JBDNHZ010000517.1:0-5986 GCA_041688515.1 Verrucomicrobiota bacterium
CGCAATCAACGTCACCAGCAGAAGTTCGGGGCGCGTTCGAAGACGTTGTTCCCGTATTTCTACGAGGACATCAAGATGACCGGGGACCACGTGCATTACGCCGGCAACAAGGGGCCGCACGCCGGGAACGGCCGGAGCGATCAGGCCGGCGGCGGGCACGCGCATGCGGGCATGATGGTGTACCTCGGCGCCTCATGGCCGGAGCGCTACCGCGGAAATCTGTTCATGGGCAACATCCACGGCCAACGGATCAACATGGATGTGCCGGAATTCCGCGGGGCCGGGTACGTCGGGCATCACGGGCCGGACTTCCTGAACTTCAACGATCGCTGGTCGCAGGTGTTGAACTTCCGCTATGACCCGGATGGATCGGTCTATTTCATCGATTGGTACGACAAGAACCAGTGCCACCACAACAACGTGGACGGCCATGACCGTGCCAACGGCCGGATCTACAAGGTGGTTTACAACAGCCAGAAGAAGACCGCGGTCGATCTGGCGAAGCGCAGCACGGATGAGTTGATCGCGCTGGTCGGTTCGAAGAACGAGTGGATGAGTCGTCATGCCAGGCGCCTCTTGCAGGAGCGGGGAACCGACGAAGCCCAGCGCGCGACCCTGGCGGGTCAGGTGGTCAACGCCCCCACCACCCCGGCGCGGATCCGGGCACTGTGGGCGATGCATCTCGCCCAACCGCTCACGACCCGGGAGGCGCAGCCTTTCCTCCAGCACGCAGACCCCTGGGTGCGTGCCTGGTCACTGCAGTTGCTGGGCGAACCGTTGCCCGGCATGCCGGCGGAACGTTGGGACACCGACGGGGCGCGCAACGCCATCTCGGGACTGGCGACGATGGCGAGGGACGATTCTTCGCCGCTGGTTCGGCGGCACATTGCCAGCCTGATCCAACGGATCCCGGCGAAGCATCGGCAGGAGGTCCTCACGGCGCTTCTCGGCCATGCCGAGGACGCGACGGATGCCCAGTTGCCCTTGTTGTACTGGTACGCGACCGAGGGAACCCTGGTCGAAGATCCGGATGCCGCGATAGACCTGCTGAAGGCGTGCAAGATTCCCAAGGTGCGCGAGTTCATTGCCCGACGGTTGGCGGCACTGACGGTGGCGATCAAGTAAGGCGGGAAGCGAAGCGTCCAAGGGAACAAGGAACACGAATGAAGACTGTGCGTGGATGGATGTGTGCCGCGGCGGTGGTGCTCGGCGGGGTGGGATTCGAGGCCAGGGCCGCCGCCCCGGAGGCGATGACGCGGATGGTGCGGGTGCTGGCAGAGTCGAATGATGCCCAACTGCAACTGGACATCCTGCGCGGCCTGAGCGCGGGGTTCCGTGGGCAACAGCGGTTGCCGATGCCCGCGGGTTGGGAACAGGTGGAGGCCAAGCTGGGCCAGGCGACCAACGCGGAGTTGCGGAGCCTCGTGCAGACCCTGTCGCTGACCTTCGGGAGTCAGGGTGCCTTGAAGTCGCTTCGGGTACTCGCCGCCGACCCCGCCGCCGAGGCCGGTGCCCGGCGCAATGCCCTCGATTCCCTGATGGCCACCAAGGATCCGCAGTTGGGCGGCCTGCTGCAGAAGTTGGTTTCAGACGTCGCGGTGCGCGGAACGGTGCTGCGTCAGTTGGCCGCCTTCGACGATACCGCCACGCCGGGGTTGATCCTGGGCGAGTACGCCCGCCTGGGTGGAGTTGAGAAGCGGGACGCCTTGAACACGTTGGTTTCGCGGGTGAGTTACGCCCGGCCGCTCCTCGCGGCCGTCGGGGCCGGAAAGGTGCCGCGCACGGATCTGACCGCGGAGTTGATCCGGCAGTTGCGCAACCTGAAGAATGCCGAGCTGGATAAGCAGATCGTCGAGGTCTGGGGCGTGATGAAGGACACCAGTCCGGACATGGCCAAGGAAGTCGAACGTTACAAGGCGCTTTACTGGAAGGGCGGCTCCACCCCGGGCGACGCGTCGCGCGGGCGGGTGGTCTTCAACCAGGTGTGCGCCCAGTGCCATCACCTGTTCGACTTCGGCGGGGCGGTGGGCCCGGATGTCACCGGCGCGAACCGGACGGATCTGGATTACCTGTTGCAGAACATCCTTTATCCCAATGCCGTCATCCCGAACGAGTACCGGCAGTCCCTGGTGGAGACCAAGGACGGCCGCGTCATCAGCGGGATCGTGAAGGGACAGGAAGGCGGGACGCTGCTGATCCAGACGGCCAATGAATTGGTCCGGGTGGCGCTCGCCGACATCGCCACGCGGGAGCAGGCGGAGAATTCGATGATGCCCGAGGGATTGATCGCGCAGTTGGAGGAACAGGCGGTGCGCGACCTGTTGTACTACCTCGGTCGCCCCGGCCAGGTGCCGCTGCCGAAGTGAGCCCGGCCGCCTCGGGCGTCCGCTACGTCGGAGGCGTTTCAGCGATGAGCCAGGGGGCAGACGTTGGAGAATGATTCCCTGCCCCCGATCGGTCGGGCAGGGATGGTGTCAACCTGCGCGCGCCCTCGCCTGGCACGCGTTGAAGCCGTCCTTTGACATGCCGGTTCAATTCCAGAAGACTCATGCTTCAGATGAAGAAAATCGAAGCCGTCATCAAACCGTTCAAGCTGGAAGACGTGAAGGACGCCCTGCAGGAAGCCGGAATTCAGGGGATGAGCGTTGCGGAGGTCAAGGGCTTCGGTCGTCAGAAGGGACACACCGAGGTCTATCGCGGTGCCGAGTACACCGTCGATTTCCTTCCCAAGCTCAAATTGGAGCTGGTCGTGTCCGATGGCCAGGTGGATTCCGCCGTGGCGGCCATCCTCCGCGGAGCCAAGACGGGCAAGATCGGTGACGGCAAGATCTTCGTCTCCCAGGTGGATGAAGCCATCCGGATCCGGACGGAGGAACGCGGCGAAGCAGCGGTCTGATCGGGGGGGCTGACGGCTCCGGCGGGAGAATCGGACTCGCGGAGCTCGTCCCTGCAGAGCTCGTCCCTCCAGGTCGCTTCTTTCCGTTCTGCTTTCAGGCCCCTGCCATCCGTGCGATGGCCTGAGCCGCGGCCACCGGATCTGCGGCGGCGTAAATGGGACGTCCTACGACCAGCCAGGAGGCGCCAGTGGCCATGGCTTCCGCAGGGGACAGCGTGCGCTTCTGGTCGTCCGCTTTCTCGGTGCCAGTCCGGATTCCCGGGGTCACCAGTTGAATGTGGGCAGGCAGAACGCTGCGCAGGCGGGGGAGTTCCAATGGGGAACACACCAGACCACGAATTCCGGAATCGGTGGCCAGACGGGCGAGTCGTTCCACCTGGTTTTCCACCCCGCCGGCGACTCCGGTTTCCGCCAGGCCCGTCTCGTTGAAGCTGGTGAGCACGGTCACCGCCAGCACCAGGGGAGCCGGTCGCCCCAAGGAGGCGGCCGTTTCCTGGGCGGCCTTCTCGGCGGCCTGCATCATCTCGCGGCCACCGCCCGCATGCAGGGTGAGCATCTGCACATCCAATCGCGTCGCCGCGGCCACTGCCTTGGCGACCGTGTTGGGAATGTCGTGGAACTTGAGATCCAGGAACACCCCGACTCCTTCCGCACGCAGGGCGCGGACGATGTCAGGGCCGGCGCTGACGAAGAGTTCCTTTCCCACCTTGACCGCGCCCACATGGGGACCAACGGCACGGGCGAGGGCCAGGGCCTTGTCCGGATCGGGTAGGTCGAGCGCGACGATGATCGGATTCCACATGGGCCGATTCTCCGGAGTCGGGGCCGATGGCGGAAGGAAGATTATTCCCAGTCGGTCTTGATGTGCTGCTGCAGGCGGCGGAGGTCGGCCCGGTTGTTCGGTTCGGCTGCCACGGTAAAGAACTGGGTGCCGGACTTCGGATGCTTCCATTTCCACCGTTCGATGTGGCCGTCGGCAAACCCGAGGTTGGCGGACTGCCCGTGACGGGCTCCCGGGATGTCGAACCAGTGCTCGCTGTAAACGCTGTCGGGCAAGGGCGTGCCGAAGACCGAGTCGAGGATGGCGTCCTCGTGGGTGTCGATGAAGGTGAAGAGATCGGCGGGTGAGGGACGCAGGATCTGGGTCAGCTTGCGAAAGGTGGGGGCGGCGTCGCAATGGATGGACTGGCTGAGGTTGTAGGATCGGGTGCGACGCGGGGCACCGAGCAACGGAGTATCGTTGTAATTCCGCACCAGCGATTGGTCGGAAGGACACAGGAAGATCGCGGTGGACCGGAGGTAGGGATAGAAGACGCCGGCTTGCAGGTTGGAGGTGCTGAGGTCGTACGGAGCCAGACCCGGCGCCCAGGAATTGGTGCGGAAGATCGGGGTCTTGTCGGCGATGTCGTAGACGTAGTTGTTGAGCGGCAGGAAGTCACGGTGCTCCGTGGCGTAGAGTTGGAGCGCCAGATTGAGCTGCCGTTGGTTGTTCTTGCAGGAGGTGGAAAGCGCCTCGCGCTTCGCACGCCCCAGCGCCGGCAACAGCATCCCCGCCAGGATCGCGATGATGGCGATGACGATCAGCAGTTCCACGAGCGTGAAGGCCTGTGAGCCGGTCCGCAGGGGACGGTGGCAAGGGGAGTTCTCTGCCATGCGTCGCACGATGCTCCCTCCCGGGGAGCTCGGCAACTGCGCAGGCGAGGGTGTCGATGGGGCGCATTCTGACACAGCCCTTCCTGGGAGCGAAGGCGTGCTCGCCCGCTTCTTCCTGTCCCACGCTCCAGCGGCCGGGGACGGCCGCGCCCCCAGGAGTCGCCGCTTCCCTCCTTTGCGGCAGAGCCGATGCGGGGCACAGTGTCCCCGATGTTGCGGCAGTTGGTCCTCTGGGGATCGTTCGTCAAATTCAGTCATACGGTGTTCGCGCTTCCGTTCGCTCTCGCCAGCATGATCGTGGCGGCGCGGGAAACGCGTGGTTGGCCGGGATGGCGGACCTTCGGGTTGATCCTCGTGGCGATGGTCGGAGCCCGGACCTGCGCCATGGCGTTCAACCGCATCGTTGATCGCCACTTTGACGCGCGGAATCCCCGCACCGCGAGTCGTCACCTTCCAATGGGCGTGGTGAGTCTCGCCGGCGCCTGGGCGCTGTGCCTGATCAGCGGCGCCATTCTGGTGGGCGCGGCCTGGGCGCTGAATCCCATCTGTTTCCAGCTTTCGCCACTCGCCCTGTTCCTGGTCTGCTTCTATTCGCTGACCAAACGTTTCACCGACTTCACCCACGTCTGGCTGGGCATCGCCCTTGCCGCCGCGCCGATCGGCGCCTGGCTTGCCGTTGAGGGTGGATTCGACTTCCTGCCGCGTCCCGAGGGGAAGCTCGACCTGCGCCACAGCGCCCTGATTCCTTTGGTTCTGGGGACGGCGGTCCTGCTCTGGCTGGTGGGGTTCGACATGATCTACGCCACTCAGGACTACGAGTTTGACCGGCGTCAGGGACTCCACTCGCTGGTGGTCCGCTGGGGACCCAAAAATGCCTTGTCGGTGGCCTTTCTCTGCCACCTTTTCATGTGGGCCGTACTGGTCGTGTTCGGGGCCCTCAATGGGTTCCGACTGACCTACTGGATTGGGCTGATCCTGATCCTGATGTTGCTCCTGCTCGAACACATGATCGCCCGCCGCCGCGATCCCGTGGCCGTCAACATCGCGTTCTTCAAGCTCAACGCCGTCGTCAGCATCACTTTCCTGATCGTCACGACGATCGAGGTCGTTTTCCCCTGGTTCCGCCTTCGCTGGACCCAAGGCGTGTTCTTCTGAGGCGCACTTCAATCGCGTGGGACACACGCGTGGGCCGGGGGACGGCCGAATGGAAGTCAGAGTCTCCTGACGTCGCCGCCTACCCGTAGGCGACGAGGTGACGAGGCTCACTTCAATCGGGCGGGGAACGCCCGTGGGCCGGGGGACGGCCGAATGGAAGTCAGAGTCTCCTGACGTCGTCTCCCACCCGTAGGCGACGAGGTGACGAGGCTCACTTCAATCGGGCGGGGAACGCGCGTGGGCCGGGGGACGGCCGAATGGAAGTCAGAGTCTCCTGACGTC
>JBDNHZ010000518.1:0-3437 GCA_041688515.1 Verrucomicrobiota bacterium
CGACTACGACAACGACGGACGTCCGGATCTCTACCTGTCCTGCCGGAACGCTCCCAACATCCTTCTGCACAACGACGGCCCCACCGGGCCAGGCTCTGCGACCAACCACTGGAGCTTTACCGATGTGAGCCGGCGCGCGCGGGTCCAGGATCCCACGTTCAGTTTCCCGACCTGGTTCTTCGATTACGACAACGATGGTTGGGAAGATCTGTTCGTCGCGGGGTATGGCATCAACCACGTGGGCGACATTGCGGCGAGCTACATCGGCGCGCCTTCCGGCGGCGCCCTGCCCCGGCTTTACCGCAACAACCGCGACGGGTCCTTCACCAATGTGGCGAGGACCTCCGGCCTGGACCGCATCTGCCACGCCATGGGCAGCAACTTCGGGGACCTCGACAACGATGGGTTCCTCGACTTCTACCTCGGCACCGGCGACCCCGATCTCGCAACGCTCGTCCCCAACCGGATGTTTCGAAACGCCGGTGGAACCCACTTTCAGGAAGTCAGCACCGCCACTGGCACAGGGCATCTGCAAAAGGGGCACGGCATCGCCTTCGCCGACATCGACAATGACGGGGATCAGGATGTGTACATCGTGATGGGGGGCGCCTTCCCCGGCGATGGCGCCCACAACTCCCTCTACCGGAATCCCGGCTCCACCAACCGCTGGCTGAAACTCCAACTCACCGGCACGCGCGCCAACCGCGCCGCCATCGGTGCCCGCCTCCGGGTCACCGTCCAGACCCCCACTGGCAACCGCGTGCTCCATCGCACCGTCGGCAGCGGCGGAAGTTTCGGAGCCAATCCGCTCCGGCAGGAGATCGGCCTGGGCGACGCCGGGGCCGTGATCGAGGCCGAGATCGACTGGCCCGGGTCCGGCACCCGACAGAAAGTGACCGGCCTCGAGCCCAACCGCGCCTATCGCATCACCGAGGATCGCGCCGAGGCCGAGGAACTCCGGCAGTTCGTCCCTCGCTAAGGGGCCCTCGGAGGGACGAGTTCTACGAGTCCCCGTTCCGGAGTTGCGTACTCGCGGAGCTCGTCCCAAGGAACTCGGCGTGATCCAACTTCAAACTTCATTCTCACGGCTTCGCTGCTAGCGTACCGCCCGTGCACCCCCTCATCACCCGTGTCCTGATCGGCTGGATCGCGGGCCTGACCCTGGCCCGTGCTGCGGTGCTGGTGGCGATCGATGACGAGTGGCGCTACGCCAACTCCACCAATCTCATCCCGGGCTCCGCCTGGACCGAACCCGGATTCCCCGACGGTTCCTGGAGGGTGGGACGTTCCGGCTTCGGCAGTTCCACCTACGGCGAGCAGACCCGTTTCACCTCGCTCGCCGGCGACTGGCGCAACCTGGTTTTCCGGCGGGCGTTTGAAGTGAAGAACCCGCAGGAACTCGGGACGCTCGTCCTCCGGATCGATCATCGGGATGGATTCGTTGCCTACCTCAATCAGCGGGAGATCGCCCGCCGCGGTTTCAACCTGCCTGCCGAGGTTCCAGTCCCGCTGGATGCCTTTCCGACTCCTCGCCTGGCGGGTTATCCCGAGGAGATCCGGATCGGCCTCGCCTCGGAGCTTCTGGTGGCGGGCACCAACGTGCTGGCGATCCAGGTCCACTCCGACAGCGACTACGATCGTCCGGTGCTGGTCCCCGAATTGGTCAGTGATTTCACCCGCGGCCCGTATCTCCAGGCGTCCGGATCCAACGCCATGACCCTGCTCTGGCGAACCGCGGAAGCGCACCCGGGGCGCCTCTACCTGGGAACCACGACCAATCCCCCGCCCTTTGCGGAAATCCCGGTCGGAACGAACCAATCCTGGACGGTGCGCGACCTCATCCCCGGCCAGCGCTATCACTACGCGGTGGCCGTGTTGCCCCCGGCCGGACCGGAGATCCGATCCGAGACTTTTTCGTTCCGTGCGCTGCCCGATCAAGGACCGCTCCAGGTGGCCGTGCTGGGCGATTCCGGTGCAGGAACTTCCGGGCAATTCGGCGTCGCGCGGGCGATGGCCAACAGCAAAGTGGATCTGGTGCTGCACGCCGGCGATGTGATCTATCCGGCGTTCATGGACGGTCTGGTCGACATCCGGTTGCTGAGCGTCTATCGCCGGCAAATGGCCACCACTCCCTTCGCCTTCGCCTGGGGAAATCATGACCTCCCCTATGGCACCGGGCCGATGCGATCGGTCATCCGACCGCCCACCAACTCCGATCCCACGTCGGTCCATCAATCCGAGGGAACCACCCCGGAATCGTACTATTCCTTTGATGCGGGCGAGGTCCACATCGCGGTCGTCTTCCAACCCTTCCTCAGCCAGTACACCCTGCGGACGAACTCAGCCCAGTATGCCTGGCTGGACGCCGATCTCGGCGCTTCGACGAAGCCGTGGAAGATCATCGTCGCGCATCATCCCATCGCCACGTCGGGAGGACACCGGTTCACCGACAACAACGCCAATGGCATTGCCGACTGGCAGGAGTTCTCTGCGATCCTCTCACCCCTGGCCCAGAAACACGGAGTGCAACTCTACCTTTCCGGCCACGATCACGTTTACGAACGGTTCCTCCCTCAGGATGGGCTGCACGCGGTCATCACCGGAGGCGGGGGCTCCGCCCTCTATTTTCTCCGTGCCTACGACGCCATCTCCGCCCAACTCCACATCACCCATCACTTCACCCGGCTTGAGTTCGACCGGGACACCCTCCGCGTCCGTGCGGTCTATCCCAACGGCAATCACTTCGACGCTTTCAACCTCCAGCGCACGCCGCCCCCGCTTCAGCCGCACTTAGCCCAGTGGTTCACTCCCACGGTCGAAACCACCGCCGCCAACAATGGCGACGGCAATCTCACCGGACAACAGTATGATCTCTCCAATGCCCCGGAGATCCGTCCGTTGACCGGGCGCTTCGCCAATCTCGGTCGTGCCCGCGTGGCGCTCGACCGGACCCACCTCCACCTCGGCCTTGAGTTCCTCATGCTGCCGCCGGATACCGACGTTTACCTGTTCCTGGAGATCCCAGGACTTCCCGGCGTCGCTTCGATGGCAGGCCTCGGCAATGGCGTTCCTGACCCCGCCGGCGAGGGAGTCGATGCCCTCGACAGCCTCGAGAATCTTTCCTTTGGCAACTTCCGCCCCGCCATCGCCGCCGTGCTGGGAGACGAGTTCGCCGACGGCACCGCGCGCGGCTTCCGGCGTCCGGGACACATTTCGGGACTCGGGCAAGGGGTGTTCCAGCTGCAACCCGGATTCCCCGAGGTCCCCGGCGTCCGCCTCCAGCAGTTCAATCGCTCGCCCCAGGACAACGTCGCCCCCCCGGAACAAAACGCCGATTTCATCGAAGTCTCCATTCCTCGTTCACAGCTCGGCTCGATCGTCGCCGGCGGCACCCTCCGGCTCGCCGTGGTCGCCGCGGGCGAGCCCGACCCCATCCG
>JBDNHZ010000519.1:0-11868 GCA_041688515.1 Verrucomicrobiota bacterium
CGTCGTCTCCTACGTAGGCGACGAGGTCACGAGGCTCATTCTACTCGGGCGGGGCCAGTGTCCAGATGCGCCCGGCCGAGCCCTCCCTCCCCGATCTTTCCCTCAGGACCCGTTTACGGAAGAATGTCCCTAAGGTTTTCCGGAGTCGCGCGTCATGGACTTGGAAGCCGACTTCCGTGCCATGAACCGTTTCATCGTCCTTGCCTCTTTTCTCTCGGGCTGTCTGCTGGCCCTCCCCGTGAATGCGGACACCGAGATCGGATTCGTCGAGCGATTCGCCTTTGCTCCGGACCGTGAAGCCGTCCTCGGCCAGCTCGTTCCGGGAACGGAGGACTACTACTTCTTCCACGCCCTCCACTACCAGAACTCCGTCCAGAAGCCGAAGCTGGTGGCCATCCTGGAGCAGTGGGGCAAACGCTATCCGAACTCCGAGCGCCGTCGGATTTTGGAGAATCGCGAGGCCCTGATCGGCTACGACAGCGATCCGCAGCAGACCCTCAAGTACCTCCGCGAACGCCTCGGATTGACCTTCGAGCACGTCCAGACCGTTCGCGACCGCAAACCCGATCTTCCCGTCACCCTCGATCCCGCGCGGATCGCCCGGGACGTTTACCTCCGTGCAGCCCTGGTGGATGACAATCTCGGCGGCCTTTCGATGGAGGCTCTGGAAGGTCTGGTCCGCGACAAGGTGGCCCTCCGCCCGGTCCAACGCCGGGCGCTCCTCGGCAAGCTGACCCGGCCCGACCTTGCCGGTCTGGTTGAACTGATTGCCGAAGACCTGAAGTCGAAGGAGACCCGTGGCTTCGGCGAGTTCGCCATTCACCGTGCCTTGCTTCCCGCCCAGTTGGATCAATTGAAGGAACAGGTCCCGTCGGTGGCGGTGCAACAGGCCTACGTCCATACCCGTGTGCGCAAGCTGGCCCCGGGAGCCGATGCCGACGGCGAGTTCGATCCAACGGAGCGGGAGGCGTGGTTGACGCGGCTCTGGGACTACCTCAAGCCCCTGCCGCCCGCCTTCAATTCACTCAAGGCGCACGTCCTCCATGCGCGCCTGCAATTCGACCGCACCCGCGGGGTCTATGACCGGGCCCGGTTCCTGGAGTATCTCAAGCTCCCGCGTCCGGTGTCCTACATGAACCCGAAGTACCTCGAACAGACCGAGGCCGGGCGTTATGGGGCCGATCTCAACGCCCGGTTCGAGGACCTCCGGCTTGGACTGCCGCCGGTCGGACCCGACGAGGCCCTGGTTCGCGAGTATGTCCTGCGCCTGTCGGTCGATGAAGCCGCATGGGAACCGTGGACCGAATGGCTGCGCGACACCTGGGTGAAGCCGGTGTTCGCCGAGGCCAAGATCTGTGCTGGGGCTGCCGAGCCGGAGAAGTGGGCTTCCCTCCTGGCCCCTGCCGCTTATCAGGCCCTGCGCGATCGGGTCGACATCGAGTTCGCCGCGACCAATCCCGCCTTCCTTCCGGTCGATGGCGAGGTCGCGGTCGATGTCGTCCTCAAGAACACGCCCAAGCTCATCGTGAAGATTTATGAGATCAACACGCTGGGCTTCCACCTCGCCCAGGCGCGCCAGCTCAACACCGACCTGAACCTCGACGGCCTGGTGGCGAACTCAGAGCAGACCCACGACGGCGATGCCTCGCCCTTCAAGCGCGTCCCGCGCTCCTTTCGTTTCCCGGAACTGAAGGGCAAACGCGGTGCCTGGATCATCGAATTCATCGGGGGCGGCAAATCGTCCCGCGCCCTCCTGCGCAAGGGGCGCTACTCCCTCGTCCAACGCACCGGTGCCGCCGGGGAGTTCCTGACCGTCCTCGACGAATCCAGCAAGCCCGCCACCAACGCCGTCGCCTGGCTCGACGGACGCAAATTGCTGCCGGATCCCAAGGACGGACGCATCCGGGTTCCGTTCACCGCATCGCCGGGGCGCCGTCCCATCCTGCTGGCCGATCCCGACGGAAGCTTTGCCAGTCTGGCTCAGTTCGATCACGGCGCGGAATCCTACCGGCTCGATGCCCAGTTCCATGTCGAACGCGAACAACTGCTGGCCCGGCGTGAAGCCACCCTGGCGGTCCGGCCGGCCCTGTTGCTCGGCGGGGAGCCGATCGCGCCCGGATTGTTGGAGGATACGCGCCTCGTGATCACTTCGACCACGCTGGATGGCATCGATACCACCACCGAGGTCAAGTCGCCCACGCTCTCCGCCGATCGGGTCTTCACCCACACCTTTCGTGTCCCCGAACGTCTGGCTTCGCTCCGGGTCTCGTTGCAGGGGCGCGTGCCGGTTCTGACCCGCGGTGGCGAAAAGGAAGATCTCGAAGGGTCGCACTCCTGGCAGGTCAACGACATCGACCGCACCGATGTCATCCAGGGCGGCTATTTCAGCCGCTTCGGACCCGACCACGTCTTCGAGTTGCTCGGCCGCAACGGCGAGCCCATTCCCGATCAACCGATCGTCCTCACGCTCCATCGTCGCGGCTTCGATCACACCGAGTCGATTGCCCTTCGAACCGACGAAAGCGGGCGGATCGCGCTCGGTCCGCTCGACGGGATCGAGGAGATCAGCGCCCGGATGCCGAACCAGTCCGTCAGCCACTCCTCCCTTCGCGATCATCAACGCACCTGGCCCAGCGAGCTCCACGCCCGCTCCGGCGAGGTGCTCCAGGTCCCGTGGGGCTTGCCGACCGACGGTGGGGCGGTGTCGTTGCTGGAAGTCCGCTCGGGCGAATTCGTCGCCGATCGCTCGGCGTCGGTGAAGACCCAGGGCAGCTTCCTCGAACTGACCGGCCTGGAACCCGGCGATTACTCCCTCCGCCTGTGGGACGAGGAGGAACACGAGATCACCGTGCGGATCGCCGCCGCGGATCCCGTGGGACGCTGGCTGGTCGGAGCCAACCGTTCCCTCGAGTTCCGTTCGAACCGGCTTCTCCACGTCGAGTCCGTCCACCTCGACACCAACCAGCTCACCCTTCAGCTCCGCAACTGGAATGCCCAGACGCGCGTGCACATTGCGGCCACCCGTTTTCTGCCGTCCCGGGGTCTGTTCGACGGCCTCGCCGGATTCGAACGGCCCGGCTTGGCGTCGGAGACGCCTGAGCGGCTTCCCAATCTCTATTCGGGCGGCCGCGCCATCGGGGATGAGTACCGCTATATCCTTGAGCGGCGGTACGCGACCAAGTTTCCCGGCAACATGCTCAGTCGTCCGGGCCTCCTGTTGAACCCATGGGAGAAACGGTCCACGGACGTCGATGCGCTGAGCCAGAACGGACGTCAGGATCCCCTGGCGACGGCCGGGGCCCGGAACCTTACCGCGTTGCCGGGAATGGCCGCATCGATGATGGAACGCGGTCCGGCGGCCGGCACCGTCGATCTGAGCTACGACTTCCTCGCCGAGTCGGCTCCCGTCCTGTTCAACCTCATTCCTGAGACCAACGGCGTGGTCCGGATCCCGGTGTCGGCTCTGGGCGATCGCCAGACGGTTCAGGTGTACGTCGAGTCGGCGGATCAGGCGGTGTGGGGACTCTATTCGCTTGCCGAACGTCCCACCCGTTTTCGGGACCTGCGGCTTTCGCGGAATCTGGATCCCGCCCAGCCCTTCATCGAGACCAAGGACATTTCGATCCTCGCCCGGGGCGCGACGCTCACCCTCACCAATCTGCTCTCGGGCGATCTGGAGACCTACGACAACCTCGGCTCGGTCCATGCGCTGTTCACCACGCTGAACGGCCACACCAATCTGGCGAAGTTCGCCTGGATCCTCCAGTGGCCGAAGCTCACCGAGACGGAGAAGCGCGCGAAGGTCTCCGAGTTCGCCTCGCATGAACTCAGCTTCTTCCTCAGCCGGAAGGATCCGAAGTTCTTCACCGAGGTCATCCAGCCCTACCTGCGGAACAAGAAGGACAAGACCTTCCTCGACGAATACCTGCTGGCGACGGATCTCTCCCGTCATCTGGAACCCTGGGCCTACGCCCGGCTCAATGTCGTCGAGCGTGCCCTTCTCGCCCAGCGGCTCCCGGCCCAGGCGGCCAGCACCACCCGGCATCTCCGCGAACTCTGGGAGTTGCTTCCGCCCGATCCCGAAGCTTCCGATCGGCTCTTCGAAACCGCCCTCCGCGGCCGCGCCCTTGAGCAGGCCGGCGGTGACTCGACCAATTCCGTCTCCGGCCGGCTCCGCGAGGAATCCGATCGGAAAGAGACGATCCTCTCGACCCGAGTGATGCCGATGCCGATGGCCCCTCCCGGGCCTGCCGGAGCCGGGGGCGGCTTCAGTGCGGCCAAGGCATCCAACCGCGGAGCGATCGCCGGACGCCGGATGAATGCCGGGCTTCCTGCCGCCTATGCCCTGGAAGATCAGCCCATGTTGTACGACCGCGCCGAGTCGGAAGAGACGTCGGACTTCAGTCTGGGCCAGTTGAAATTGAAGCGCGGCAGCGCCCTGCAACAGGCCTACTACCGGCCGTTGGGTGCCACCCGGGAATGGGCCGAGAACAATTACTACCGTCTGCCCATCGGCGAGCAGGATGCCGACCTGGTTTCGATCAACACCTTCTGGCGCGACTTCGCCGCCTGGGATGGGCGGGCTCCGTTCCTGTCCATCCACTTTGCCGAGGCGCATCGCTCCTTCACCGAGATGATGCTCGCCCTCGCGGTTCTGGATCTCCCCTTCGACGCTCCCGCCCACACGCTCAAGTCCGACAACAATACCTTCACCTTCGTGGCGGCCGGACCGGTCATCGTCTTCCAGAAGCAGTTCCGTCCAGCAGCGCGCGCTGGCGACAAGGCTCCGACCCTGCTGGTGAGTGAATCCTACTTCCGCCACGACGACCGCCATCGGGTCGAAGGCAACGAGAAGTTCGACAAGTTCGTCACCGACGAATTCCTCAGCGGTGTTGTGTACGGGGCCCAGCTGGTGGTCGGCAATCCGGGGTCCTCACCGATCAAGGTCGATCTCCTCACCCAGATCCCGCGAGGTGCCCTGCCGGTACTCGGAGGAAAGGTCACCCAGAGCCGGTATGTCCGCCTCGCGCCCTATGTCACCCAGCAATTCGAGTATCACTTCTATTTCCCGGAACCGGCGACCAACACCACGTCGTTCCCGCATTTCCCAGCCCACGCCAGCGTCGCCGGAATCTCTGCTGCCTCCGCCCGCGACCTCGACTTCCGCGTGGTCCGACAATTGTCCCGCGTCGACACCGCCTCGTGGGAGTACGTCTCGCAGCAGGGGACGGAAGCCGAAGTGTTTGCCTTTCTGGAACAGCACAATCTGGCCCGCCTGGATCTGGAGCAGGTGGCCTGGCGCTCGCGCAACGGGGTGGACTTCTTCCGGCGCATGATTGCCTTCCTCACCCAGCACCACGTCTGGAGCGAACCCCACTACCGCTATGCCGTCGTCCACAACGACGCCGCTGCCCTCCGCGAATGGTTGCGGCATCGCGACGATTTCCTCGCCACCTGCGGCGACTGGCTGAGCACCCGGTTGGTCTCCATCGATCCCATCGAACGCCGGACTTACGAACACCTGGAATACTCGCCGCTCGTCAATCAACGCGCCCATCGCATCGGACCGGAGCATCGCATCGCCAACCCGATCATTCGCGACCAGTATCAGCGGTTGCTCGGCATCCTCACCTACCGTCCCAAGCTGGATCCCATGGATCAACTCAGCATCGTCTATCACCTCTTCCTGCAGGATCGGATCGAGGAAGCCCTGGGGCGATTGAAGACGATCTCCGCCGAGACGCTGCCGACCCGGCTCCAGTTCGATTACCTGCGCTGTTACGCCGCCCTCTACGAGGAGAAGCTTGCCGACGCCCGGGGCATCGCCGCGCGCTACTCGGATCATCCTGTGGATCGCTGGCGCGGGCTCTTCGCCGAGGTCACCGCCCAACTCGACGAGATCGAGGGTCGCAAGGTCGTCCGTCCCGGAGACCAACCGGATCGCGAGAAGCAACAGGCCGAACTGGCGGCTGCCGAGGTGACCTTTGATTTCAAGGTGGAGAACCGGATCCTGGCCCTGACTTGGCGCAACCTCGGCGAGGTCACCGTGAACTACTACCTGATGGACCCCGAGTTCCTCTTCAGCAGCAGCCCGTTCGTGACCAGCAATCCGGATCGGTTCTCGATCATCAAACCGACCCTCACGGCGGTGCAGGCGCTGCCTGCCGGACGCGATACGCTGGAGGTTCCGTTGCCCGCCCGTTTCGCCCAGGCCAACGTGCTCGTCGAGGTGGTGGGCGGGGGACGGCGCCGGGCCCAGGCCTACCACGCCAGCACCTTCAAGCTCGCCGTCTCCGAGAACCACGGTCGCGTCGAGGTGCGCGATGCCGGCTCTGACAAGGCCGTTTCCAAAGCCTACGTGAAGGTCTACGCCCGGCTTCAGGGCGGCACCGTGCGCTTCCTCAAGGACGGCTACACCGATCTCCGGGGTCGGTTCGATTACGCCAGCCTGAACGAATCCAGCAAGGCGACTCCGGTTCCCATCGCCCGGGGCGGCGGTAACGGCACCGAGGGCGACTACCAGATGCTTCGGCCCGGTGAACTGGATCGGGTGGAGAAACTGGCGGTGCTCGTCCTCAGCGAAAGCCACGGCGCCGCCGTGCGCGAAGTCGATCCGCCGAGGAAATGATCGGAATCAACGCCGACCTGACTCCCTGAGGGTTCGAAGGAACTCGGCTGGAGTCAGGATCGGCACTCCGAACCGCTTTCCCAAGTCCAGCAGGTCGCGGTCGTTGGTGACGATCGTTTGGTGGGCGAGACAGGACTTGAACCTGCAAGGCTTGCGCCACGGGATCCTAAGTCCCGCGTGTCTGCCATTCCACCACTCGCCCCCCGTTGCAACGAAGCGTCATCATCCTACTCACCGACCCTCCGACAGGCAATGCGCGTCCTCGCCCGCTTCGAAGGGTCGCTGCCGAGGGAACGAGGCGGATCTCAAGACGAGGGAGGGTCGAAGGTCCGCCTCCTCACGTCGGCAGCTACATCCGCCTCCTCACGTCGGCAGCGACGGACGGGGCGGATCCCAAAACGAAGCGAGGCACTCTGACAGTTTCCTCTTGAAGACATCGGTGGTCGCCGCGGTCAATCGGCGCAACTTGATGAATTCCATGCACAGATGCTGGGCCGGCCTTTCGATGCTCGGGCTGGTCGTCTCGACGGCAATGGCCGCACCCGTTGAGTTCCACAAGGGCGAGAAGATCGCGCTCGTCGGTGGAGCCCTCGCCGAGCGGATGAATCTCTACGGTCATTTCGAGACCCTTCTGCACACCCGGCTCTTCGATCGGGAACTCGTCGTCCGCAATTTCGGCTGGCCAGGCGACGAGGTCGGCCGTCGTCAGCGGCCCAACGATTACACCAAGATCGATGACCCGATGCGGGTGTTCGCACCCGAGACCTTCCTGTGTTTCTTCGGCTACAACGAGTCCTTTGCCGGTCCAGCCGGGTTGGCCAAGTTCCGCGAGGACTACGCCGCGTTCATTGAGGCCTACGCCTCGAAGTACGGTCCCGACGGCAAAGCCCGGTTCATCCTTGTCTCGCCGGTCGCCTATGAGGATGCCAATGACCGGCTGCGTCCGGACGGAACGACCGAGAACGAGCATCTCCGGCGCTACACCGACGCCGTCAAACGGGTCGCCGAAGAGAAGGGATTGGTCTTCGTCGATCTGTTCACTTCGACCCTCCCGATCTTCGCCCGTGAGAAGGGACTCCAGTTCACCGTCAACGGTGCGCACCTGAACGAGGCCGGGGATCGTGAGGTGGCGCGGATTCTGGATGCGGGGCTCTTCGGAACCGGTCATTCAACCAAGCTGGCCGTGCAGGATCTGCAACGGCTCCGCGAGGGGGTGAACGACAAGTCCTGGGTTCATCAGCAGGACTATCGGATGCTCAATGGCTGGTACGTCTACGGCGGACGCCGGACGTGGGACACCGAGACCTTCCCGCTGGAGTACGCCAAGATCCGCAAGATGACCCAGACCCGCGACCATCTGATCTGGGAGATGGCGCAGGGAGTCAATGAACGCGTCACGCCCGATGACTCCCAGACCGGTGCCCTCGTCACGCCCAAGACCCGGTTCGGCGTTCCCCAGCAGTCCTACTCCGAGCCCAAGGACCTCAAGTACGTCGGCGGCGAGGAGGCGATCCAGCTCATGGACGTTGCCGAGGGCTACGCCGTGAAGCTGTTCGCTTCCGAGGAGATGTTTCCAGAACTGGCCAAGCCAGTGCAGATGAACTTCGATTCCCGCGGACGCCTGTGGGTTGCCTGCATGCCCACCTATCCGCAGTGGAAGCCGGGCGATTCCCGTCCCAACGACCGGATCCTCATCCTCGAGGACAAGGACGGCGACGGTCGGGCCGATACCTGCAAGGTGTTCTATGACCAGTTGCATTGCCCGACCGGATTCGAGTTCGTCGACGGCGGCGTTCTGGTCATCAACCAACCGCGACTGATCTTCCTCAAGGACACCGACGGCGACGACAAGGCCGACCAGGTCACCTCGCTCTACGACGGTTGGGCCAGCGACGATACCCATCACACCATGGGTGCCTTCGAGTGGTCGCCCACCGGTCGCCTCCATGGCCTGGAAGGCGTGTCGATGTCGACCTCGCTGGAAACGCCGTACGGCGCATTCCGCAATTCCAACACGCCCGGGGCCTACGTGGTCGACCCGCGCACCCTGGAAGTCCGGCACTTCATCACGCCCGGCTACGGCAATCCCTGGTGTTACGTTTACAACTTCTGGGGTCAGGGAATCTGCGGCGACGGGACCACCGCCCAGATGCACTGGGATTCACCTCTCAGCGGCGCCCAGAAGGGGCAGCGCAAGGGGCTGAACGCCGTCTTCAACAACGAAGGAATGCGTCCCGCGCTCGGTTCGGAGTTCCTCTACTCGCGTCATCTTCCCGACGAGGTTCAGGGTCAGTTCGTTTACGGATGCGTCATCAATATGAATGGCATCCCGCGCTTCGAGATCCGCGATGATGGCGCCGGCTATACCGGCAAACGCCAGCCGAACCTCCTCAATTCCAGCGACCGCAACTTCCGCCCCGGCGAGACCCAGATCGGGCCCGATGGTGCCATCTGGTTCCTCGACTGGCACAACCCGCTCATCGGGCACATGCAGTATTCCCAGCGCGATCCGAACCGCGACAAGGTGCACGGCCGACTCTACCGGCTTTACGCGAAGAACCGGCCTCTCCTCAAGCCGGTGCTCCAGGCCGGCAAATCGGTCAATGAACTGCTCGACCAGTTGAAGGAGTATGAACCCCGCACGCGCTATCGCGCCCGCCGGGAATTGCGCGATCGTCCTGCGTCCGAGGTGTTGCCCGCCGTGAAACGCTGGGTGGCTTCCCTGGATGCCGCCGACAAGTGGCATGACCTGCATCTGCTCGAAGCCCTCTACGTCCAGGCCGGTCACCGCGCCGTCGATCGTTCCCACCTTGAACGCGTCCTGAAGGCTTCCACCCGCGACGCCCGTGCCATGGCCGTCCACGTCCTGTCCGAAGAATGGAACCGCCTCGGCCAGCCCATGGATCTCCTCCGCGCTGCGACCGCCGATCCGGATGGCCGCGTCCGACTGGAGGCCGTCCGTGCCCTGAGCTTCGTCGACTCAACCGCCGCCGCCGAGGCGGCCGTCGAGATCACGAAACAGCCGATGGATTATTGGACCGAGTACACCCTCCAACACACGCTCGCAGCCCTCGAACCCCGGTGGAAACCCGCGCTGGAGAAGGGTGAGTTCGCCCGGGAGAATCAGGCCGGACGCGAATTCGCCGAAGCTTTCGCCAAGGGGAACCCGGCTATGAGCGTGGTCCGCGGACAACTGGGCAAGCTGGTGGCCAACGACGGTCTTTCCGATGCCGACCGCACCAAGTTGATCGGATCGATCTCGAAGGTGAGGGGACGCCCGCGCGAGGGGCGCTTCGTCTTCGAACGCGTGTGTACGTCCTGTCACAAGGTCCAGAACTTCGGGATCAATTATGGCCCCGAACTCTCCGAGGTCTCGAAGCGTCTCAGCCGCGAGAAGCTCATTGAATCGATCCTCTATCCCAACCTCGAGGTCGCACCCGAATGGCTCACCACCAACCTCACCACCAAGGACGGACAGGAACTGACGGGAGTTGTCGGGGCCGAGGATGATCAGGTGGTGACTCTCAAGCTGGGGGGGGATCAGGTGCAGAAAGTGGCCAAGTCCAATATCGCGCAGCGCGAGACTCTCAAGGTCTCCAACATGCCCGAGGGATTGGCCGCCGGTCTGGCTGCCCAGGAATTCCTCGATCTGGTCGAGTTCCTGGCGTCGCTGAAGTGAGGCGATGGCCGCAGATCGAACCTGCCGCGGCACTTCATCGGGTTCGGAGTCCTTGCCGTGTCCATGCGGTAACGACTCCGGAATTCGTGTCACGCGAAGCTGCGAAGCGCGGCCGCGGAATGCGTTTTGCACGCGGGTGATCCGCACTCACCGGACCCACGGAGACGCCTTTTCGCTTCCGGATGGGGAGTCCTTCTTCGTGCCTTCGCGCCTTGGCGCGTTCCGTGCCCTATCGACTGGCCTGAATCCGGGCCTGAACCGCCTTCACGATTTCCGGCCACAGCCCCAGCGCGACCACTCCTACCCAGATCAGAGTCAGGATCACCGCCCAGGCGATGATCGCCCGGAAGTAGTTCTTCCGCGTCTCGTTGTCCCCTGCAAAGGCCCAGTACACGACCATGATCACTCCGATGCACGGCAACGTCGTGACGAACAGGGCGAACATCCAGAACCAGACGGAGTCGGTATTGGAACTCTTGGGATTGGCCATGGAATGCGTGATTCAATCGTTTCGACCCGACTTCTCAGTGACTGAGGCCTTCGGGTTCAAGCCCGGTTTGCGGGTTCTGCTTCCACTCGCCAGTTTCCCGCATGGCAACCCAGACGCCGTTACGGCCCACGCTTTGGCGAACCTGTCGTATCCTCGCCAACCGATCCCGGCTCCGTGCATTGGCCCTTCTTCTGCACGCGGCTCCCTCGACCGTGACCGAAGTCGCCCGACGACCCCCCACAACCCCCCCGCTCGCCAGTCAGTCCCTACGGGCGCTGGAATCAAGGGGGCTCTTGAAGGTGAAACGCCGGGGTCGCTCCGTGGAGTACTCCCCAGCCGAGGATCCCAAAGGATTCGCGGGTGATCTTCTGCCCGCCCTCCGAAAAGAACTCACCGAGGACGAAGGTTCGGTCCGGGACGCCTTCAGAATCCTCACCGCCTTTACCCATCCGAGACGGATCCTGCTCTATCGAGCCGTGCCACCGGCCGGCATTCGATTCGAGGCTCTCGCCCAGAGGGTTCCCTTCGACCGGCAATCCCTCCGCCGCCACTTGCGCAAGCTTCTCGCCCGACAACTCCTGATTCAAACCGCCGATGGATGCATCCACACGGCCCGCCCTGCCGCGGCGCTCCCCATGGCCCTCGCGCGGGCGGTTGGCGGGGATGCGCCCGGTCGGGGTGAAGCCGGGTGAAGAGTGGATCCGAGGCGATGTCCGAGCCGTGTCGCTCCGGATCCGGAGACCGCGGACACGTCCCTTCGGGACGATCACACTTTGCAAAGTGTGATCCAGCCTTCGATGGGCTAGGCCGTGGGTGCCGTGGCGGGTCGACGGGTGTTCGAGCGGTGCCGTGCAACGACCCCGAGGCCCACATTCGTCGGTTGGAAGGAGCGGGCGGACGAAACGGCCCCTGGGGCGTCGCGAGCGGTGGCGAGGGGGTGCGCGAGGGGGTGCGCGAGGCGCGGAGGACGGTGCGGAGGACGGTGTGAAATGGGGGGCGAAAGTAGGGCGGCGGTGGCTGCGCTCGCGCGATCACACTTTGCAAAGTGTGATCCAGCCTTCGGTGGGCTAA
>JBDNHZ010000520.1:0-17768 GCA_041688515.1 Verrucomicrobiota bacterium
CTCCTGACGTCGTCTCCTACGGGTAGGCGACGAGGTGATGAGGCTCACTTTCGGGCGGGCGGGGAAATTTCGCGGACTCGCGGAGTTCGTCCCTCCACGCGCTCGTCCCGGGTGCACCGAGGATCCCGTTCCACTACGGCAGCAGACCGCGGTGCCAGAGATCGAAGTGATGAAGAGCGGCGAGGACGATGGCGTGACGGATCTTTCCGGAGGCAACCAGACGGGGGACGTCGTTCAGGGACACCAGTCGGACGGCGATGTCTTCGCCGTGATCGAACTCGGTGTCGTGGGTGAGTTGGGCATTCTCGACGAGGACGGTGTGGCAGCGATTGCTCATGATGGCGGCGTTGGGAAACATCTCGCCGATGATCCGTGCGCCTGAACCGGTGTAGCCGGTCTCCTCGCGAAGCTCACGTTGGGCGGCGGCGACCAAGTCGGTTTCATGCGGATCCAGCATTCCGCCCGGGACTTCGAGTTCGATGGTGTCGGACCCATGCCGATACTGCTCGATCATCACCAGTTTGCCGTCGGGGGTGACGGCGCAGGCGTTGACCCAGTCGACGCAGTCGATGACGTAGAAATCATGCTGACGTCCGGTGCGCGGGGCGATCTTGACGTCGGAACGGATGGTGAAGATCCGGAAGTCCCCGACGGGCTTGGTCGAGAGTCGCGCCCAGGGGCGGATGGAGGAATCGGATTCCATGTCGGCCCGGATGTAAGCGGGAAGGGGAGAGCGGGGACAGACGGAATTGGGGAGTCGTGGAACTCCTCCCTCCGAGTGTCCCTCCGGCGACGCCGATGAGGCACCCCAGCTTTTCGTTCGCGGCGGGAGGGCTTCCGGGGCAGGCTGCAACCAGCGATGGAAACCAATGCCAGTTTGAAGCGGACGCCCCTGCATGCGGCACATCAGAAGCTCGGGGCGCGGTTGGTGGAGTTCGGGGGATGGGACATGCCGGTGCAGTACACTTCGATCGTGGACGAGCATCTGCGCGTCCGGAAGGCGGCCGGGATCTTCGACATCTGTCACATGGGCGAGGTGTGGGTCCGGGGCCCGGGCGCGGAGGCGTTCCTGAATGCGACCTTGACCAACGATGTTCGGCGTCTGGTCCCCGGCCAGGGTCAGTACACGTTGATGTGCCTGGAGACCGGCGGCGTGGTGGATGATCTGTACGCCTATCGCACCGGCCCGGAGGAGTTTCTCCTGATCATCAACGCCTCCCGGATCGACGTGGACGTGGCGTGGTTGCAAGGGCGTTGTGCGGTGTTCACCGGTCCTGCGGTGACGGTCGAGAATGTCTCCGATTCGATGGGCGCCGTCGCCATCCAGGGGCCGCGGGTGGTGGAGTTCATCGAGGCACTTCTTCCCGGTGCCTCGGATGCGGGTACTGCGGTCGCGCGCATCACCGACCTGCAGAAGAATGAGGTCGGTCACTGGACGTTTGAGGGGGCCTCGGCGTGGGTGGCCCGCACGGGTTACACCGGGGAGGACGGCTTCGAAGTGGTCCTCCCGGCCGCGGCGGTCGAATCGCTCTGGAACCGCGCCCTGGAACTGGGACGCGCGTCGGGCATTCAACCGGCCGGTCTGGGCGCACGGGACACCCTGCGCACCGAAATGTGTTATCCGCTGTATGGGCACGAGCTGGCGCTGGACATTACGCCGATCGAAGCCGGTGTCGGATTTTTCGTGGCGCTGGAAAAGGGGCCATTCGTCGGGCGCGAGGTGTTGGCCCGGCAGAAGTCCGAGGGAGTGACCCGGCGCTCCGCCGCCTTCCGGATGACCGACAAGTCCGCGCCGCCGCGCCCCGGATATCCGGTATGCGTCGGGGGCGAGGTTGTCGGAACGGTGGCCAGCGGGACGCAGAGTCCTTCGCTCAGCAATGGCATCGGCATGGCGTACCTGCCGTTGGCAGCAGCCGAGGCGGGGACACGGATCGAGGTGGAGATCCGGGGACGGCGTTTCGCGGCGGAAGTGGTGAAGAAGCCGCTGTATCGCAAGCCCTGATCGACTTCGCGCGCCTGTGGACAAGACCCTCTACGATTTCCTGCCGAAGCTGGAGCGGCCAGTGACGGACCTGTTGCTGGGTCGATTCCTCGACTATGTCGCGGCCAAGAATCTTGAGCTCTACCCGGCGCAGGAGCAGGCCATCCTGGATCTGTACGACGAGAAACACGTCATCCTCAACACGCCGACGGGTTCCGGAAAATCGATGGTGGCCTCGGCGTTGCACTTCAAGGCCCTCGCTCAGGGACGACGCTCGGTTTACACCTGCCCGATCAAGGCGCTGGTGAACGAGAAGTGGCTTTCGTTGTGCCGGGAGTTCGGGCCGGAGAACGTCGGGTTGAGCACCGGTGACGCCACCATCAACCGGGATGCGCCCATCCTTTGTTGCACGGCGGAAATCCTGGCCAACATCGCCCTGCGCGAGGGGCCGGAGTGTGTCTTCAAGGACATTGTCGTCGACGAGTTCCACTACTACTCGGATCGCGAACGCGGCGTGGCCTGGCAGGTTCCGCTGCTCACGTTGGCGAAGTCGCGTTTCCTGCTGATGTCGGCGACCCTGGGAGACACCGCGTTTTTCGAGGAGGAACTCCGCACCTTGACCGGCCGGGAAGTTTCGACGGTGAAGTCCGTGACCCGTCCGGTCCCCCTCGACTTTACCTACGCCGAGACGCCGATGTCGCAGACGCTCGAGAAGTTGGTCGAAGACGGCAAGGCCCCGGTCTATGTCGTTCATTTCACCCAGGCCGACGCGGCCGAGAGTGCGCAGGCTTTCACCAGCATCCATCTCGCGTCCCGCGAAGAGAAGGCGGCCATCGCGGCGGTCATTGAATCGCACCGGTTCAACAGCCCCTACGGGTCCGACATCAAGCGCTGGCTCCGGCACGGGATTGGCCTCCATCACGCCGGGTTGCTTCCCAAGTACCGGATCCTGGTGGAGCAACTGGCGCAGAAGGGACTGCTGAAGGTGATCTGCGGAACGGACACCCTGGGAGTCGGGATCAACGTGCCGATCCGGACCGTGCTGTTTACCCGGTTGTGCAAGTACGACGGCCAGAAGGTGGGAATCCTGACCGCACGCGATTTTCATCAGGTGGCGGGCCGCGCCGGGCGCAAGGGCTACGACAACGTGGGCTGGGTGGTGGCCCAGGCCCCGGAACACGTGGTGGAGAATCTCAAGCTGGAGGAAAAGGCGGCGCGCGACGGCAAGAAGATCGTGAAGAAGAAGCCGCCGGAGAAGAACTTCGTCAGCTGGGATCGAAACACCTACACCCGTCTGATGTCGGCTCCACCGGAGCGTCTGGTGTCCCGATTCCAGGTGAGCCACGCCATGTTGCTCAACGTGCTGAGCCGGCCCACCGATGGATGTCGGGCGATGCAGTCCCTGATCCGGCGTTCGCATGATTCGCCTTCGTTGAAGAAGGGACATCGCAACCGCGCCTGGCAGTTGTTCCGTTCACTAATCGACCGCCAGATCATCGAGTTCATTCCGCGCACCCCGGAGGGCACCCATGTCCGGGTCAACGTCGCTCTCCCGGACGATTTTTCCCTGGATCAGGTCCTTTCACTCTACCTGCTCGACACCGTCAAATTGCTCGATCGCGAGGCACCGGATTACGCACTGGACGTGATCACCCTGGTCGAATCGATTCTGGAGGATCCAGACATGATCCTGCGTCGGCAGTTGGACAAGGTGAAGGACCAGAAGATGGCCGAGTGGAAGGCCAGCGGGATGGAATACAACGAGCGGATGGACGAGTTGGAGAAGCTCGAGTACCCGAAGCCCAAGCGGGAGTTCGTGTACGACACCTTCAATGCCTTCGCCGAAAAACATCCGTGGGTCGGCAAGGAAAACATCCGTCCGAAGTCGATCGCCCGGGAGATGTTCGAGTCCTACCGGTCGTTCTCGGATTACATCAAGATCTACGAGCTGCAGCGGGTGGAAGGGCTGTTGCTTCGACATCTGATGGGGGTCTGGAAAGTCGTGCGTCAGACGGTGCCGCCCGAGGCCAAGACCGAGGCCGTGCAGGAGATGGAGGAATACCTGGGGACGATGTTGCGCCAGGTGGATTCCAGTTTGGTGGACGAATGGGAGAAGCTGCGGAATCCCAAGTATCAACCGGCTGCAGCCCAGGCCGAGGTGCGGCCGCCCGGAGCCGAAGAGGCTGCGAAGGATGTCACGCGGGATGAACTGGCCTTCACGGCAGCCATCCGGGTGCGGGTGTTCCTCTTCCTGCGGTCGGTGGCCAACGGCGACTTTGCCGAAGCCCTCGCGACGCTGGCGAGCCTCTCCCGGCCCGAAGGGGGACCTTGGACGGCGGAGTTGTTGCGTGCGGCGGTGGACCCGTTCTACCAGGATCATCAGCGACTCTGCATGGATCCCGCGGCCCGGAACCGACAGCACACCTACGTGGTGAAAGCCGAGGACAAGAAGTCCTGGGCGCTCGAACAGATCTGGGTGGATCCCGAGGGGAACAACGATTGGAGCGCCGGGTTCCACATCGATCTGGAAGCCTCCCGGGCCGCCGGCGCTCCGGTGGTCACGCTGACCCGCGTCGGTCCCGTCGGTCGCCCCGGAGCAACGGGCGCTGATGCAGCGCCCCTACGGAGGGACGAGCTCCGCGAGTCCGTGACCCCCGTCGCCCCCGACGGAGGGACGAACTCCGCGAGTCCGTGACCCCCGTCGCCCATCCATTCTCCCCGCCTACGCCGGGATCCGGATGCGACGCGGCCACTGCTGGTTGGCGTCCCAGTACGTTTTCTTGTTCTTGATCTGAGGGGAGTCTGCCGCGGGTTGCTCGCGTCCGTCGGTGTCGATGGCGCGGGACACGACGGTGTGATCGCCGGGGGCGGGTCTGGACCAATCGAAATCCCACAGGGTCCAGGTGTGGCGCGCGGACGATGGCTTCTTCCTCAGGCGCGCCGGTTGCCAGGGGCCGTCATCGATCCGGACCTCGACCGTCTTGAGCGGGGTGCCATCGGACCAGGCGGCACCCGTGATGCGGAGGGTGCCATCGGGGCGACGAACGGCGCGGGCGGCGATGGACTTGACGTTGATGTTGCAGACGGAGGTCTCGCGCCAGTTGGTGGAGCCATCGGGCCGTTCCTCGCCGCCGAGGGTGACGTATTCCCGCGCCATCCATTTACCCATGAACCGGCGATCGATGAGGTCGATCCTTGTCAGCCATTTGACCCAGGCGACCCCGAACCATCCGGGAACGATGAGCCGCACCGGCGCTCCGTGGGTGTCGTTGAGCGGTTGATCGTTCATGGCCCAGGCAAGCATGACCTCGGATTGCAGGGCGTGGTCGAGGGTCAGGGAACGAGCAAAGCGCTGGAGAACTTCGACCTCACGGATCTTCTCGGTCTTTTCGTCGGCCCCATAGAACACCACCTCGCTGGCGCGCTTCAGGAGGCCGGCGTCCCGCAGGATCGGGCCGAGCGGCGTCCCGGTCCATTTGATGTTCCCGATGGCACCCATGAATCCCATGCCGGCTCCGTTGCCACCGCATTCAAGCGTCGCGTGAAGGTGGCGATGCGGAAGCTTCTGAAGATCGGCGAGGGTGAAGGAACGGGGTTTTCGGACAAAGCCCGTCAGATCCAGCTTCCACTGGGCGAGATCGACCTTGGGCTTGCCGTAATGGGAGACGTCGTAGAGGGATTCATTCGGGGTCACCCAGGAGGTGAGATCCTGCCAGTAGAGCATCGCCCGGCCCTTTGGTTGCATGTCGAGCCATGGAACGAGTTCTTCCTTCGGATCCGGCTCGAGTCCGAAGGCGGTCAATGGCCGGCTTGCCAGCCCATAGGCGGCCAGGGCCACGGAACCACGCAGGAGATCGCGTCGGGACAGGGATCGCGGTGACATGTGGACGATCCTGCATCGGCGGACCCGCGGTGCACAATGCTGGGAAAGAACGAGACCGGCGTCTTCTACGGAGGCGACGAGGGGACGAGGCTCATTTCAATCGGGCGGGGAACGTGCATGGGCCGAAGCGCGTTCCTCCTGGGATCTTACGGCGTGCGCGGCATTCCCGGAGGTTTTCCGAGAACCTCGACGGCGCGGAGAGAGGCGGCATTGCGGCTTTCCACCCCCATCTTTTGAAAGATGCTTCCCATGTGCTGCTTCACCGTCTTGTCGGACATGCCGAGAATGGTGGCGACATCCAGGTTGCTCTTGCCCTGCGCCACCCAGAGCAGGACCTCGGCCTCGCGGGCGGTCAGGCCGAACTCGCGTTGCAGCGGACCGGGGGAACTGAAGTCCGGATTGAACCCACCCCCCGCCTTGGACACGGCGTCCTGCATGCGTTCATCGAAGGTCTCGGCCCGCGCCAGTCGGGCGTGCACCGCCGCCAGCAGATCTTCGCGGATCACCGGCTTCGTGAGGTAATCGTCGGCCCCGAAATTCATGCCGATGCGGATATCGGCCTTGTCGCCCTTGGCGGTGAGGAAGACGAAGGGAATCAACGCCAGATCCTTGTCGGTACGGAGGGCCTGGACGACGCCGTACCCATCCATCTCGGGCATCATGACGTCACACAGGATGAGATTCGGATGCTCGCGTCGGGCGGCTTCGACGCCGGTGACGCCATTCCCAGCGGTCACGACTTCGAACCCTTCCAGTTCGAGGAGAAGAGCGATGTTGCGCCGCATGGGCACCTGGTCTTCAACGATGAGAATCTTCTTCTTCATGCTCATGTGCGTCCTGAACGTGAGTAATGCAGAACCCGATGTCCTCCGCCATCCGTCCTTGGTCTGAAATGAGGCTACGGCTTCAGCAGTTCGTGGAACGTTCCCAGCAGTCGGGAAATGGCGTCGGTCTCCAGGGGACTGGTCCTCAACCGCCAGGTCTCGTAGGCACCCAGTGCGTGCTGACCGGACGGTGGGATGTATCCGAACCAGCCGTTGGCCAGACTGATGTTCAACAACGGGGTGGGATGGGCGTACTTCTTCAGGGCGAGCCCGCTCTCGGCAAAAATCTCCCCGGGCCATTGCGCGACCCGAAGGCTTCCAATCCCGAAGACCTGCAAGGGTAGGCTCAGTTCATCAGGGTACTCGGCCAGCAGCAATTGATCCCGGGCGTGGATCTCGACCCAACTCCGCAGTTGATCCGCCCCCCGTCCATTCAGGAGGCGTCGGGCGGTTTCGACCTCACCCCGGGATGGCTTCCGGACCCGCACCGTCACCTCCGCCGTGCGGGCGGTGAGTTGGACCCGATTCGTGTAGGTCAGGGTCAGGAGAATCCGGTGCACCTCCGTCGCGAGATCTTCTGCCACCCGATGAATCTGGGCGTAGGGCGGCATGCGGGGGCGGGGATGGCGGAAGTCGTTGTTGTTGATGTCGCCGCTGGTGCCGTTGGAAAGCAGGGCGACAAACGGAGGATCCTGGCGGGAAACCCCGAGGCGATCGGTGATCCGGTCGCAGAACTCGCCGAAGTAATCGGCGCTCAGTTCTCCCGGGCCGGTGCCACCCACGTAGTGCAGGGAATAGTTGGCGAACAGCGCGATCGGATGGCCGTCGGCGTGGCGGAGCGACAGCAGCGACACCTCGGGATCGACCGGCCCGGCGAACTCGTGATCTTCCGCGCTGGGCGAAGACCAGTTCATCTTCACCCGGTCGCCGGGTTGTCCCAGCAGGTTGGTGTAGGTGATCCCGGGCTTCACCCGGATCCGCCGGTTGAAAACGTGCTGGGGAAGGGTGCCCTTGCCCCAGGCCACTTCGGCGGGGGCGAGTTGATGGACGGCCCGCCGGACGGCGTCCGTGATCGGACCGGCAATCCAGGCGCGATAGGCGGCATCGGGTTCCACCAAGTGGGCGCCCGTAAGAGATCCCGCGGAGTGGGTGTGGGTCGCCGCGATGCAGGTTCGGCCGGGCTCAATGCCGATCGCCTGCCGGATCCGTTCCTTCATTTGGTCGATGAGCGGGCGATCGATCAGGCAGTTGTCGATCTGGACGAACACCAGACGGTTCGTGCCGGCTTCCAGGACGAGAGCCCGGGCGTGGAGTTCGTCGTGGACATGCGTCGAGACCGCCGGAGCGCTCCCCCCGTTCATCACGGTTCCGATGGGAGGAGTGATGACCGACGTGGCGGCACCGGCCCGCAGTGGGGCGGGCAGGGGGTCGGCGGCGAGGCCCCGAGGGAGGAATCCCGGAACGGCGATCAGGACCGCCAGGAGCCGGAGCAGGATCTGAGTTCTCATTTCGTCGATCGACGGTTCAATGCATCTCCACGCTGCATGAGCCGATCCCGCCGCGGAAATAGTGGAACTGAACGTGGGGATGGTCGGCGAGCAGCGACATGGGCACGGCGGTATCGACGATGCCCTTGGAGATCATGTAGGCGGTCAACCGTTGCCCAAAGGGGTTGTCGTGATTGCCCGCGTGCCAGATGGAAACCTTGTCGGCGAGCCACGTTTCGACCGGGCCCACCGTGATCGCCTGGGTAGGCACCATCGAGATGTTGCCGCCCCCGGAGGTCCGGGCGTTCTGCGCGATGGTCAGCGGATGCAGGTTGACCACCCGGGTGGCGAGACGGCGGTATTCCTCCTTCGATGGCGGCGCGTTGAGATGCTTTCCCTTTCGCGGCAGCGGATCGTTGAAGGCCCAGTGCTTCACATCCCCTTGTCCGCCCTGCATGACCGCGCAGCGCACCCCGCTTCCCCAGGTCGCACGAAATGCCGCCGTGTCCGCCTTGGGAAAGTGCAGATGGGCATCCGACATCCGAAGGCGGCGGTCGATGCGGTTGAAACAGAACTCGCGGTCGCATCGTTCGAAACTCAGCGGATGAGTCACCGGAACTTCCAGCCCGGTATCGCCATCGAACCATTCGTCCATTCCCCAGAAGTGTCCTGCGCGAACGTCCAGTTGCAGGGCATTGACGATGCGGGCGACCAGCGGGAGTTGTTCGGTGGGACCGATGGGACCGCAGATGCCGACGGGATTGTCGGGGGTGCTGCGACGCCAGGCCTCGACGTATTCCAGGGCTTCGGCGAGGTAGAAATCCTCGAGCGTGTCGTAGAACACGACCTGGAATCCGGGACGCGAAAGCTTCTGAAGATCCTTCGCCGAGAGACGCGCGACGGCGTCGATGATCTCGGCGTCCAGCGTGGTGTAATCCCACCAACTGGGGGCAATGGCAGAGGTGCGACGGGACATTCCCCAAGGCTACGGGCGGTCGGTGGAAATGGGAAGGAGTCGTGTGTCTGCCGGTTGGAGACGAGGTGCATCTGGCACGGCCCCTCCCGGGACCGCGGGCGCCCTCGCCCGCCTCTTCCCTGAGACGAACTCCTGAAGGGACGAGCTCCGCGCGTCGGTCATGGGGACTCGTAGGACTCGTCCCTCCGCACGCGTCACGGCTCAGGCCGAGAGCGCTCGGGCGTGGCTTTGCACCCGGCGTTGAAGGCTCCCACAGACCGCGTCGCACAGTTCGAAGATGCCGGGATCCGAGATGCGATAGAAGACACTGGAACCTTCGCGACGACGCCCGACGATGCCGGCCTCGGCAAGGGCTTGAAGATGGCGGGAGGTGTTGGCCTGGGTGAGGCCGGTGACCTCGACGAGTTGGGAAACGTTCAATTCGCCGGCGCGAAGGGACTGGAGGAGCCGAAGGCGGGAGGGTTCGCCGAGGACCCGGAATCGGGCGGCAACGAGTTCGAGAGCCTCATCGGAGAGCAGGGGGTGCGGCTTGGCCATGGGGAGAAGAAAGTGGAGGAAGCGGCTTGCGTCAACACATATGCTTGTATAATCATAACTTGTATGAAGACGGAAATGATCATTCGTATCCTTGCCGGGACCCTCGTTCTCACCTCCATCGTCCTCTCACGCACCCTGCATCCCAATTGGCTCATTCTCGCGGCCTTCGTCGGTGCCAATCTGATCCAGTCGGCCTTTACCGGTTTCTGCCCCGCCGAGATGATCGTGAACCGGGTTCGCGGCGGAAGCAGCGGATCGGCCGGCGGCGGTTGTTGCAGCGGCGGTGGCTGCAGTTCGAAGGACGCCTCCTCGCACTGAGCCCAAGCCCCTGATCCCATGAAGACCCCGTTCCTGAACCCCCTCGCGTCGCTCGCCCTCGGGGCCGTGGCCTGCCTTGGTCTGGGCTGCCGCCCGGACGCGGCATCGGCCCCGGGTGTCGCCCGTGCAGCGGCCCGGGTGACGGTCCAGACCGTGGAGTGGACGCCCTACGCCGGAACGGAGGAAGTCGTGGGAACCGTGCGCGCGCAGCGCCATACGGTGATGGAAGCCAAGGTCATGGGCCGGATCGTGAGCCTGGAGTCCCGTTTGGGGCAGGGAGTGCGGACGGGAGATCTGTTGGTGCAGTTGGAAGCTCCGGAGTTGTTGGCCCGGGTGGAGCAGGCGCGGGTGGTTCTGGAGCAGGCCTCCCGGGAGCGCGACCGCTTCCAGGGGTTGGTTCAGCAGCAGACTGTGTCGCCGCAGGAATTTGATGTCGTGGAATCGCGATGGCGGGTGGCGAAGGCAGGCATGGCGGAAGCGGAAACGTTGTTGGGTTACACCCGCGTGGTCGCTCCGTTCGACGCGGTTGTCAGTCGCAAGCGGGCGGAAGTGGGAGATCTGGCGACGCCCGGACGTCCGCTGCTGGAATTGGAAGTGCCCGGGGAACTCCGTCTGGAAGCCGACGTCGGAGAAGCCCTGATCGACCGGTTGCAGGCGCAGCAGACGGTTTCGGTCCGGGTGGGACGCGACCTCGTCCTGTCAGGGAAAGTGGCTGAGATCGCGCCGGCGGCGGATCCGGTCAGCCGGACTTTTCTCGTGAAGGTGGACCTGCCGAACACGGCGGGCCTGCGCTCGGGTCAATTCGGCCGGTTGGCCGTGTCGCTGGGGGTATCCCCGATCCTGCGGGTTCCCACGGCCGCCGTCCTTCGCCGAGGCCAATTGGAGTATGTGATGATCGCCGTCGAAGGCACCGCCCAACTGCGGTTGGTCCGGACCGGGCGGGTGTTGGGCGACACGGTCGAGTTGATCTCCGGGGTGGAACCGGCCGAGCGGGTGGTGGTGGGCGGGGTGGCGTCGGTGGTGGACGGACAAAAGTTGGAGGTGACGCCGTGAGCGCACCCGAATCGGCGCGTCCTCTTGGATTGGCAGGACGGGTGGCGGCGGCGTTTGTGGATTCCAAGCTGACGCCGCTGCTGGTGGTGACGTCGGTGCTGCTCGGCCTGGCGGCGCTGATCCTTCTGCCGCGCGAGGAGGAACCGCAGATCCGGGTTCCCATGATCGACGTCATCGTGGCGATGCCGGGGTCGGGAGCGCGCGAGGTGGAGGAGCGGGCGACGCGTCCGATGGAGAAGTTGCTCTGGGAAGTTCCCGGAGTGGAATACCTCTACTCGACGTCCCGCGAGGGGGAGGCACTGGTGATCGTCCGGTTCAAGGTGGGATCCGATCCTGACACCAGCCTGGTCAAGATCAGCGAGAAGCTCCGTTCCAACTTCGATCGCATTCCGCACGGAGTGACCTTTCCCCTGATCAAACCCCGGTCGATCGACGATGTGCCGATTCTGGCCCTGACCTTGCACGGCAAACGGTATGATCACCTCGCCCTCCGGCGGGTGGTGGCCCAGTTGGACGACGCGGTG
This sequence comes from Verrucomicrobiota bacterium, assembly GCA_041688515.1. Classification (GTDB taxonomy): domain Bacteria; phylum Verrucomicrobiota; class Verrucomicrobiia; order Limisphaerales; family UBA9464; genus UBA6176. The sequence continues at coordinate 11,584 of JBDNHZ010000520.1, forward strand.
AAGCAGGTGCCGCAGGTGGCCGAAACGACGATCATCGGCGGGGCGCGACGTCAAGTGCGGGTGCTGCTCGATCCGGTGCGACTGTCGTCGCGTGGGCTGACGGCGGCCGGGATCATTCCGATGTTGCAGCAGGCGAACCGACAATTCCGTTCGGGCACGGTGACGGCCACCAACCGGGAAATCGTGGTGGAGACGGGAGCGTTTCTGACCCGGCCCGAAGAAGTGGGGCAGGTGGTGGTTGGGGTTTCCGGGGGACGTCCGGTGGCCCTGCGGGAGGTGGCGGAGGTGGTGGATGGAGCAGAGGAAGGGAATCAGTACGTGTTCCACGGGCGGGGCAGTCGGGCCGGAGGAACCGGGGAAGAAGAGCCTGCCGTGACCCTGAGCATCGCCAAGCGTCCCGGGGCCAACGCGATTTCAGTGGCGGAGGCGGTGCTGCGGAAGGTTGAGGGAATGCGTGGGCGCATCCTGCCCGCCGATCTGGAAGTAAGCATCACCCGCCACTACGGCGCGACCGCCGCCGAGAAATCCAACGAACTCCTCCTTCACATGGGGATTGCGGTGGTGAGCGTCGTGGTCCTGATCTGGCTGGTGCTGGGTTGGCGCGAATCGGGCGTCGTGGGTGTGGCCATCCCGACGACGCTGGCGTTGACCCTGCTGGTCTTCCTGCTCTGGGGATTCACGCTCAATCGCATTACGCTTTTCGCCCTGATCTTCAGCATCGGCATCCTCGTCGATGACGCGATCGTGGTGGTGGAAAACATCGTGCGACACCGTCATCTGCCGGGGAACGCGGATCGTCCCTTGTCGCAGGTGGCGGTGGAAGCGGTCGCGGAGGTGGGCAACCCCACCATCCTGGCCACGTTCGCCGTGATTGCCGCGGTGCTGCCCATGGCCTTCGTCGGCGGATTGATGGGTCCGTACATGCGTCCGATCCCGGTGGGTGCCAGCGCCGCGATGTTCTGGTCGCTGCTGATCGCCTTCATCGTGACGCCGTGGGCCTCCGTGCGCTTTCTGGGAATGGCACGGCGTCGGAAGGACATCGTCGTTGATCCCGCCGATCCGGCCGCCCCGGAGGACGTGGCACCGCTGGTGGAATCACACGCGGCCGAGCCCGAAGACGCCGCCACCCGGTTGTACCGCCGGGTCATGGGGCCGCTGCTCCATCATCGGGGGTGGCAAGCGATCTTTCTGGGAACCATCACGCTGATGTTGCTGGCGGCGATGGCGGGGGTGGGGATCGGGTGGGTGAAGGTCAAGATGCTGCCCTTCGACAACAAGTCGGAGTTCCAGGTGATCCTGAATCTTCCCGAGGGCAGCTCGCTGGAGCGGACCGCCGAGGCCGCCCGTGCCGTGGCCGCGGTGATCCGCGCCGAACCCGAGGTGACCGACTACCAGATCTACGTGGGGGTGGCTTCTCCCTTCAATTTCAACGGACTCGTCCGCCACTACTTCCTGCGCCGCGGCGCGAGCGTGGCGGACCTCCAGGTGAACCTCCTTTCGAAACACGATCGCAAGGCCCAGTCGCACGAGATCGTGAAGCGCGTCCGTCCGGGCGTCACTGCGGTGGCCGAACGTTTCGGGGCCCGCGTGGCGCTGGCAGAGGTTCCTCCCGGACCGCCCGTGCTCCAGACCCTGGTCGCCGAGGTGTATGGTCCTGATGACGGCGCACGCCTCGGGTTGGCGACGGCGGTCCGCGACATTTTCCGTCGGACGCCGGGCGTGGTGGATGTCGATTGGTATGTCGAAGATCCCCAGGCCAAGGTCCGCTTCGTCATCGACAAGGAAAAGGCCGCGCTCCACGGGATCAGCGCCGCCACCCTTTCCCAGACCCTTCGCCTGGCGGTGGCCGGTGAGTCGATCGACCTGCTGCATGCCCCGGCCGAGAAGGAAGACGTCAACCTCCTGCTCGAACTCCCGCGTTCCACCCGGGCGCGTCCCGAAGAGTTGTTGTCCCTGCGGGTCAGGGCGGGAGATGGAAACGGATTGCCGGAACCGGGCACCACGGGCAACGCCCCCCTGGTGCCGTTGCGGGAACTGGTGCGAATGGAGACCGCGACCGTCGATGGCAGTCGGCATCGCAAGAATCTCATGCCGGTCACCTACGTCATCGGCGATGTCGCCGGGGTGGTCGAGAGCCCGGTGTACGCCATTGGAACGATGAACAAGGCCCTGGCGAAGCTGGACGTGGCCGCGCTCACGGGCGTGCCGGGAGCGGGTCCGCTGAAAATCCTCAATTCCTCCATGCCGGAGTCCGACGCCCAACCCTCCCTGAAGTGGGATGGCGAATGGCAGATCACCCTGGAGGTGTTCCGCGATCTGGGCCTGGCCTTCGCCGCCGTGCTGGTGCTGATCTACGTGCTGATGGTGGGATGGTTCCGATCCCTCCTGACGCCGCTGGTGGTGATGATGGCCATCCCGTTCTCACTGGTCGGCATCCTGCCGGCGCATGGGGCAATGGGGGCGTTCTTCACCGCCACGTCCATGATCGGGTTCATGGCCGGTGCCGGAATCGTCGTGCGGAATTCGATCATCCTGGTCGACTTCATCGAACAACGCGTGGCCGAGGGATTGCCGCTGGCCGACGCGGTGGTGGACGCCGGTGCGGTGCGGTTTCGTCCGATGCTGCTGACCGCGCTGGCGGTGGTGTTCGGTGCGGCGGTGATCCTGTTCGACCCGATCTTCCAGGGATTGGCGATCTCGTTGATGGCCGGCGAAGTGGCGTCCCTCCTCATCAGCCGCCTGGCCGTGCCGGTGCTGTACTATCAGGTGCATCGCCAGCGGTATTAGCCCTTCGGAGTCACATCCGGATATGGGCCGAGAAAGCATCCCAGCTCACAGGCTGGTCCAAGGAGCCGGGACGAGGAAGGCGTGTTGTTCGAGCAATCCGCGGCTGCCGTTCCACGACAGGTATTGGGAGAGATAGACGAACAGGACATAGAACAGGACGACCGGGATCATCGCCAGGCGACCTGTCCATCGGAAGAATCCGTGGCGCGGTTGCTCGCGTCGGCGGGCGCGTCCGACGGCCCAGCCGGTCAGCAGGCGGGCGGGAAGGATGAACACGACGAACAACAGGCTGGGCAGCCAGACGATCCCGCGGGGTGGGAGTTCGATCTTCAGCAGGTAGAGGGGCAGGGCGAAGAGCAGGGTGACGAACAGGGCGATCCAGAAGGCGATCGGAGCGCGTTGAAACAGGCGTCGGATGGATCGGACTTCAAACAGCGCCTGGAAGCGGTCTTCGAGGGCGAAGTGGACCTGGAGGAAGGGCAGGTAGAGGACGACCCCCATCAGCAGGAACCCGCCCACCAGGGAGAAGAGCGCTCCTCCCTTCTCCGGCGCGACCTGCGAGGCGGCGATCAGGATTCCCACCGGGACCAGCAACCAGAGGAACGTTCCGAGGAACCCCCGGGCTCCCAGCCAGAAATAGAACGGGAGTCGGAGTCCGACAATGAAGCGGACGACGGCCTCGCGGGCATCGGTGAGGGCGTTGGGTTTCGCCAGCCATCGGCGGAGTTGCAGCGGCGCCGGCCAGAGGAAATGTCGGAGAAGCCCCCCGCGCAGACAGGCCCAGACGAGGTGAACCAGAGTGAGCACGGTGAGGAACAGCAGGCCGATCCGCCACGCCTGGGCGGTGGAGCTCCCGGGAGCCACCAGTTCCGCGTCTCTCCACAGACCGGAGACGATCCGGACGGGAAGGGTCACCAGGAGGGTTCCGACGATCAGGGTGCCGATCCGGGAGGCCTTGCGTACCCCGACCAGACCGGCGCGGAGGCGGCCGGTTCGGGCCACCTGGGCGCTGGCGTGGAGGAGGTAACCCAGGCTCAGGAAGTTGAGCAGGGGGATGACGGAAAGGAGGGCGAGACCGGCCACCAGCGCCGCCAAGCCAAAGAGCCAATCGAGGGCTGAAGCGAAGGCGCGGGCGGCCCGACCCATCCTTCCGGTGTCGACGCGCGCCGGCGCGTCCGGAGATCCCGGTCCGGGTTCGATGGCGGGAGATGACGCGGGTTGAAACATTCAGTTCTTGCGGATGCTCATGACGACCGGAAGGTATGGAGAGAAGTTTCATGAAGCCTTGGATGAGGAACAGTCTGTTCCTGCTGTGCGGACTGGTTCTGGCCGCGCTGGTGGCGGGGCGCTGGTTGCGTCGCGAACCGTTCCGCCAACCGCGCATCGACGTCGGGGCGGCTTCGGCGTCGGCATCGATTCAGGCCGCAGCCGCGCGCGTCGACGCGGCCTTTGCGTCGGAGTGGAAACGGGCTGGGGTCACCCCGACGGCATCCGCTTCGGACCTGACGGTGGCCCGGCGCCTCTCGCTGGCGTTGACCGGAACGATTCCATCGATGGAGGAAATCCGGGCGTTGGAACAGGTGCCGCCGACGGAACGGTTGGCGTGGTGGCGGGCGCACTTGCTGGAGGATCGGCGTTCCAGTGATTACCTGGCCGAACGTCTGGCGCGGATCGCGGTCGGGGTGGAGAACGGGCCCTTCATCGTGTACCGACGCCATCGGCTGGTTTCCTGGCTGAGTGAGCAGCTCCATTCGAACCGTCCGTACGATCAGTTGGTGCGGGAGTTGATCTCCGCCGAGGGCATCTGGACCAGTCGTCCGCAGGTCAACTTCGTGACGGTCACCGTGGACCAGAACAACGATCAGGAAGGGCCGGACGAACAGAAGTTGGCGGCCCGGGTATCGCGGGCATTCCTCGGGTTGCGGATCGATTGCGTGCAATGCCACGACGACTTCTTTGGCGACCGCTGGAAGCAGCGCGATTTCCATCAACTCGCCGCATTCTTCGCCTGTGCCGAGATGTCGATGACCGGCGTCCGCGACGACGCGGCGAAGTCCTATGAGTACCGGTTCCTGGGCAAGGACTCGAAGGAACCGGTGGTCCCCCGGGTTCCCTTCAACGCCGGACTGCTGCCGGCGGATGGCCCGTTGCGCCAGCGTCTGGCAGGTTGGGTGACCCATCCGGACAATCGGCCTTTCGCGCGCACGCTGGTCAACCGTGCCTGGGCGCTGCTCTTCAATCGGCCCCTGCATCAGCCGATCGATGGCATCCCCTTGGACGGACCGTTCCATCCGGTGATGGAAATCCTCGCCGACGACGCGGTGCAGCACGGCTTCGACCTCCAGCGCTTGATCCGGGTGATCGCTTCCACCCATGTGTTCCGGGCGGAGAGCCGTTCGGAGGATGCCGGTCACCCGGTGACCGCGGAGCAGGAGCGGGCCTTCGCGTCCTTCCCATTGACCCGGCTCCGGCCCGAGCAGGTGGCGGGAGCGATTCTGCAATCCGCGAACCTCCGGACCCTGGACGCCGATTCGGCGGTGTTCGTCCGGGTGGTGCGTTACTTCCAGCAGAACGATTTCGTGAAGCGGTTCGGGGATATCGGGGAAGACGAATTCAACGGCTTCGGCGGAACGATTCCCCAGCGGTTGGTGATGATGAACGGCGAACTCGTCCGGGAACGGACGAAGGAAGATCTGATGATGAACGCGGCGACTCGGATCGGGGTGGTCTCGCCAAACGACGAAGTCGCGGTGGAGACGGCCTATCTGGCGGTGTTGTCACGTCGGCCGACCCCCGCCGAGCAACGCCATTTCGTGGCGGCGTTGCAGATCGATTCCGGGACCGGTCGATCCGCGCGGATGGAAGACCTGTACTGGACCCTGCTCAACTCAACGGAATTCTCATGGAACCATTGATCTCGCCAAGCAACTGCGGTGGGGCGTGTGCATCTTCCGATCATCTGTCCCGGCGCACGCTCCTGAAGTGGGGGGGTGCGGCCGGGATCGCCTGGCTCACGCCGCTCTCGCAGTTGTTGGCGCGGGAGGCTGAGTCGGCACCCCGAGGACGACCGGCGCGGTCGGTGATCATCCTGTGGATGGCCGGCGGCCCGAGTCAGTTGGAGACCTTTGATCCGCATCCGACCTCGCCCATCGCCCATGGGAGCCGGGCGATTGCCACGTCGCTGAGTGGTGTGCAGTTGGGCGAAGGCATGCCGCGCCTGGCCGAGGTGATGTCGGAGGTGACGCTCGTTCGTTCGGTGGTCAGCAAGGAGGCCGATCACGAACGGGCGGTGTACAACATGAAGACCGGTTACCGCCCCAGTTCGACCGTGGTCCATCCCTCGGTCGGCGCGATCGTCTGTCATGAACTGGATGATGCCGGCATGGATCTGCCGCGGC
>JBDNHZ010000521.1:0-23618 GCA_041688515.1 Verrucomicrobiota bacterium
CCCAGCCCGATTGAAGTGAGCCTCGTGACCTCGTCGCCTACGGGTGGGAGGCGACGTCAGGAGACTCTGACTTCCATTCGGACGTACCCCGGCCACCGTGCGTTCCCCGCCCGATTGAAGTGAGCCTCGTGACCTCGTCGCCTACGGAATGACGAGGGGCTTCAGCGTCGCCCACACGAGCGCGGGAGGCAGGGTTTGGTAACAGGCCGGATGGACGGGGGAGGGTCCGGAATAGTTGCAGGTACGGCGCAGGCAGGGAGCGCAGCCGAATCGGGCCTGCAAGGAAACCTGATGGCGACCAAGGGTGCCCGTCAGGCCGGGCGTGGTCGCTCCGTAGAGCGTGACCGCCGGCACGCCCAGGGCCGCGGCCACATGGGCCAGTCCGGTGTCCACCGCCACCACGCCGCGGGCGGTGGCCAGCACCCCGGCAAGTTCCGCGAGGGACATCCGTGGCAGGACCTGGGCCCGGGGACAGGTCTTGGCAATCCGATCCGCCCGCGCCTTTTCCGCGGGGTTGCCCCAGGGCAATCGGACGTCGTATCCGTCGGCCGCGGCAAGTCCTGCCAAAGCCGTCCAGGATTCCTCCGGCCAATGTTTGGTGGGCCAGGTGGTGCCGTGCAGGAACACGATCGTCGGCTCGGGGGGCGGGCCGGTCAGGAATCGGCTGCGATCGATGCCGTAGTCCGGTGCCGAGGTGGGGCAGGGATATCCCAGGCTGCGGGCGAAGAGTTGGCGCACGCGGGCAATGGCATGCTGGCCTTTCGCGATCGGGTGCCGGTGGTGCGCGGCAAGGGAGGAAAGCGGTTCGCGGGCGGAGGTCCAGGACAGGGCGTGTCGAGGGCCACGGGCAGACCACGAGATCCAGGCGCTTTTGATCAGGCCCTGGGCATCGATGACGGCGTCGTATTCCCGTGCGCGAAGGCGTTGTGTGAACTGGCTGCGCTGGGTTCGTTCCGGAGACTGCCACCATCCACGTCGCCAACGCCGCAATGCGACCGGCAAGACCTGGCGCACGGCCGGGTGCCACGCAGGCACCTCAGCAATGTTCTCCTCGACGACCCAGTCGAAGGTGATGCCTGGGATCGCCGCTGCCGCATCGGTCAGGGCGGGCAACGTGTGGATGACATCGCCCAGGGACGAGGTCTTGATGACGAGGATCTGTTTCAACTCGAAGGGCAGCGCATGGCTGCGACGACGATTCCGCCCATTCCGGCAGGTTCAATCCGGAAGTTCGCAGAAGCCCTGTGGATGACCCGGGCCGGCGTTCGCATCAATCCACATGCCCGGTGATGGCAACGCGATAGAAGCGGTGATCCAGGTCGGTCACGTCCGTCGCCAAGGGCTCTGCTGGCTGCAGCTTCACGATGAAGTTCGTCAAAGGCTGCCACACGGGCACGACGGGATCCGACGCGAACTGGATCTCATAGATGTTTCCGGGTTCGCCGTGGAAGTGCAGTTCGATCCGGCCATCGGCAATGCGTTTGGCATCCAGTCGCAACTCGGGCGGGGGTGGCAGGGTGTAGGTGAGCTCGAGCGTGGCCCCATTGCCGCCCTCACGGGTGAAGATCCGCTTGGCTGAACCTTTGATCATCGGAGCGCGTGGCAGGAGGATCCAGCCTTGGTTGGATGCGGGATCTGCAATCCAAGCCTGCACATCGGCGATCAGTTCCGGAGTGCTGGCAACGGTATAGGTCCCCGCGTTGTCGACGACCGTTGAACCGCTGAAGGTCGTGTTGTAGTCGGTGCCCGCTTTTGCTCCCGGACTCGACCACGCGGCGGTGCCCTTGATGCGATCCTGCCACGACGATTGTCCGGAGGTCGCGGCGGTGCCGGAACTTGAGCCCGCTGCCGAGCCTTCGGCCCATGGGACCAGCAAGCGATGAAGGTCCACGGTCAAGGGGGCTCCCCCGGAACTCTCCTTCACCACCGACAGCCTCAACCTGACACCGGTAATCTGCGCACCCGGCGGAAGTTGGGCGGAAAGATCGTAGCGGACCAGCATCCGTCCCTGCTGGAAGAAACCCTGTGCGTCCGCGTCCCGGTTGATCGGGCCCAGGGGCACGTTGGACAGCCCGCCGAGATTGTTTCCGGGATTGAAGGAAAAGATCGATGTGTCCGCCGCAGGAGAGACCGAGATCGTCTCCGCAGAGATCTCCAGATCCAGGGCCAACGCGATGAGCAAAGGGAACCGGAGCTTTCGCCAGATTGCAGGAAGCCGCATGGCTTGCATCGAATCAGAAAGGACAGGCAGCGCAAGATCTCCGGGCAGCAATCCCACCCCCAGTTCACGGCTTCGCCAACCGCCGGGCGATCCATCCGACAGGGCCCTGCGGTCCGGTGTGGCTTCCAATGACCCAGCCTTGGGGGTTGATGGCCACGGCATCTCCCGGGGGTTCTACTGCGGTGCTACCCCAGACAAAAGCCGGGTCGTGGAGCGGGAGAAGGGCCCGGGTCGTGGCCGAGAAGATATAGGGGACCTCCGGACGGCCGCCTTTGCCCGCCACGGCCAGCACGTCGCCATTCGCGGCGAATCCCAGGGCGCGCGACTCGGGTAGACCCTCGGGCCGACCGAGTTCGATCACCGTGGCCGCGGTGTTGGGAGCTGGTGCAGGCCAGAGACACGCCCGACGTCCCGTTGCCGAGCCGCATCAACCGGCGGCACTGCCGGCGGCATCGATGGCTTCCACTCCGGACTCATCGGATCCCGGAGGCAATGGGAGCAGATCGGACTCGGCCAGGGACGGAATCGTGTTCGAGCGAAAGGCGCGGCGGCGTCCGTTGCGGAATCCTTCCCCGGCGACCTTTCCGGTGGCGTTGACCGATTTGAGTTCGAGCCGTTCCCAACCCGGCCCGCGGGCGACGATGGGCGCTGCGGAGGTCCGGCCCAGCAGGGCCTCGCGGTCGCGTCCCCGGGCACGCCAACCCACCCACCGCGCGCCGTCCGGGCTGGCACCGGTGACGGCACCCTCGCCGTCAAAGGCGACGCCCGACCCCCACGGTCTGGGTGCGGTGGCAGGACCGGTTTCGCCCCCGACCCAAGGCCAGCCATCCGGTCTGATACCGGCGATCACGCGTGGCCGGATGGAAGTCCAGGCGGCGGGAATCTCCGGCAGGCGTTCGGGTTTTTCCTTCGAGAGATCCCAGCGCCACCAGGCGGTGCGTTCACTGCCGTCGCGGCTCACCAGGGTTCCGCCGATGATGACTTGGGTGAGGTCGCCTGCGCGAATCACCGGACCGATGGCCGTGGGTCGGGCAGTGGTCCCCGTCGGTGCGGGGAGCTCCTTGCGGGTCCACTCGGGCCCGTCGTAGAGGACGACGGTGGCGGACGCATCGGCGGCCAGTCCGTAGCTGCGCCTCACACCGGGAAGGAGGCGAACCGTCATCCACTCCTGCTCGAATGAATCATCGTGCAAGGGCACCACGTCGACCTCCACCACGTCGGAATCCTTGGGAAAGGTGAGACGGGCGATGCCACCCTGGCGGGCGGTGTCGGTGCGCAGGGAGATTCCACCGACGGCCTCCAGACGGTAGTCGTCCTCGATCCGGGCCGAGCGCGCTTCACCGCCCACGCGGAAGTAGATTTCCAGTTCCGGCAACGCTCCCTCCCGGTCGGGGGTGCGAAAGAACTTCAATCGTCCTGGCTGCCCGGATTTCTCATCGGCCACATCGGGGAACGCCGTCACGCCGACGTGCGTTCCCAGGGTGTGATCGGCGACGGCGAAGGCCACGCGGTACTCGTTGAAGCGTCCCTCAGCGGGGGAGCGAACCTCGGGATCGTGGAAAGCGCGGAACTGCAAGCGGACGGGCCCGGTGTTCTCGGTCGGGACCCGGAACACGGCGATGCCGCGGCGATCGGTCTCGGCGGAGAGAAGGAGTGGCGTGGGGCCGGTCACTTCCAGCCAGACATTGGATCCGGCGAGCGGCCGGGTTTCGCCACGGCCGGGCAGGGGTTGCACGGCCAGTCGGACGGGGACCCGCAGTTCGTTGGCGGATTCGCTGACGGGTTCGCCGATGGTGATCTCGATGCCGCCGATCAGGGCGGGTTCGTTGACCTCGGGAAGGCGCTGTCGTCGGGTGCCGTTGCCTGTCGCTGCGGTCCATTCGTACCGCTGCTGACGACGTCCCCAGACGGGGAGCACCCGTTCGATCCGGCCAAGGGGGCGGAAGGCGGATGTCCGTTCGGCCACGCGTCGGTTCTTGAAGAGTTCCGGTGCCGAGTTGCGGGCCAGTTTGGCCATGCGCTTGAGCGGGACTTCCTCCAGGGCGGTGAAATCGAGGGGCACACTGGAGATCCCATTCTGGCTGCCGTCGAAGTCGGTGGCGTCGGCGAAGGTGGTGCTCCAGGGCATGTCGGCCTGGGTGAGCTTGCGGGCGAGTTGGAACTCGGCGGGAAGGGACTCGACCCCGCGCCGCTCGGGCGAGCGGGTGGTGAACCAGTTGCCGGAAAACCGGACATCGGACGGCGCGCCGACGAAGAGGCCGACCAGTTCATTGGTCTGCCCGCGACCGAGGACGAACCGCGGTTGCGAGGTGGCCCGGGGACCATTCCATTCGAGACGGGAGTAGACGGGATACTCGCGCCGATGCCCGAAGCGCACGGTGTTTCCGGAGACCTGATAGCGCTGCATCATACCGGTGAATGCGGCGTTCACATTTCCCAGGATCCAGATGTCGAGGAACAGCGAGTTGGTGAAGTCGAGGTCGGTCAACCGTCCACAGTCGGTGTTGAAACCCATGCTCGCGTTGACCACGATATTGTCGGTGAAGGTCACGCGCCCGCCGTCCACCTCCCCCGGACTGCACCCGGCGGATCCGAGCGCGATCACTCCGGCACCGGTGGGAGTTCCGCGGACCTGGTTGCGTCGGATGAGGAACAAACGGCGACCGGCCTCGGTTCCGGCCCAGACCGGCGTTCGTCCCGGGATGTTGCCGGCACCGGCCATAATCATGGTGCCGTAGCCGTTGTAGTCGACGTGGAATCCGTGCACCTCGCAGTCCTCCACCACCCACGGACGCGGATCGCCCCCCTCGGGTTCCTGTCCGACATCGACCGTCCCCAGGGCCAGCGGGAACGCCTCCACGCCGGCGGAATTGTCGAAGCGGGTCTGGGGGACCAACCCGATCGATCCGTGATTTCGCACGATGACCCTCCGGACGCGTCCGGTACGGGCAGTGATCGAGAGGGGTTGATTCTTATAGCTGGAGGTGAGGACGGGATGGGTGGCCCGACGCATCTTGTCGTCCCAATTGCCATCGAAGGTGAGGTTCTCGATCTCGACCCGGCGCAGTTCCTGAAACCGGACCATGCGATCCTGGACGCCGGCGATGAAGGGTTTGTCGTTGCGGATCACCACGTCTTCCGGGCGTGCCCCTTCGCCCACCATCCGGACGAAATACTCCGCCGCCTTTCCGCCGCCCCCGACAAACAGGAAGGTCGTCAGGGAATAGGTCCCCGGGGCGAAACGGAGTTCCACCACCGGATCCGAACCGTCGGCAAAGATCCGGTAGTTGAGATCATTGCCATCAAACGCGCGGGCGTTGGCGGCATTGCGTCCGCTGCCGTCGCCCTGTTTGACGGGGGCCAGATGAAAGCGTCGTGCGGCCTCGGCGACCGGGGTGAGCGACCACGCCAGCAGCAGGCCGAGCCAACGGGTTTGAACAACGACGAAGCGAAGGCAGCAACGACCGGATCGGTTCATTCCGTACGTTGTGTCCGTTGCGGCGTGGTTGTAAATCCCCCCACAATCGAGTTCAGGTCGGCTTCGGTTTTCCAAACACCCAACCGCGCGCCGCCCCCAGCAACAGCAGGCAGAGGAGGATGAAGGGGATGAGGGACAGCCGATCGGAAAATGCGCCGTCGAAGAACGGATTGTTGCGGGTGGACCAATCGGTGATGGCGAGCGACGTGCTGCCGAAGCGGGCCTCCAGGAGCGAGATGAAGATGCCGGCGATGCTCCCGCCAGCGATGTAGCCGGAGGCCATCAACACGCCGGGACTCCTGTCGCCTTCGGCGGCGATCTGTTCTTCGTTCAGGCCCTTGGCCCGCAATCGGCGGAGGTCGAGGCGATCCACCAACCACCGGATCATACCCCCGATGAAGATCGGCATGGACACGGCAATGGGCAGATAGACGCCCACGGCGAAGGCGAGGGAAGGGATGCCGCACAACTCCAGCACAACGGCGATCATCACCCCGATCAGCACCAGTTCCCACGGCAGCTTGCGGTCGAGGATTCCCTTGATGATGTAACTCACGAGGACGGCTTTCGGTGCGTCGAACTTCTGCACTTCACCGCCGCCCGGGAGCTTTTTCACCGTCCCGTTGATCCCCGGATCCACCAGCCACACCGGCTTCCCGGAATCATCGAGGAGGAACTTCCGCGCCATCCCGCCCGCGGCGTCCACCTGATGATAGACCCAGTACTCGCGTCCGCCGGCTTCCTTCTGATGCCCGCCCAGCGCCTCGCGCCGGGTGACGGTCGGATCGGGCAGTTTCACTGCGGGCAGCCCGGTGACTTCCGCCGCCGGGACGTACACGGTGGAAGCCTGGTTGAGCGTCAGCAGCACCGGCCCCAGTACCAGCGACGAGGCGGTGGCTCCGATCAGGATCGCCATCTGCTGCAAGCGCGGGGTGCCCCCGACCAGGAATCCGGTCTTGAGATCCTGCGAGGTGGTGCCGCCGTTCGACGACGCGATGCACACGATCGCTCCCACCGACAGGGCCGTGACGTAGTATTCGCGTCCGGTCCATTTCATGGCCAGGAACGCCAGACAGGTCAGCAGCAGGGTGGCGATGGTCATGCCCGAGATCGGATTGGAACTGGACCCGACCTCGCCGGTGAGACGGGAGGAGACCGTGACGAAGAGGAAACCCAGCAGGACGATCAGGAACGCGCCCAGAAGATTCATGTGGAGCGGCGTGGCGACGCTGATCAATCCGATCAGCGCGACGGCCCCGATCAGGACGAGGCGCATGGGCAGATCGCGTTCGGTGCGCAACTGGGTGGCGTTGTCCTTGGCAGGTCCCCCGCGCAGGTCGGCCAATCCGTGGCGCAACCCGTTCCAGATGGTGGGGAGGGAACGGATCAAGCTGATCAATCCACCCGCGGCCACCGCACCGGCACCGATGTAGAGGAGGTACTCGTTGCGGATCGCGCCGGGGGACATGTCCTTCACGATCTTGCCGGCGGCCGGGGCCAGAGGACCCGTCAATCCGTCGCCGAAGAACCGGATCAAGGGAATCAGCACCAGATAACTGAGGACGCCGCCGCCGGCCATCACGCCGGCGATGCGCGGTCCGATGATGTATCCGACGCCCAGCATTTCCGGGGTGATCTCGGCGGCCAACGATCCGCCCTTGAGCGGCGCGTCAAACACGACCCCCGGTGTGTCCTTCCATCCGCGCAGGGCTTTGCAGGCGAAATTGTAGAACACGCCGATTCCCAGCCCGCCGAAGATGGTCGCGGCATTGATCGATCCGACCGCCCGGGTGTTCCCGTGGTACTGGGAGGCGATCCGATGGGAGTCTTCGTCGGCACCGGCCTTGAGCACCTCGGCGCAGGCGGTGCCCTCGGGATACTTGAGGACGCCGTGTTGCTCGACGATCAACGCCCGGCGCAGCGGGATCATCATGAGAATGCCCAGCGCGCCACCCAACACCGCCACCAGGGCGACCCGCGCCAGTTCGAGATCGAACCCCAGGACCAGCACCGCTGGCATGGTGACCCCCACGCCGAACGCCAGGGATTCGCCGGCCGATCCGGCGGTCTGGGCGATGTTGTGTTCGAGGATGGAGGCATCCTGACCGCCCATCTTGGCCCAGATGCGGAACAGCGTGATGGAGATGACCGCCACCGGGATCGAGGCGCTGACGGTGAGACCGACTTTCAGGGCCAAGTAGAGGGAAGAGGCACCGAAGAGGATTCCCAGGAGGGTTCCCACCATCACAGCCCGGAAGGTGAACTCCCTGAGCACTGCCTGGGCCGGGATGAAGGGAACGAAGCCGCGCGCGGATTCAGCCATGGACAGAGATGTTATCGGCCCGGCCGAAAGACGGAAGCCCTCAGGCAGGGGAGCTGTCGCTGGCCAAGCTTCGGGAGGTGGTGTTCACTGGAGGGCGATGACCTGCACCTGGTTTCGTTGCATTACGATTTTGTTCCTGGGATGTCTCGGTCGCGGCAGCGCGCAGAAGGTGGAGGCGGACGCGGCCTGGTTGACGGAGCACTACATCAAGTTCGAGCATCGGATCCCGATGCGGGACGGCGTGAAGCTGTTCACGCGGGTGTACATGCCCAAGGAGGACTCGACCAACTATCCGATCCTGCTGACGCGGACCCCCTATGCGTTGAAGCCGTATGGGCCGGACAATGATCAGGACCCCGGCGGCAGCCTCGAGACCCTGGCGCGGGACCGCTTCATCCTGGTGAGTCAGGACGTGCGCGGGCGCTTTGCGTCGGAGGGAACCTACGTCCACATGCGCCCGTTCAATCCGCGCAAGCAGGGCAAGGACACCGACGAGAGCTCGGATGCATGGGATACCATTGATTGGTTGGTGAAGAATGTTCCCGGCAACAATGGAAAGGTCGGGATGTTCGGCATTTCCTACCCCGGCTTCTACACCTCGATGGGAATGATCGACAGTCATCCGGCATCATCTGAAGGGCGACACCAACTACACCGCCACCGAGGCGCACATTTTCGAGACGGGCACAAATTGAACTGCTGATTCCCGGCTGACCGCTCCGCCGTCTCCCGTCAGGTGCCCGCAAGGAAACCTCCACCTCATTGCGGACCATTTTCCCCATAACAGCGCGTCCGGTCGTGCAGCCAGCGGAAGTCGCGGCTCCCGGGAACCAGGATCACCCACTGCGTCTCGCGATCTTGCCCGCGCCCGGTCCCATCAGCAGGTCCAGGTTGGTCCGCATCGGGGAGCTCGAACTCAGCCTCGTTGACCTCGGTGCCGCCGGCACGCAACCACTGGATTGGCGACTCCAGCGACTCCGCCCGTTCCAGATGCACCCCGGTCAATCCCGACGGCCACCGCACCCGTAGCCGCGTCGGATCGCCCGGACCGCCCATCACCATCTCCGGCACCAACTGCGGCAGTTCCGGCGGCAATCCCGCCCGGATCGGCTGATCCGGCAGCGGATGCACGGCAAAGTTCGCAGGCAGGAACGAGGTCTGATGCTGCATGCCGATCGCCCGATCGGCCGTGCCTTGAGGTGAACTTCGGGACATGGAACCCCGGCTTCAGCCGGTGGGACCAGATTGCAATCTTCCAGGCCGTGTGGGCCCAGTCGGCTCAGGGTGCCGGGGCGGTGTCGGTGGGGACGATTTCCTCGGGCAGGATGACCACCGCGATCCGACGGTTCTTGGCCCGGCCTTCCGGAGTGGCGTTGTCGGCCAAAGGCCGGAACTCGCCCAGTCCGACGGCCGCGAGACGGCGGGGTTCGACCTTGGCCTGTTCCTGAAGGAAACGGACCGCAGCGGTGGCCCGTCCGGCCGAGAGCGCCCAGTTGTCGGTGAAGCCGCCGCGGGTCCGGGTGTGGATGGGGACGTTGTCGGTGTGACCCACGACTTGAACCTGGCGGTTGGTGTGTTGTTGCAGTACCTGAGCGAGCTTGAGCAGCACGGCCTGTCCCTCGGGTTTGACTTCGGCCTCGCCGGAATCGAAGAGGATCCGGTCCAGAATGTTGATGGTCAGCCGGCCCTGTAGCTCGGAGATGGTGACGTCGCGCGATTCCAGTTCGGAGCGCATCTGGCTCTCCAGGGAGGAACGGTCTGCGGTCGCCTGCTGGACCTGAAGCGCGAGTTCGGCGGCCTGGGTCCGGATGGATTCCAGTTCCGCCGCCAGGACGCTGTTGGTGCGGGCATGGGCTTCTGCTGCGGCCTGCGCCGAGGTGGCCGCCCCGAGGGCTTCGTCGCGTCGGCGGCCCGCTTCGCGCACCTGGAGAAAACCGACCGATCCCACGAAGAGCACGGCGAGCACCCCGACGAAAATCCAGAATTGCTTTGGCACCGCGTGATTGCATCCCGGTCGGCGTGCTCCGGCAACCGGGAACTCAACGCCTTCCGGGGAAAGCGCCGGGAACGCGGCCCCGCGTGGCGGGGTCACTTCGGAGCGACCGGGGTCGGAGGGATGGCCAGTGGAAGGACGAGCGCGTGGAGGGACGAGCTCCGCGAGTCCCCATCCTTCCTCCCTTTCCCGACATTTGACCGCGGATGACCGCAGATAAGACCGAGGCTGGAACCCACCGCCCCGATCCGGCACTGCAGTGCTTCGCTCTGTGTCATCGGTGCAATCGGTGGATAGATCGACCGCAGAGACGCAGAGAACGCAGAGCCATCGCAGCGGTGCCGATCCCTCTCAGCGGAACTCTGCGTCCCCTGCGTTCTCTGCGGAGAATTCTCCCTCGTCCCCGACCGCTCCGAGCGGGCGGGGACGCCCGCGGCCCCGGGGAGGGATGGGTGCGTCAGCGCTGCCATCTGAGCCATCGGAGTCATCGGTGGACGAACCGACCGCAGAGCCGCGGAGTTCCCCGGAATCGGGGGTTTGCAATGGGTTGAGGATGGGCTCTAGTGGGCTTCTGTGTCCCGCCATAACCATCCCCGGCGGGGCGTTTCAAATTCATCATGAAAATTACCACCCTCCCCACCAGGATCCTCACGGGCCTGGTTCTGACCTTGGGTGCGGGTTCAGCATTCGCAGGGACCACGGCTTTGCCGTCGGGCCTGTCGCTGAATCCCAGCACCTCCAGCAACCGCGGTTTTGTCGTGCGCGTCGTCCAGGCGCCGGCTGAAACTGTGGTTGGAAACAGCTTCATCCGTGCGCTGAACCAGATCAACGGCACGCTCAAGGAGGCGACGGGCACCCTGATTCCGAACGACGCGATCCTCGGGCCTCAGGTTGGCGGCGCGTACTTTGTCGACACCATCAACTTCGAGAAGGACGGAACGGCGTTCGATCTCACCGATGCCGACAACAACCTCCTCACCACCTTCTCCCCCAATCTGTTTCCGGGAATCCCGGGCAATGGTGGCGGGACGGATGCCTTCGCGGTCGAAGTGGTGGGTTTTGTCGAGTTGCCGGCGGGTCTGACGACCTTTGGCGTGACCGTCGGTACGGACCGGACGGACGTGAACGATGACGACTCCTATCAGGTGAGTGTCGGTGCCAATCCGCGGAGCGTATTCGGCCTCAAGGTGGGCGATTTCGAACGGTTCGCTCCCCCGTTCAAAGGTGACAGCAAGAACGAGAACATGTGGACGGTGAACGCGCCGACCGCGGGTCTGTACCCGATGCGCCTCGTCTATTGGCAGACCGGGAAGGGTGCCAGCCTCCAGTGGTACACGGTCCGGGAAGACACCTCCCGCGTGCTGCTCAACGATCCCGCTGAACCCAGCGCGGTCCGCGTGTTCCGTGACTCTACGTCGGTCGAAGCCAACGGACCCTACGTCGCTGCGGTGGCTCCTTCGCCCGGTTCTGATGGCAACAGTTCGGCTGAGCCGATCACGGCGTTGATCGTCGATGGGGCCTCGACCGTGGTTCCCGCCGGTGTGGGGATGACGCTCAACGGCGCGGCGGTGACGCCGCAGTCGATCACCAAGGCCGACGGCAAGACGACGGTCGCCTACAGCCCGAACACGGCCCGCACGACGCCGAACAACGCGGTGGTCCTGACCTACACGGATTCCGCAGCCCTGGCCCGCACGGCGAACTGGAGCTTCGGGATCACGGTTTCCGGCGGTTCCACCACCCGCGTGGCGGGCCAGTGGGACTTCGATGCCGGTGACCTGCGCGCCACGGTGGGAACGGCCCTCGGCTACTTCGATCCCGCCACCCAGGCTGGAACCCAGTTCGGCACCACCGAAGCTCTCGGCGTCGCCAAGATCGGCGGAGAGTCGGCGACCATCATGGAGATCCCGGGTGATGTGACCCGGCAGATCGGTTACGTGATGACGCACGGCATCGCCCCCAACGGCGGCGGAACCCGGGTCAACCAGTACACGCTGATCATGGACGTGCTGGTGGACACGACCGGTCCCGGTGCGGCTTCGCTGCTCCAGACCAGTTCGCTCAACAACACCGACGACGGTGACCTGTTCTGGCAGGGCAACAACTTCGGCCAGGGCGGCAACGGCTACAATGGCCGCGGCACCTTCACCGCCGGTGAATGGCACCGTGTGGTGGCCGCTTATGACATGGCCGCCACCCCTCCGGTGGTGACCAAGTTCGTGGACGGCATCAAGCAGGACGATTGGACGGCCAACCAGGGCCTCGACAACGTCCGTCGCAGTCTCCTGGCAACGGCCCTTCTGTTCGCCGACGGCGACCAGGACGAACGCCGCAAGATGTGGGTCAACTCGATCCAGATCCGTGCCGGCAAGATCTCGGATGCGGAAGCGTTCGAGCTCGGTGCGCCGACGGCGGCCGGGATTCCCCAGGCGCTCAAGGGCGGGAACGTGGCCGGTCAGTGGGAGTTCGAGTTCGGTGATCTCGGTGCCAGCATCGGCAAGCCCCTTGCCTATCTCGACGGCGCCGAGGGCCTGACCAAGACCGGCACGGAGTTCGGCATCGCCAGCTCCTTCGGCATTGAAACCCTCGCGGGCCAGGACGTGAAGGTCATGAAGGTTCCGGGCGATCTCGACCGGAACATCGGATACATCATGGATCACGGCATCGCTCCCAACGGCGGCGGCACGCGCGTGAACCAGTACACGCTCGTGTTTGACATCTACGTCGCTCCCTCCGGTCCGGGCGCTGCTTCCCTTCTCCAGACCAGTTCGCTCAGCAACAGCGATGACGGCGACCTGTTCTGGCAGGGCAACAACTTTGGTCAGGGCGGCAACGGCTACAACGGCCGTGGCACCTTCACGGCCGGTGCCTGGCACCGCGTGGTGGCCGCCTACGACATGGCCGCCACTCCTCCGGTGGTCGTCAAGTACGTCGACGGCATCAAGCAGGACGAATGGACGGCCAACCAGGGTCTCGACAACGTCCGTCGTGCGCTTCAGCCGACGGCCCTCCTGTTCGCTGACGGTGACCAGGACGAACGCCGCGTCATGTACGTGGCCGGCATCCAGATCCGGTCCGGTCGGCTGACCGATGCCGAGATCGTCTATCTCGGGGCGCCTTCCGCCACCGGCATCCCGGTCTACATCCCTGCGAGCACGGTTACCGGTCAGTGGGAGTTCGAGTTCGGCGACCTCGGTGCCACGGTGGGTGCCAACCTCCGTTACCTGGATTCGACCTTCGATGGCCCGACGGGCTCGACGGACGACAAGACCGCCTTCGGTACCTCCGCTGACTTCGCCCTGCCCCAGATCGGCGGCCAGGACGTCAAGGTTCTCCGCGTGCCGGGCACGCTCTCCCGCCAGATCGGTTACGTGATGGAACACCGCATCTCGCCCAATGGCGGGGGCACGCGGGTCAACCAGTACACCCTGATCATGGACGTGCTGGTCGCCCCTTCGGGTCCGGGAGCCGCCTCGCTGCTCCAGACCAGCTCGCTCAACAACACCGACGACGGTGACCTGTTCTGGCAGGGCAACAACTTCGGCCAGGGCGGCCAGGGCTACAACGGCACGGGCGCCTTCACCGCGGGTGAATGGCACCGCGTCGTCGCCGCTTACGACATGGCCGCCACTCCTCCGGTGGTCGTCAAATACGTCGACGGCATCTTCCAGGACAACTGGACCGCCAACCAGGGCCTCGACAACGTGCGTCGCGCCCTCCAACCCACGGCCCTGCTGTTCGCCGACGGCGACCAGGATGAGCGTCGTGAGATGTGGGCCAGCGCCATCCAGATCCGCGCTGGTCGGCTCTCCAACAGCGAGATCGAATCGCTGGGTGGACCTTCGGCATCGGGCATCCCCCTCGTGCTGATGGCCCCCGTGGTCATCGTCTCGCCCCAGTTGAGCGTCGTCCGCGGCGCTGGAACCATCACCGTCTCCTGGACCGGTGGCGGCAGCCTGAAGCTCCAGTCCGCCCCGGCCTTGACCGGTCCGTGGACCAACGTCCCGGGTGTGACCGGCACTTCCGCCACCGTTCCCACGGCGACGGGCGACCTGTACCTCCGACTCGGGCTGTAGTCTGCAGCGTTTCCTCGCAAGCCCCGTCCGCAAGGACGGGGCTTTTTGCTTTTCGGAGGCTAGCCGGCAAGCCCCAGATCCTCGTAGATCGCGGCGTTGAGCGCGCGCTGCCGCCGTTGGTGGAACAGTTCACCCGGAAGCCCGTTGCACACCCAGGCCACCGTCAGGTCGTGATCCGGATCCGCAAAGGCGCAGGCACTCTGATTGCCGCTGTGGCCGAAGGTCCGGGGTCCGGCATGGGGCCCGTACCCGTACGGAACCGGCCGCGTCCCCGGCCGATCCGAGTTCAGGATGAAGCCGAGTCCAAAGTCGATCACCGCCAGGAACGTCTGATCGAACCGGCCGGTGCGCTGAGGCGAGGTCAACTCCGCCAGGACTCCCGGCGAAAGCCAGCCACGGGGTGGATCCAGCAACCCACGATAGAAGCCGGCCAGGAGCCACGCCGGTGCCCGCAGTCCCGAGCCGGGTCGGCACCGGGTGATCTCTTCGCGATCGTTCAGCACCGGGTCCGGACCGCAAGCATCACGGCCGGTTCGATCCACCTGGACCCATCGATTCGCGAGCGCCACCTGGGTGGTGGCGTCGATTCCGAACCATCCCTCGTCCAGTCCAAGCGGATCGAAGACCTCCGATCGGATGACGTCGGCGAAGGGTTGGCCGGTCACCCGCTGGAGGATCTCCCCCAGGACGAACCAGGATCCGTTGGCGTGGTAGCCGGCGGTTTCGCCTACCACCCAACCGGATTCCAGCGGGGCCGCACAGGCTTGCGCCACGGATTCGTCCCAAGTGCGGCCGATCGCACCCGGATCCGCCCCGCGAAAACCGCCCGTGTGGGTGAGCAGATGTCGAAGGGTGATCGATTCCTTTCCCTCGATGCCGAACTCCGGAATCCAGGTCGTCACCGGGTCATCCCAGTGGAGGCGTCCGGCGTCCACCAGTCGGGCCAGGGCGACCGCCGTGATCGGTTTGCCGGCCGAGAGCCACGGCGGGACCGAGTCGGGACGCATTGGGTGGCCGGGTTGCGCCTCGCCGTGGGTGAGGTCGACCGAGCCTCGTGGGGTCGAAAGCGCGATCTGCGCTCCCGTGTGCCAGCCCGCCGCGCGGCCTTCCTCCAGCACCTGGAGGGTTCTGGGCCAGGCGCGGGTCGTCGGGTCCACGGAGGGTGGGTGTCGATGCATGGATGCTCGCAAAGGCTGCCAGCGGGCGGAGGGTGCCGCGGTGGGATGGACGGCTCAATGGTGTTTCCGCGAAACCTTGCTTGCGGCGCGGACAGGCTCGACTTAACTGGCCGTGGCGGTGGCCCGGCGCTGTCCGCCTTCTTTCCATGGATAAATTGCTTCTGATCGATGACGAGGTGGACGTGCAGTACTCGTTCCGCCGGATTTTCGATTCGCCGGATCTTGAGCTTCACACGGCGTCGAGCGGCGAGGAGGGCTTGAAGCTGATCCCGCAGGTTCGGCCAGACCTGGTGATCACGGACATCCGCATGGCGGGCATCAACGGGCTGGAGACCCTCCGTCGGATCCGCCAGGTGGATCCCAAACTGCCGGTCATCCTCATGACCGCCTACGGCACGACCCAGACGGCGATTGAAGCGATGAAGCTGGGGGCATTCGACTATCTGCTGAAGCCCTTCGACGTCCCCCGGCTCAAGCAACTGGTGGGCGATGCCCTCAAGGCCTCCCGCGACATGCGCCAGACCGTGGCCGTCGCGCCGCAGTTGGACCAGCAGGACTACGATCTCGGCGTCATCGGTCGTTCCAACCCGATGCAGTCGGTCTTCAAGCTGATCGGCCAAGTCGCTGGCACCGACGCGACGGTGCTCATCACCGGGGAGAGTGGGACGGGCAAGGAACTGGTGGCGCGCGCCATCTACCACAACAGCCGGCGAAGCCAGCAGGCGTTCCTCGCCATCAACTGTGCGGCCATTCCGGAGAATCTTCTCGAAAGCGAGCTGTTCGGCCACGAGAAGGGTGCCTTTACCGGGGCCAGTCAGCAGCGCATCGGCAAGTTCGAGCAATGTCACGGCGGCACCCTCTTCCTCGACGAGATCGGCGACATGTCGCCCACCACCCAGACCAAGATCCTCCGGGTGCTCCAGAGCGGATCCTTCGAACGGGTTGGCGGCAATGCCCCCATTCGCGTCGATGTTCGGATTATCGCGGCCACCAACAAGCCGCTGGAGGATGCGGTCGCCAATCGGCAGTTCCGGGAAGACCTTTTCTATCGGCTCAATGTGGTCCGCATCCAGATGCCGCCCCTGCGCGAAAGGCGGGATGACATCCGGCTTCTGGTGGATTATTTCCTGCGCAAACTCGCCGGGGCCGGCACTCCGAAGGCCATCAACACTTCGGCCATCGCCGCCCTGGAAGCCTATCACTGGCCCGGCAATGTCCGCGAACTGGAGAATGTCATCCGCCGCGCCACCGTGGTCGCCAAGGGACCTTCGCTGCTGATCTCGGATCTCCCCTCCGAAGTGACCGTTGCGGCCCAGAGGGCTGTCACCCTCCCCGCGGTTTCACCTGCCCCCGACGCGGCGGTTGCGCCCGCTCCCGTGGCGTCGCCCAGCCTTCAACGCTCCGAGCCGACCAACATCCCCGAGGTGGCTCAATGGTTGTTCCGCTTCGCACGCGCCGACTCGAAACTCCGGGTCCTCCCCGCGGTGGAACGTGAATTGATCATCCAGGCGCTGAAGGAAACCAGCGGCAACCAGGTTCAGGCCGCCAAGCTCCTCGGGATCACTCGCGCCACCCTCCGCAAACGGGTGGAGAAATTCGGCATCCGCAGGGAATTGAACGTTGCCTAGCCAGCACGCCGGTTGCAGTCGTGAAACCCCATGTCACAGCAGCGGCTTCCGTCCCGGTGCTCACCGTCGCCGGAATGCGGGCATGGGAACAGGCCTCCTGGCAGGACGGGATCCAGCAGGCCGACGTGATCGAGCAGGTCGGTGCCGCGCTTGCCACGTGGATTCGAGGGCGATTCAGTCGCGATGCCCGGATCCTCCTGCTCTGTGGAAAAGGCCACAATGGCGACGACGGCCGTGCCGCCATGGCTCATCTCCCCGGACTCCAGTGTGAAGGGGTCGATGTCGTCGATCCCGGGGCAGATGCGTCCGCTGTCGCTGCCGCCCTCGCTCGCAAACCGGCCCTGGTCGTGGATGCCTTGTTCGGCATGGGTCTCAACCGTCCCCTCGACCCGGGCTGGCAGAAAATTGTCGCACAGGTCAACGCGTCGGGCCTGCCCATCGCCGCCGTCGATGTTCCATCCGGCTTGGACGCCGATACCGGTGCCGTCCTGGGTGCGGCAATTCGGGCGACCTGGACTTTGACCGTCGGTGCGGCCAAGCGCGGTCTGATCGCGGGATGTGCCTCGGAGCAGGTCGGGCGTCTGGAGGTTCTTTCAGATGTTGGCCTGGGGCCTTGGACTCCGGACATCGCTGAACCCGCGGCTTGGATGGGATGCTCTGCCGAGTTCAATGGCTTCCCTCCGCCGAGACCAGGGTCGGCTCACAAAGGTGACTTCGGCCATGCCTGCATCATCGCCGGCAGTGTGGGCTATCACGGTGCGGCCGTCTTGGCTGCCCGCGCCGCCCTCCGTGCCAGACCCGGTCTCGTCACCGTCGTGACCACTCCGGATGCCTACGGCCCCGTCGCGTCCCAACTCGCGGCGCCCATGGTGCGTCCGTGGGCACCCTCAATGCCGCTACCCGCGCGGACATCGTCGGTGGTCATGGGACCCGGCCTGGCCGATTCCGGGATCCCAGCCTCCTTGCGCGAGTGGCTCTGCGAAGGTTGGCGCACATGGGAAGTGCCCGTGATCGCCGATGCCTCGGCCCTCGATTGGATTCCGAGGGAACGGGTCGCTGCCAAAGCACTCCGCGTGGTTACTCCCCATGCTGGCGAGGCCGCCCGACTGCTGAACACCAGAAGTTCCATCGTGCAGGCGGATCGCCCGGCCGCCCTGCAGGCCTTGTCAGCGTTGCTCGGGGGCGCATGGGTGATCCTGAAGGGGCAGGGCACCCTTGTGGGGCGACGGGGTGAACTGCCTTGGTGGAATCCTACCGGAAACCCAGGGCTCGCCCAAGGCGGCAGCGGCGACGTTCTCGCCGGCTTTCTTGGAGGCAGCCTGGCTCAAGCCACAATGTTGACCGATGCCGAGCGTACTTTGAGGGGAACCGTCTTCCGGCACGGCGAGGCGGCGGATCGTCTGGAGACCCTGGGTGAGCCATGGAGTTCCGAGGACTTGGCGCGCGCAGTCCGGTGGTAGCGGACGAGATGGGTGGAAGGCAATGGGGTCAGTCCCATAATGTTGACGAAGCATCTGCCTGTTGGAGCCCCTTGATCGTGACCACAAAATCCGGCTTGTCTCCCGCTGTCGCGATCGCCACAAAGATGGCGCTTCCCTCCTATGCACGCCATCGCCAGCCCCCGATTCCGCCGACTTGGATTCACCCTCATCGAGTTGCTGGTCGTGATAGCGATCATCGCGATCCTGGCCGGCATGCTCCTGCCGGCATTGGCCCGGGGCAAGGAATCTGCCAAGCGCGCCAAGTGCCTGAACAACCTCCGGCAAATCGGCATTGGCGTCCTGATGTATGCCGACGACAACAAGGATGTGCTCCTCGAGGCCCGGCTTGGCGAGGTCCAGGTCTGCCTGAATCCACCCGAGCGCAAGGCTGCCGCCACAGTCGGCTTGATCGTCAATTCAAACTCCACCACTCCGATCTGGACCTGTCCGAACAGGCCGACCTTTCCCCAGTATGAAAAGGAGTTCGACCAGTGGGTCATCGGATTCCAGTATTTTGGCGGCATCAAGACCTGGAAGAACCCAGCCGGCAACTTCCCGTCCCGCAGCCCGATCAAGGCCTCGATCTCCCAGCCGGGTTGGGTCCTCGCCGCCGACGCCGTCATGAAGGTCGACGGCAAGTGGGGCGGCGGCCGCGACACGTCGTTCAAGAACATGCCGCCGCATAAGTCCGCCGGAAACCGGCCCCTGGGCGGCAACCAACTCTACATGGACGGATCCGCCCGCTGGGTGCAGTTCAAGCAGATGCTCTTCATCCATTCCTGGAACACCGGAGGGACCCGCGACGCCTACTTCGCCCAGGACGACCTCGGCGAACAACTCTCCGCCAAGATCTCCCAGATCAAGCCAAAGCTTTGAGGGTGCGAATCCAGTGCGTGCGCGGTTCGGTGGTAGGTCGAGACCATGCGAAGCGAAAATCTGGATGGGCGGGTGCTGATGCCGTACAGCGAGGCGTTCAAGGTGCAGGTGGTGATCGGCCGGGCACATCGCCCGTCGGTGTGACAAGTCCACCATCGTGTAGGCCCCCGGCCGACGTCGCAGTCCCGATGGCGCTAGCCCCATCCATTCCCCCCCTGTGCCGCGGCCTCCGCCAACTTTTCCGACGAAACATAGGCTCCGTCTGCGTACAGCACTGACGGCGTCGCCAGTTCCATCGCCGCGTGTTCCCGGGCTATTTTCTGGGCGCCGGCGTCGTCGCTGTGGTGCGCCTGCCGGGTCACCACCCCCCCACGAAGCCTGCCGTGGGTTCCCCGGCTCCAGGGGGCGCCCCTTTGCCACCCTCACACCGGCGCGGAGACGCAAAGCCCTCGCGGCCGTGGACCGCAGGGCTCGGCTGCGAAAGCTCTTTCCAACGCGTCCAGTCAAAGGCGATTCCCGTGTTGTCTTGGACGCTGACCGCCGTGACCGATGAACGCTTACGTCGACGCGCCTCTGCTGGTGAAGGCGTTCGTCCTGCAGATCTCACCCGGCATGTTTCGACAGGCCTTGCGTGCGGTTCCCGACAGTCCGCCGGGTCTGGACACTGAAGCTGGCTTTGAAGGGTGATGATCACCCAATCGCTCTTTCGGCTGGGAGTCCCTACTTCTGCCGGTTCCGCAGCAGCACCACGGACGGACCGCTTTTCTCCCAGGTTTCCTTGAGGAATCCCGGGACCTGCGTTGGCATACGGACCATTGAACCCAGTGCAATGTCGTCATCGCCATCGCCATCGAGATCCCCCACGTCGAGAGTCAGCCATCGCCCCGTGACGCACTGCGGGAAGGTGGACATGGAAAACGCGAGACGATCTTTGCCGCCGTTGTTCTCGAACAGCAGGAAACTCTCCTTGGGAGACGCCGCGTAGTCGGGGAAAAACGAGACGGCGGCAATGTCGAGGTCGCCGTCGCCATCAAAGTCGCGCGCCATCGCCCGGTAGGCCCCATTCATGGGACCGAACCAGGCTTCCTCAAACTTCCAGTTGCCGCGATTCAGGAAGATCCGCACGCCCTGGTGCGGCTTGGCCGGCGAGGTGGAAAAGTCGGCGTTGTCGCCATTGGTCACCAACAGGTCCGGACGTCCGTCCCCATTGAAATCCGCCAGATCGAAACCGCTGTGTCCCCAGCTCGGATCTTTTTGAAAAAGCGTGTGCCGGGTGAAACCGCCGCGCCCGTCGCCCGCGAAAGCCACCATGGTTTCCAGTGCCTGTGCGAACAGGACCGCGAGATCCCGCTGGCCATCGCCGTCGAGGTCGGCAACCACGCATCGGATCGCCCCCGGCTTGTCCCAAAGGACGTGTTCCTCCCAACGGTCGTGTGCCTTGCCTTCCCACCAGGAGAAGCGCCCGACGTAATTGCCATACACGCAGAGGGCAAAATCCTGCCTGCCGTCGCCGTTGAAATCGTCGAGCTTCACGTCGGAGACGCGGGGCAACCCCGTGACGATCTCCTTGCGATCGTAGGTGCCATCGGGTTTGCGCTGAAGTCGAAGCACCTGCCCACGAGGTTCTTCCCGCGGGAAGAAGTGCCCGATGCATGCCAGCCATTCCACGTCGCCGACGGTCGTGCTGCTGACCGGGATGTTGCCCAGCTTCACCCCTTCCCGGACGGTGAGGTCGGGACCAATCACGTTGTAGCCCTGAAAGCCCGCGTCCCCCAGCAGCAGTCTGCGGTGGGTGGCATCGATCTTCACCATCGACGTCAGCGGCGGGCTGTGGCGATCGGCGAGGAAGACGGTTTCGAACCCTTTCAGCCCGACGTGGATTTTCGCCTGATCCTGAATCGAGGTGAGTTTGTCCGGGGCGTTGCGGACAAAGTGCGAGGCGGCGAGGGCGAATGCGGCCTCCGACATCACGGGTTTGTCTGGGAAAGCCTTCGCTTCGAGCAGGACCGGGATGTCGAGGAAACCCGCTTCCCGGGTCGGCTTCTCCAGACCGACAATGATCCGCATCTTTGGAAAGAGTTCGTTCGTCCACGTGGCACGGTCGAGGTGGGTTGGGTCGGGCAACGCGTGGCAGGTGGTGCAATGCGTCACTGCCGCCAGACGCGCCGCAGCGGCGTCCGAGGCCGCAGGTTGGCGCGCCTGGAGCGATCCCAGGCTGATTCCCAGACCCGCGAGCAGGGCGGAGAAATGACGCATGGGGAAAGACCCTAGCGCTTGGAGGACTTACGGGTCGGGGCCTTCGCTTTGGGCTTCGCTTTTGCCGTGGGCGCCTTCTTCGTTCTGGGCTTCTTGGGGCTCCGTCCCTTGAAGGTCAGTTCCGCGATTCCGGACTTGTCGAGTTCCCCCAGGCCCAACCGGGTCATCCGGGTGTATTGGGCGAAGGTCGTGGCGGCGAGCGGTAGCTCCAACCGGGCCTTGCGACCGAGCTCAAGGGCAATTCCGGAATCCTTGGCAGCGTGGGACGCGCTGAAGAAACAGGAATGATCCCGGTTCTGCATGTCCTCGCCGTCGGTGGCCAGCACCCGCGAGTTCGCACCAGTCTGGGAAAATACCTCCCGCACCATCGCGAGATCCAGACCCAGCGCATCCGCCAAGGCCAATCCCTCGGCAAGACCGGCGGTGTTGATGTTCATCACCATGTTGACCAAGGCCTTCAACTGCGCCGCCTTGCCCGTGGCTCCCACGTACCGGAGCAGCTTCCCGTCATCGGATAGTCTGGAGAGAATCTCCCGGACCTGGGCGAAGACGGGTTCCGCACCGCCCACCATCAGATAGAGCGTGCCGTTGCGCGCCTGCGTGATGCTCGATGCCATGCACGCCTCCAGCGCCGCACCCCCGGCCTTGGTGACCCGCTTGCCCACCTCGGCATGGATCGCCGGGGTCACGGTTGCACAGTTGACGAAGACCCGGCCTCCGGCGCCTTTCAACAGGCTGTCCCCCTTCCGGGCAAAAATCCGGTCCATGGCCGCGTCATCGGTGACCACCGTCAGGATCACGTCCGAAGCCGTCGTCACCTCGGCAAGGGTTCCGACCGCAGTGGATCCCAGTTCGGCGGCCAACGCGGTGGCGACTTCCGGACGGAGGTCGTAGATGGCCGAGACGCCATATCCGCAATCCTTCATCCGGCGCGCCATGTTCGCGCCCATCCGGCCCAGTCCAACGACTCCAATGCGAGCACTCATGTTTGGTTCGATCCTGCGATGTTGAAAGTGACTCGCGAAGAGTAGGTAGGTCCGGGGCGGGATCCCAGTCTCCAGTTGGGCCGATCAGAGCACTTGGCGTGTGACACGCTCGCCCGGGAGGGGGTGACAGATGTGCCATTCTGACCTGTATTGGCGCAACTTGTGGCACGCTTGGAAGGACTGGAAAGGAACCAGCCCCTTTCAAATCGAAAACCAAACTGATGGTTATCAGTGATTTAGAAACTATTTCTGGTGAGTAACCTTTGGCGGCACTCGCCTTGCATCAAGGGTTGAGGAACTCGACTGGCTTTTATGGCAAAGGTACTGGGAATTGATTTGGGGACGACGAACTCCTGCATGGCGGTGATGGAAGGGGGCGAACCGCTGGTGCTGGAGAATTCGGAGGGCAAGCGCACGACTCCTTCGATCGTGGCTTTCACGAAGACGGGCGAGCGTGTGGTCGGCGAAGCGGCGAAGCGTCAGGCCGTTACCAACCCGCGCAACACCGTTTACTCGATCAAACGCTTCATGGGCCGCAAGTTCGAAGAGGTTCAGGAAGAGGTGAAGCGGGTTCCTTACAAGGTGGTCAAGGCCCCCAACGGGGACGCCTGGGTCGAGGTGGAAGTCGAAGGCAAACCCCAGCAGTTCAGTCCCCCCGAGGTTTCCGCCATGATCTTGGCGAAGCTCAAGGCCGACGCCGAGGTGCGCCTGGGCGAAACGATTACGCAGGCCGTGATCACCGTTCCCGCGTACTTCAACGATTCCCAGCGGCAGGCGACCAAGGACGCCGGTCGGATCGCGGGACTCGAAGTCCTTCGGATCATCAACGAACCCACGGCAGCCTCGCTCGCCTACGGGCTCGACAAGAAGAAGGATGAGAAGATCGCCGTGTACGACCTCGGCGGCGGCACGTTTGACATCTCTGTTCTGGAGATCGGCGACGGTGTCTTCGAGGTGAAGGCGACCAACGGCGATACCCACCTCGGCGGCGATGACTGGGACAACACCATCATGGACTGGATGCTCGACGAGTTCCGCCGGGACTCCGGGGTTGAGCTTCGCAAGCAGCCGGATGCACTCCAGCGGATCAAGGAAGAGGCCGAGAAGGCCAAGATCGCGCTC
>JBDNHZ010000062.1:0-4778 GCA_041688515.1 Verrucomicrobiota bacterium
GCCGGTTCTCACCCCGGGCGACCCCGCCAAGTCCGCCTTGTGGAGCCGCATTACGACCTCCGACCTGGACGACCTGATGCCTCCGCCGGAATCGCACAAGGAATTGAAGGCGGAGCAGAGGGCAACGCTGAAACTCTGGATCGAGGAAGGCGCGCCGTGGCAGCCGCACTGGGCGTTCATCCAACCGGAGCGCCCCACGATTCCGGCGGTGAAGACCCCGGGCTGGGTCCGCAATCCGATTGATGCCTTCGTCCTTTCCCGTCTGGAATCGATGGGTCTGGCACCCGCACCGGAAGCGGACCGCCGCACCTTGGCACGCCGTGTTGCGCTGGACCTCACCGGCCTGCCTCCGAAGCCGGAGGCGGTGGAGGCCTTCGTCCAGGACGCATCCCAGAAAGCCTACGAGAACTACGTGCAGCGGTTGCTGGACTCGTCGGCCTGGGGCGAGCACCGCGGGCGTTCCTGGCTGGATGCCGCCCGTTATGCCGACACGCACGGCCTGCATTTCGACAACTACCGGGAGATGTACCCGTATCGCGATTGGGTCATCCGCGCCTTCAACGCCAACCAACCCTTTGATCGCTTCACGGTCGAACAAATCGCGGGAGACCTGTTGCCGAATCCAACCGAGGACCAACGGGTCGCCACCGGGTTCCATCGGTGCAACATGACCACCAACGAAGGCGGGACCATTGAAGAGGAGAACCTGTCAAACTACGCCCGCGACCGGGTGGAGACCACTTCCTGGGTCTGGCTCGGTCTCACCGCCAACTGCGCGGTCTGTCACGATCACAAGTTCGATCCGCTCAGCACCCGCGACTTTTACTCGATGGCCGCCTATTTCCGGAACACCACCCAGGGCGGCTTCGACGGAAACGCAAAGGACTCCAATCCCAGCGTCGTCGTGCCACAGACGGACCCGGACGCAGCCCGATGGAAATCCCTGCCGGACGAAATTGCCGGGGTTAAAAAGCGCTTGGAGAATCGCCGTCGCGATTCACGGGGCGATTTCGATGTCTGGCTGAAGTCCACCTCACCGGACTCGATCGGGGTGGGTCCTTCCAGCTCCAATCTTCTGGTGCACGCGATCCTCAACGACGGGCCCGGCGATCACATCGCCCTTGCCCGGGGTCCGGTGGCGGAGGTCCCCACGTCCAAGGCGTTCGCCTGGAAAACCGACGGGAAACTCGGCCCAGCTCTGGTGCTGACCCCCGATACGACGCCCAATCTGGGGGAGGTCGGTGACTTCGACCGGGATCAGGGCTTCAGCTACGGAGCATGGGTGCGGGTGCCGGGCGGCGGAACGTATCAGTCCGTCCTGGCCCGCATGGATCAGGCCGATGAGTTCCGCGGCTGGGACCTGTTTACGCACGACCGCAACTACGCCGTCCACCTCGTTCACCAATGGCCGGCAAACGCGCTGAAGGTGGTCACCACCGAAAACCCACTCCGCCCGGGGGAATGGCAGCACGTCTTCGTAACCTACGACGGTTCCGGCAAGCCCGGCGGTCTCCAGATCTTCATCAACGGTCGCCCCGCGAAGACCCGGGCCGAGGTCGACACCCTGACCGGAACCATCCGGACGCGGACCGCGCTCCGGGTGGGTCAACGCAGCAAGGATCAGCACCTGATCAACGGCGAGGTGCAGGATGTCCGTGTTTATGGACGGACCTTGAAGCCGGAGGAGGTTCGCTCGCTCGCCAATGATGCGCCCATCCGGCTGCTGCTTGCCCTCCCCATCGAACGTCGATCGGCCGCTCAAACCGAGGCGCTCTACGACTTCTATCTCAACCAGCGCGATGCCGGATATCTGCTGACCCGCGAAGAACTCGTCCGGCTTGAATCGGAACGCGACGCCATCCGCTCCCGCAGCGCCGTGTCCCACGTCCAGCAGGAGAAGATGAACTCCATGCCGACGGCGAAGGTGCTGTTCCGCGGTCAGTACGACAAACCCCGCGATACGGTGGTGGCGGGACCGTTCTCCTTCCTGAACTCAATGCCGACCGGTTCGCCCACCAACCGACTGGGCCTGGCCCGGTGGATCGTGGCTCCGGAGAATCCCCTGACCGCGAGAGTGACCGTGAACCGGTTTTGGCAGGAGGTCTTCGGCGCTGGAATCGTCCGCACCACCGAGGATTTCGGGGTGGTGGGAGACAGCCCGGCGAACCAGGAACTGCTCGACTGGCTGGCGGTCGAGTTCCTGCAGAGCGGCTGGGATGTGAAACATCTCTTCCGGCTGATGGTCACCTCGGCGGCCTATCGCCAGTCCGGCGCGGTCACGGCAGAGAAGATCGAAAAGGACCCGGCCAACCGGTATCTCAGCCGGGGTCCTCGCTTCCGGATGGACGCCGAGATGGTGCGCGACTACGCGCTCGCCGTGTCCGGCCTGATCAATCGAAAGGTCGGCGGACCCAGCGTGAAGCCCTACCAACCCGAGGGGGTGTGGGAGGCGGTGGCGATGCCGGAAAGCAACACCCGTCGTTACGAGCGGGACCAGGGCGCTTCGCTCTATCGGCGGAGTCTCTACACCTTCTGGAAGCGGGCCGCGCCTCCGGCGATGATGGACGTGTTCAACGCGCCCAGCCGCGAGACGTGCAGCGTGCGTCGTGAACGCACCAACACTCCCCTCCAGGCTCTCGCCACGCTCAATGACATCCAGTTCATGGAAGCCGCCCGCGTCCTCGCCCAGAGCATCCTCCGTCTGCACCGCGGCGATGACCGTCGGGCCGTGGAACAGCTGGGGCGACGTGTCCTGCTCCGTCCCCTGAAGGACGCCGAGACCGCCGTCGTTCTGGCGACACTCAACGACCTTCGCGCCCATTACGCTGCGCATCTGGACGAAGCCGCCAAGCTGTTGGCCTACGGCGAAACCAAGCCCGACCCGGATCTTCCTGCGGCCGATGTCGCCGCCCTGACCCTGGTGGCCAACCAACTCCTCAACCTGGACGAAGTCCTCAACAAATAGGTCCCAACCATGAGCCCTTTCGATGAATTCTCACGCCACCAGACCCGGCGCCAGTTCTTCGCCCGGGGACGCAACGTGCTGGGCACCGCCGCACTCGCCCAGTTGATGGGGGGCATGGGCGGCATACTGGCCGGCTCGGTCGCGGGTGGACGATCCGATCTGCCGCACTTTGCCGCGAAGGCAAAACACGTCATCTATCTCCACATGGTCGGCGGACCATCGCAGATGGATCTCTACGATTACAAACCGGAGATGGCGAAGTGGTACGACAAGGATCTGCCCGATTCGATCCGGCAGGGTCAACGCCTCACCACGATGACGTCCGGTCAGTCGCGATTCCCGATCGCACCGTCGAAATACCAATTCGCGCGGCACGGCAAGAGCGGGATGTGGGTCACCGAACTCCTTCCCTGGACCGCGAAGTGCGTCGATGACATGGCCTTCATCCGATCCATGCACACGGAAGCCATCAACCATGAACCCGCCATCTCCGCGATGCAGACGGGCAACATGGTCACCGGCCGTCCCTGTCTGGGTTCGTGGATGAGCTACGGCCTGGGCTCGCTCAACCAGAACCTCCCCACCTTCTGCGTCCTAGTGGCGGAACCGTCGAACAAGGAACAGCTTCAGGCCATCTCGGCGCGGTTGTGGTCCAGTGGCTATCTCTCGGGGGAACATGCCGGAGTCTCCTTTCGTTCCGCAGGCGACCCGATCCTGTTCATCAACAACCCTCCCGGCGTTGCCTCCGGCCAGCGTCGCCGTCAGCTCGACGGACTGCGCGAGCTCAACGAGATGGCCTATCGATCTGTCGGGGATCCCGAGACCCATACGCGGATCCAGCAGTTCGAGATGGCCTTCCGCATGCAATCCAGCGTTCCCGAACTGACCGAGATCACGCGGGAGCCCGAGTCCACCTACCAACTCTACGGCGACGAAGCCCGCAAGCCCGGATCCTTCGCGTATACCGCGCTCCTCGCCCGACGCCTGGTCCAGCGCGGCGTCCGCTTCGTCCAGATCTACCACAACAACTGGGATCACCACGCCAACGTCAACGGACGCATGCCGTCCCAGTGCCGTGACGTCGATCAACCCACCTACGGTCTCATCCAGGATCTCAAACGCCACGGTCTGTTCGAGGATACGCTCATCATCTGGGGCGGTGAGTTCGGCAGGACCATCTATAGCCAGGGCGGCCTCTCGAAGGAGAACTATGGGCGCGATCATCACCCCCGATGCTTCACCATGTGGATGGCCGGCGGCGGTTCCCGCGGAGGCGTCATCCATGGTCAGACCGACGATTTCTCCTACAACATCGTTGAGAATCCCGTTCATATCCGCGACTTCCACGCCACGGTCTTGCATCTGCTCGGGATCCACCACGACCGTTTCACGTTCCGCGTCCAGGGGCTGGACGCCCGCCTCACCGGCGTCGAGGAAGCCCGCGTCGTGAAGGAGTTGCTGGCTTGAGCCAACCCCACTCCAGGGGTTGGCTCACCCCTCTCTCCCGGTATTTGTATGCCGGCCTGGCCTCGCCGATGATGCCCCCATGACAACGATCCGCCGTTCTACCGATCGGGGCCTCGCCGATCATGGCTGGCTCGATTCACGGCACACCTTTTCCTTCGCCGATTACCACGATCCCGCCCACATGGGGTTCCGATCCCTGCGGGTGATCAATCAGGATGTCATCGCCCCGGGCGGCGGGTTTCCCACCCATCCGCACCGGGACATGGAGATCTTCTCCTACATCCTGGAAGGAGCCCTGCAACATCGCGACAGCATGGGCAATGGCCGCGTGCTCAAGCCGGGCGAC
>JBDNHZ010000063.1:0-6697 GCA_041688515.1 Verrucomicrobiota bacterium
AAGAATCGGCTGAAGATCGACGTGCGGTTCGTCTGCGGGAAGAGCGAGCTGCAACCCGAGGAGATTTTCTGGCTGCGCGAGCTCGCGTTCCTGCGCACGAGCTTCTGCAAGAACCTTCACGCAAAGTGCTACCTCAACGAGGAACTCTGCATCATCACCAGCCTGAACCTCTATGAGTTCAGTCAGGTCAATAACAACGAGATGGGCGTGCTCGTCCGGCGTTCGCAGGACGCCGAGCTTTACCGGAATGCCTACGAGGAAGCGCAGCGCATCATCCGGATGAGCCAGAAGTTCGGTCCCTACTTCATCTGGCCTTCGACGCTCACGATCGCCTGACGCGGCGGGGGCCGCGCGGAAATGGCGATGCCCCCCGGTCGGGTGTTGAGCAGGAGCACCGCGAGGCATTCGCAGTCCGGATTGAACTGCGGTGACGTCGCGATGTGCATTCGCCAGTAGTCGACCGCCCGTTGGGGGGTGCCGCACTGGAGAAGTTCCGCCGGTGTCGGGCAATCGCGCAAAGCGATCACCTTGTACTCGGACGGAACGAGCCGACGGGGCATCGGCTTCGGCACTTCGGGAGGACGAGAATCGTCCCCGAACAAGTCCGGTGAGTGCATGGGCAGTCTTCAGGGAGCAGGGTGGAACTACGGGCTCCCCGCGCGGGAAGTCTCCAATGGTTCATTGTACCATGTCGGCGGTACGTCCTGCGTAGCCGCGGAGAAGCGGAGAACGCGGAGAACGCGGAGAACGCGGAGAACGCGGAGAACGCGGAGAACGCGGAGAACGCGGAGAACGCGGAGAGAGGCTCAGAACGGAGCAACCTGGAAAAGGCAGCTTTATCCGCAGATGGCGCAGATGAAGTAGAGAACAACACAACGGAGTCCATGCTCCCGCCCATAATGGGTCCTCACGCGAAGGCGCGAAGGCGCGAAGAAGAACCAAAAAACCGGGAAGGAACTGGGTCGCCGTCCGGTGAGTGCGAACCGCTCTCGCTTAGAGCCGATTCCGAGGCCTTTCTTCGCGGCTTCGCGTGAGGCGATCTCCGGCGTCGCTACTGCATGGATTCGGCTCAGTCGAAGCCACGACAACACGGCGTCCGGTCACCGTATAGGAGAGCTCTACGCAATGCCGATCGGTACCGGCGTCCGAATCTCCGTCTCGATGGGCGTGTAGAGATCAATGCCTGGAGCGTCGGTCTTGATGGAAACGACGAGGGAGTATCGGAGACGGCGATGGTGTTGGCGCAAATGTTTTCGAAGACGCCACCAGCCGTTGAGCGGGAACACCGCGATCTGATTCTTCTGCGCCAAATCGGCCGCTGTTCCGAGCCAAACGTCACTGTGCACCGAGCCACGGTGCCGAAGCTTTGCGCCCAGCAGCCATTCCGTTGAATCGGATTCCGTGCCGGATCCGTCTTCGTCATCTGTTCGGGCCTCGGCGTTGATCCGGGCGCGGAACTCCGCTTCGCCTTCCGTGGAACGGCGCACATCGAAACGCAGATTGCAGGAGGCGTAGCGGTAGCGGTTCGTAGGAAGTCTTGGGCCAGGGTTCGGTTCGATGAAGTAGGACAGCGTGACCCTCATTTCGACTGGCGCTGCACCCAGTGGCTGGAGAGCTTGACGGGGCCAAGGAAGACTGTGGAATCGCAGCTCGTTCGTCTTCACCACACCGTCTTCCAAGATATAGGGCTGCAGATCATCCTGGCAGATCAAGGTCACCGCACTCCTCGCACTCCGAAGCGACGATCCAAGGTCAGGCACTCCAAAACCGTAGGTTCTCAAAATTCGTCTCCACTTGTCTTTGGTGATCGTCTCGAACCTTCGCCGATCCAGCATCTCCGGCGTCCAGCGAGCCGAGTGTATCAGCAAAGCGCGGATGGTTTCTGGCCATAGGCCCGGGTACTCGGCTTGGATCAATGCCGCGTAACGGGCGCCTTCGACCGAGGCGGCGCTCGTGTCGCCCGTGGTGGTAAGCAGGCGGCTGCGCCAATTGGCGTTGGTGGTCAGCAATTCAACGTCCGCATGTCGATCGACCGCTCCCGTTTGTTCCTGAGCAACCCGATTCCCCGCCTCGAGAACGATGTCGGGCTTGAGGGGCCAGTCGTGGACCCAGGTCAACGAGGTTGAACTTGCCGGGGAAAGCCCCCCGCGGGGCGCCAAGGGTTGCCAGTCGGCATACTCACGATCGGAAATGACCGCTTTGTCGGTATATCCGCCGACGCTGACCACGTTCCAAGCCTGACCAGGATCGTGGATCGACTCCGTCTCATTCTGTGCGGGAAACTGGTCTGGGTGCTGGACATAAACATTTCCCGCACTGACGAAGATCAAGCGTTTGGAATCTTCCGGTTCACCATAGCCCGCGCTCAACTCGTCCAAGGTGGCCGACCATGAAGTAGGGCGACCACGATCCGAGGTGTTGGCATCCGTCACCTGCATGGCGAAAACACGGGGACGCCGTGGCGCGGCGATCTCGATACGGCTCACCGACTCCCGAGTCACGTATCCATAAAGGTGTGGTTCATGGGAGGCCGCCGAGTTGATCATCTTTACCGACTCAACCCAGTGGGTTGGCTGAATTGGCCCCGTGGTCAAAAGGAGTGCGGTCAAGTCCCCGAAGGCGGCGATGCCAGCCATCATTGAACCATGAGGATGGTGCAGATCATCCGCCGTGTTCCAAGCTGGGTTGAAACTGTGCAAGCCGTCCGTGGGAACGACCGGTTGCAACAGCGGATGCTGGTGATTCACGCCGGAATCCAACAGGCACACGGCATTCGCCGCCGGTGACGGGGAAGACAGGCGTTGCCGGGCTTCCTCGACCCACTTCGCCTGACCGGATTGATCCAGCGCCACGAAGAACCTCGCCGGGACTTGAGGCGACCTCAATTCAGTCAAGCAATTCAACAATTCCAGTGACTGAATGATCTGCTCGCGCCTGGCATGAATCAACAACACCGTGTTTTCCGGCAGGGAGATCTCTTCTCGCGCGACGAGGATACCCAAATCGTGGCAGGCGTCCTGAAACCGCCTTCGAATCGCATCGCGCACCTCTACATCAGGGTCGGTGCGGAGCCAAGCTTCCCACCATGCATCCACGCCTGGGGCGGGCAGGGGCTTCTGCTCCGTCCAAAAAGCCTCGATTGCCGCTTCTCGAATCTCGGCAATGGAATCAATGAATTCCCGGTTCTTGGGAGCACCTGAGCCACTTTCAGCGGAGAGGTAGGATTCGATGAGCCTTTGCAGCACGTTGAGCTTGCCGAAAGGTACGCTGACGGTGGCCAACTCTATTAGTTGGCCATCCGGGGTCTGAAGAGTCCGCAGGTTAAGCAACTGGATGCCAGACTTCCGACGTTCGAGCGGTTTTACCTTTAGCGAAAAGCCCGGCTCACTGGCGAATTCAATTACCAGCCCGAAGTCCGAGGCTAGCCCGGCGGCCATCCTCTGGCTCTCGATCACGCTCACGCTGGCGTATCGCATCAAGCTCGCCCATCAGGCGAGTTGCATGGGCAATCCGGTCACGGGAAGGCGTGAGAAACTTGGGGCCTCGTGTGGTCTTGGGATGTGTAAATCCTTGTCCGGCGACTCTCCCACGGACAATCAAGTGCGGCAGTTGTTCCCGGGACTCGTCAGGCATGGTTCAGGATTAGCTGCCGCAGCGGAGAAAGTTCCGCCGCTCCAAGACTGAGCGCAAAAGGTCATCGGTCTTGAGTTCCGAACGGTTGCGCAACAGACATTCCTTGGTTGCCTCGTCGCAAGCCTTCACGATCTCGCCAAAGCTCATGCCTTCGGCTTCCGCGCTAACTTTTTGAAAATTGACCCGTACCTTGCCAGGCGTTGCCGCCAACCGACGTCGCATGGTCTCTTCCAAAAGCGCCTTGTCCGGGAGTTGAAACTCGATCAGATCGTCGAAGCGCCGGAACAGGGCGGTGTCGAGGCTCTTCGCGAGGTTGGTCGCCGCTACGATGAGACTCGTCCCTGAATAGTCATCAATGAACATCAAGAACCCGTTGAGCACACGCCGGATCTCTCCCACGTCTGACCCGTTCCCTCGGTGAGTCCCAATAGAATCGAACTCGTCAAAGAGGTAGACAGCTCTCGTCCGTTCCATCGCGTCAAATATCAGGCGCAGCTTAGCTGTGGTCTCTCCCATGAACTTGGTGATCAAGCCGTCCAGGCGCACCACGAACAAGGGGATTCCCAGTTCGCCGGCTAGAGCCGAGGCGGTCATCGTTTTCCCGCAACCCGAAGGGCCGGTGAGGAGGAGCCGTTGGCGGGGGCGGAGGTTATGGCCTTTCAAAAGCCCCATCTGACGCTGCTCGTCAAGGACACGCTGCAACCGCTCCCGCAAACCGTCCGCAAGAATCATGTCTACCAGCCTCGTTTCGGGATACGAAACGGCCAGCAGGTCAGCCAATTCGCCGTGGGGCTTGGCCATCGGTATAGGGACAGCCCCTCCGATGGGAGCGGCAGAACGGGCTCTGAGTCGGTCGATCAGATCGCGCAGTTCAGCGGCGAAATCCGCATGGCCTTTGCGAGCTTCATTCGCCGCCACCTGCATGGCCACGGAGTAAAAGCGGTCGTCGTCACCTTCAGAGTGACTTTTCACCAATGCTTTGACTTGGTCTGCGGTGGCCATCGGAACTGCAATGACGGTAGAATGACGCTCACGCCGCTGGCGAGTCTGGAACAGATCGCCCGCGTCTGAATTTCTCTCCACCACAAGAACCAGCATCCTTGGCAGATTTGGACGCTCTGCCGTCTGGGTCGTGACTTGCCCAAGTAAAGAGCCCCCCCGCGAGGGAGAGGCTGTGTGGTCAGTATTCCTCCGGGAGGAGGATACAGGTGGAGGAACGGTCGGCTTCGGTGATGATCCAGAAGCGAGTGACGGCGAGGCTCGTGTACGCGGAGACCAGGCGGGTGCCTTGTCGCAGGGCGTTGTCGTTGGCTTTGCGGTCTTCAGCATCGACTTCGCCCCAGTCGCCTTGGGCGTGTCGGGTGAGTGCCAGGAGGACTTCCTCGGCTGGAATTTCCCGGATGATTCCAGGCGTGGCGACCAACCGGCCGAAAGGGAACTTCGGGTTCATGGGTGTTGGTCCTTGGTTGGGCCGAGCAACAACGACAGTTCCTCGGCGTTGAGATGTTCCGGTTGTCGGCCTTCTTCTTCGAAGGCGTGGATCCGGACGAACGCGAATCGCGCAAGTCGGGTGGCGACGTCGTCGCGGGCAGCTCGGCCGGCCTCGTCTTCGTCGAGCATGACGAGGATCCGGCTGTCCGGTGTCGTGTGACGTCGGATCAGTTCCTCCTGAGCAGTCGAAAGGCTGCTGCCCATGAGAGCGACGACCTTGCGATGCCCGAGTTCGACGAGCTTCATGGCGTCGAAGAAACCTTCGACGACAATGAGCGGTGTTTCGGTCGGCTCCCGGCGAGCGGAGTCGAGATTGAAGAGCTCCAGGGATTTTCGGAATCCGGGCGGAAGCTTGTACTTGGGCGTGCCTTCGGGGGCTTCGCCCGGCCAACGACCGGCGTACGCGACCACCTGGCCGTCCGGGTCGCGGATCGGGATGGCGATGCGATCGGCCATCATGCCTTTGGAACAGAAGCCAACGCCGAATTCCGCGAGGGTTTCCGGCGAGAGCCCTCGTTCCATGAGGTACGGATGTTCCTGCTGGAGCTTTTCCAGTCGGAACTTGAGGGGCGGATTGGGCCCGGTGGTCGACTTCGTCGTTTCCGGTGAGGGTTGCGGTGTTGGGGTCGACCTGGCCGATGGCTTTGAGCGCACCGAGGGTTCTGGAGAACTCCGTGCCACCGGCGGTTTGTCATCCGACTTCTCGGTGTAGACCTGCTCCGGCGGCAACTGGAACCACTCGATGGCCTTCTGGGCGCCGGCGTAGGCGCTGATACCTTCCTTGCGAGCGATGAAGTCGATGACGTTACCGCCATGACGACATTGCCCGAAGCAGTTCCAGAGGTTCTTGCTGATGCTGACCCGGAACTGGGTGGGGTTCGAACCCTGGTGCAGAGGACAACATCCACTGAGACTGTCGCCGCTCCGCTTCATCGGTTCGAGCAGGCCGTAGTGTTCGAGGATTCGCTCCATCGAGACGGCCTCCCGGACCGCGCGGAAATCGACCAACTTGTTTTTGGGCATGATGCTTCCTTGGATTGGGTGTGCGGGGAACGGGTGAATCCGCCGGCAAACGCCGGGACTCACATCCAATCGGGATCATGCCATGCGGGCAGGACGCCCCGCTATGACCGCCAGCGCTGGGCCACGAATCCGGCGACTTGGCAAGAGGCCGAAACAATTATCGCCGGCAAGCCTGCGAAGCGCGGTGGCCACCCTCCGCCTTGGGTGACAATTCCGAACGACGGGGATTGTGTGCGACGGACTCGAAGCAGGCGGGAGATCGATCCGAATCCAGCGACACAAGGCCTGGAGCGAGCCGGTGCTGGAGAAGCTCCGGAAGGAGTTTCAGGAATCAATGGACCAGAAGAAGGTGGAGCCCAACTCGGCGTTGGGAGGGGCTATTGCCTACCTGCTGGATCGATGGGAGACCCTGACCCGATTTTTGCGGGTGCCGGGAGCACCACTGGACAACAACCAAACCGAGCGCCTGCTGAAGAGTTCGATCCTGCACCGCAAAAACAGTCTTCACTACAAGACGCAGAGGGGGGCGGATGTCGGCGACGCGTTCATG
>JBDNHZ010000522.1:0-1184 GCA_041688515.1 Verrucomicrobiota bacterium
AAGGCATCCGGAGGTTCTGGTAGCGGGCCCCGGACCAAACTGGGCGGAGTGGCTTTGTGAAACCGCTCCTGGATGAAATGTCAAAAGGATAGATCTGACCCCATTGCCTCCCACCGAATGGCGCTTACTCCCGCGGCCGCGAACATCATCAATGGATTTTCTCCTCTTGGCGCGCCGGAACGGTCTACGGCGAATCCGACGACCACGGAATCCACGTCGGACGCAATCCCGTTCACGTGCACGACTTCCACGCCACGCTTCTTCACCTGATGGGCCTCGACCACGA
Organism: Verrucomicrobiota bacterium; assembly: GCA_041688515.1. GTDB lineage: Bacteria > Verrucomicrobiota > Verrucomicrobiia > Limisphaerales > UBA9464 > UBA6176. The sequence continues at coordinate 287 of JBDNHZ010000522.1, forward strand.
ACGCCTGACCTATCGCCACACCGGACGCGATTACCGCCTCACCGACGTGGCGGGAGAAGTCGTGCGCGGAATCCTGACGTAGATGACCGCCACGTCGAGAGAGTGGGCTGGGATTGCGATTCTCGTGAATACGTTCGTCAAGCCGGCTAAAGCCGGGACCCCATGCGGGGGTACAGGCGGCCCGCCGGTACTCGCTCGAGACCAGAGGGAGTTCCCCACACGGAACACGGTCTTAAACCACCACGACGCAACGGCTGCAACGACCGACCGGTTCACCGCCCCACGTCGTGTCCGCTGGGCCGTGGTTGTAAACCCTCCCTGCTACCTCCCGCGGGAAACTGCGACGAGTCCTCCATCCCTCCCGACAACACAAACCGGAGGAGATCACCCAGTTCCTCCGTCGTCGCCTCGGAGGCTTGATCCCAAGAATTCTCCCGCGACTCCCGGCTTACTGCTTGCCTTCCGATTCACCGCCGGGCATCCAAGCTATATTGGCATATGAGCACGCCCCCGCGCCCCAATGCCCCGTGACCGGACGGACATGGACAGGCTCCTGACACCGGGCATCGATCCAGCCTCCTCCAACTGGATCCACCGCACCCTCCGTTCCTTCGGCTGTTGTCCAGCATGGCTCCTGTCCCTTCTCCTGCTCGGGATCGCCTGGACCCAGCCCGCCATGGCGGCGCCCCGGATCGAGTCGCCCGTCACCCGACTCCTCTTCCGTCCCATCGGCACCAACGAACCTCCCGTCCTCGCTACCCAACGCCTGGAGGAACTCTGCAGCCGCCTGCGCACCTCCGCGCGCCCCGGTTCCGAACCGACGGAGTCCATGATCAAGGAGCACATGCTCGATCTGGAGAAATACCTCCTCGACTGGCCCGACTCCCCTTGGAATCCC
>JBDNHZ010000064.1:0-1929 GCA_041688515.1 Verrucomicrobiota bacterium
GGATCCAGGTTGCGGCCGGTGACGCCGGTTGCGTAGCCGGCGTAGTGACTGGAGGTGCCGGCCAGAACGCTGTTGTGAACCAGTCGCCCTACCCGCCATGGGGGCCCATCAAAGATCAGGATGCCTGCGGCATCCGGTGCGCCTGTCGAGGCGGCGACGAAATCACCCCGCGGCCCGGTGCCATAGGCGGCCGTAGGGAAATCGGGATTGGTCTGACGGTCGAGAATCTGGACATAGGCGGCTTCAAACTCTGAAAGGGAATCCACGACGGGCGTGATGCGGAAGCGGACTTTCTGGGAAGAGGTTCCGGAAGTTGCCGGCAGGGTCACCGTCGCCAGACCGGCAGCATTGATTGGAACGATCGCTCCCGCGTCGGTGCGGAGGGTGAAGTCCACCGTGGGTGTGGCAGGCCGGACGACCGCCGGGCCGTCGGCAGACGTGTAGAATCTCAACTGGACGCTGGATTGCGGCAGATTGCCGGAGTGCACGCGGCGATGCAGGGTGAACCAACCGTTGGCACCGATTCGATCATTGGCGACATCGGGCTCCTGGAAGACGAAGCTGACGGCATGGTTGTGGATGACTTCGGTACAGGACCAGTAGTCATCGTCCCGGCTAAAGTCGTCCGTGGTATTGAAGGGGCCTTTGACATAGGCGAGGACGACATCGACCCCAGGATTGCCATTGGGAGTGTATTGGGCCAGGACCTTGCCCGTCTGACTTCCAGCTACGACTTCGTTCTGCAATGTGAAGGTGGCGCCCATGTTCGGCCCGCGAACAATTTTGAAACGGATGTCACTGTAGAGCGATTCTGAAAAAGTTCCCTGATTGCCGGAGCCAGCAGTCCGGTGCCGGATCAGTCGGGATTGAAGCTTGACCACACCTGCTTCAAAAACAGGACCGGCGACGCTGACCTCCTGAGCGCCGATCCAGTTCCCTGAAAGAACGACCGGGAAAAGTCGTCCTGGTTTGCCATCGCGGGTATAGCCGGTCGAGAACGGTGCCGGAGATTGAGGGACCGTCCGTGCGGGCCAGGGCCCTATTGGGTTAGGGTTACTGGGAGTGGGGGTGTAGCGCAGCGCATCGGTGTCCACGCCTTCCTGGTTTCCTGCGCCTGTCGGGAAGGACCACGCTTGGGTTGACACTTTGTTGCCGCTAAGGCTCAGGCTGTCTTGATCAAGAGTCCCCCGATGCCGAATGAAGGCGAAGAAGCGCGCTGTCGGATTCTCGGAGAAGAGGTCGGCCGGTTGGGTGGTGATCCAGTTGTTGTTCAGCGTGTGATTCTTTCCGTCGAGCAAAAGGAAGGTCGGATTCCAGGTCTCGGTTCGGCCGAGGATCAGGGATGCGTTCTGGACCGGTTTGGAGGCCGCGTCGTTCGTGTAGTTTTGGTAGTTGCCATAGGCAAAGTCGGCCGGTCTCGGACTCCACCTTGAGACCGCTAACCGCGCCCGGGTGGGTGGCGCTGGCCGAAGAATGGTTGGGTTGACCGCGGAAATTGCAGTCAATGGTGAGATCTGAGATCTCCAGATGGGCGATCTGCTGGATATCGAGAACGTTCACCTTCCAGAACCCGTAGTACTCGGGACTCGTGCCCTCGAGGTTATCGATCAGTCGAAGGGTAGTGGGGCTCGGGGTCGGTCCCGATGTTTCGGGGGTTCCGGAGATGCGGAGACGGACGCCTGCGTTAATGAGATGGGCTACGGTCGACGAGATGGAGGTGAGCGTAATAGGCTTCACGTTGTACGTGCCACTAGCCAAGACGAGGTACACTTCCGGATCAATGGGGTTGGAATAATAGACGCTGTTGATCGCGCCCCGCACGGCTTCTTGAGTGAAATCTGCCGGCGAATCGACGGTAATGCCACTTCCGGTACCGTCCGGAGCGAAATAGCGCACGCCGGCTTCCGCCGGTCCTGAGGACGGGATCAA
>JBDNHZ010000523.1:0-4616 GCA_041688515.1 Verrucomicrobiota bacterium
AAGTCCTGTCCCGCCATGAGGGTTCCGTCCGCCCAAGTGCGCTTGCCGCTGATGACCTGTCCCAGCTTGTCGTACTGGTACGTCCAGTAACTGCCATCGGCCAGGTCCGCCCGGGTTCGCTGGTTGGCAGGGTTGTGTCCGTAGGCGTATCCGACGGCGTTGCCGACATTGGTCGAGTTCAGGAAAGCCTGGGAGTGGGTGGAAGACAGCCGGTTGAGCCGATCCCACGCCCGGGTCGTGAGCATTCCCGCACCCAGGTCAAAGCCGTGCTTGACGCACTTCATAGCAGTGCGTGCAGCGTCCGCTGCCGTACTGGCCGCAGGGCGCGAAAGGGGTTAGTACACTGCACCATCGAACTCGTTCCGCAGATTGCGAGGCAAAAGCTCAGCGGTCCGAGAACGGACGGAGGATTGGTGTGCCAATAGTGACAACTGACCCATTGTCCCACGGCGTGCAAGGGCGTCCGGAAGACTGGGGGCGGGCGACGCTGGTTCGCTGAGGGTGGATCGGTTGGGTTCCAGGATTCCCCCGGTGGGAACCTGGGTAAAGCAGGAGGACTTTGAAATATTTTCTTCAATTCCCAGAAAATGTGTTGACCGACTTTGGAGATCTCTGTAACGCAGACCGACCCATGAGTGAGTCGAACCTTTCAAATCTAAGGAATCCACAAACTCGTTGTGACTCGGATCAGGCTCCGGTCCTGAAGCGCGGAAGCTGGAGCTCCAAGCAAGGCTTTACACTGCTTGAGCTCTTGGTGACCACCGCGGTTATAGGTGTGCTCGCTGGTTTGGTCGGCTCCTCCAGTCACTCAGCGATTGCCCGAGCCCGACGCGTCTCCTGTCTCAACAAACTCCGCCAACTGGGCATCGCATCAACGATGTACTCGGGCGAGAATTCAAGGCAGGCCTTCTCGGACACCCGGTCTGACAACGATGACAACCAATCCTGGGCTTATCCTTATGTGAAGACGGTCAAACCCTTCCTATGCCCAGCGGCAAAAAACACGCTGAACGAATCCGAGATATCCAGGGTCTGGCAGGCATCGGGAGCATTGCATGGAATGATCGACTATGCAGGTAGCCGGACCGGCACCGGGTCCAGCTATGAGGTCTACGGTTTCATGAACTACAATGGAGGTCTTAAGACCTCGGTGCTGGTGGATGGAAAGGTCGTGGATACCCCTGGAATTCAGAAGACGGCTGGATCCCTTGCCCCCTACACGCGGAGATCCAGGGGGTTGGGCATGCAGGGACAGGCCGTGGGGCCGTCGTCGGTCTTCCTGTTCCTGGATGGCGATTCCCAGTCGGAATTCAACCGGCCGCGGGCTGAAGGAAATCACGGAGTGACCGGATCCAACGTGCAGTTCTGCGATGGGAGTGTTCGATTCATAAAGGCCACGGAGTGGGTCCGGACTTATGAGCTTTCGCAGGACGAAGGGGCTCAACCATGATTCCCGCTTCCGTCTCCTTACCCAAGTCACCATTGGGCGTGAGTACGGGAGAGCGCATTCGGTGGGTGTCGCACGCGTTGATCGTGCTGCTGTTGGCTGGTTCGGCCGCTGCCAAATGGGCCAGTGTTGCTATCGCAGGTGAGGACGTGAGGGTGGTGCGGGCGGCTTCATTGTTCCCGGTGCCTCCCATTGCGCAGCAAATAGCGATTTCTGCGTTGGAGTTTGCGGTGGTGCTTGGAGCGCTTTGGGCTGGGCCGAGGTTGCCAACATTCGTGGCAACCCTCTGGTTAGGCGGGATGATGGCGCTGGGCAGGGCGATTCATATGAGCTTCCTTCCGGAAGATGCTTCCTGCGGATGTCTGGGCTTCTGGCCCAGTCTGAGAATTGGTTGGCTTAACGCTCTCGCGGTGGTTGTCCTTGGAACCCTGCTTTTCTCCTCATCCATAGGCATACTCACGCACCTTCTCCAAAACTTCCGATGCAAAAGAACCTGATCCTCATGTCGCTGACAACAGCGCTGGGTTGCGTGGCCTCCCCCATCCATTTCGGCTTTGTCATCGACACCACCCAATACATCCACACGATTGCCAGTCCAAAACCGAAGGAACGACAGGCAAGCATTGGCGGGATTATCGTGATCGATCCTGCCAATCATCGTTGGATGATAAGGTTTCCGTCGATGGCCAATGCCGAGGTGATCCTTGTCTGTGACGGCACCAATGTGGTGAAGTATACCGTGATCCTGCACCAGGACGCGGCGCTGCTGGAGCGATTTCCGGGCGCGGTCGCCGATCTTCCGAAGGAGGGTGGTCCTGTGATGATGGTGGTGACACCCGGATTCCATCCAGTCGACCTCTATGTGGTGAATCTGGCATGGATGGCCTGGTGTTCCGGGCCGTTTCTCAAGATTCCTGATCGGGTGATTCCCACAGTAGTCAACTCGATACGTGGGGATCTGGCGGCGTATGGCTTCTCAGACAGGACACAGACCTTCTCCGATTCGTTGGGACTCCCGAAGAGTCTGGAACTGATCGTTTCTCACGAGCGGATGAAGGCTTCGCCGCTTTCGGTGACCATTGGGCGCGAGACTCCAGATCCGGGGCGGATGAAGGCTGCGTTTACCCGAAAGATCCTGATTCGGGACGGGAGCGTCCATGCCCGATTGGTGGCTGTGAACTCAAAGGAAGTGGACGGAATCGCCCTGACTTCGGAGTTCCGTTTTGAATCCTTCGAGCTTCGGCAGGACGAGCAGCAGGTGACAAACGTGGTTGCTCAGGGCCGGATTGTTGGGGAGGTGACAACTGGGGATTTCGTGTTGCCGGAGGCCGTGCGCTCGCACCAAAACTTTGGTGTCGTGGATCACCGATTTCGACATGCGCGCAAGGCCGTTGACTACATTCAATATGCCCAACCCAGCTGCGATGTTCGGGAGCCCTCCGATCCCAAGTTGGTAGCCCTGTACAATGGCAAGCTGTCCAAGGCTTCGCTCGATCCGGTTTTGCAGGTGAAGCTAAGGATTTATGGGATGTTGGGACTTGGTGTTGGCCTTCCCATAACCGCTTTCGTCTTCTGGCGGAGAAAAAGAAGATAACCCAATAGCAGCCATGAAGTTCATTATGCGAAACTTAATACTTGCCCCGATCCTCTGTGCGGTCGCGGGCCTGCAGGCTGCGCCCATGCAGGAAGATCGGTGCCGGGCGTTCGCCCCAAGGACTCCCGACGGAAATTATCCTTGCATCTGCGAGTCGTCATGCACCTTTGTCACGTTCTCTGGAGCGATCAAGGTGTGCAAATTTCAGCCTAACTGGCAAGGTGCTTGTGATCCTTTAGCCAGTGCCGTGGCTGCGCCTGGTGTGACCGCGTCACGATTCAATGGGGAGTGCATGCCTCCCCCGAACATATACTTTAGCAGTGTAGGTTGCTTATGCCAAGTACCTGACGGAGCCACTTCCCAAGGGACTCTGGTGCTCATGACCCAATGCAACAATCCTTAATGATGGATTGAGAAACCTGTGCGGATGAAGCCGCCAGCGGACGTAAAGCCTCCGTTGGCGGCCTAGGGTTCAATCGCCTTATATCACCCGTTCGATACCTTTGCTTTCTGTGATCGGGACGATCTCGGGTTGGTTACGGCGGAGCCTGCCTTGGATGGCCTCTGCAGTGCTCTGGTCTTCCGGATATGTCACCCTGACGGGGTTGTGGGCCGGAGGAACACACCTGACGACGGTCTACACGCCTGTACTTCATCGTCAGGCACTGGCTTTCATGGATGGCTCCCTCTGCATCGGGGATGACATCCGTGACATCGAGGTCGACCATGTAGCTGGAGAGGGAGGAGTTCAACAGGTCTTGGGGCTTGGCGTTTCTGGCTACCTTCTTGCGGTTTCGATTTTGGTCACGGGATCTCCCGGCGAGCTTGTCCAGGATCGCCTCGCGTTTGGACTCGCGCTTTGTGCTGTCCTGGGTTTGTATGGTGCGGCGATCATGCGAACTGGTATTCGCCTACCGGGTGACGCTCATCTCGGACTCCAGGAGCGCCTTGTTTCATGTGTCCGGCTGCCGATCGTCGTGCTCGTTTGTGGTGGTTTGTTCCATCTGATGGATTCGAAGTTCGAAGTGTATGAGGAGACTGTCGCTTACTCTACTCTGACCGGCTTGGCAGTCTCGGCCCTTCTTCTGATCCACCTGAGGAGTGGCGGATGGCCTTCTTTGATCGCCATGTGCCTGTTGGGTGGCTGCATGGTTTTCGTGCGCCCTACCAGCGTGGTGTTTGGTGCAATGGCTTGCGCTTGCGGAGTTTTTCGCAATCGGTGTCAGGCTATCCGGTGGATGGCAGCAGTGGTCCTCTTCCTCGGTCCAGTGCTCTTGTGCGCGTGGACCAATCATATTCGGTTTGGAAGCGCCAGCGAATTTGGCCACGGGGTAAACGGGACGACTAACGAAGAGCTTTTGCTGGTTACACACTTTCCAGCACCGCGCGGCGAAGACGTAGGCATTGGCGCACGCTTATGGGAGTTGGTGGGCGGCATTGCATTCGACCCAATCCGCGGTGGGCCCGGGACCCATACCCCGGTGTTCAGTTTCCAGTCGTCTGCAGTCCGGTGGCGCGAGGGCAACCTACCGGCGTTAGGCATCCCTGTTTTGATGCTGGCAGGAGTATCCTTGG
>JBDNHZ010000524.1:0-2021 GCA_041688515.1 Verrucomicrobiota bacterium
CACCCGGGCGCTGGGGGCGATCGAGATTCCCCGCCGCGAATACCTTGCCCGCCTTCAGTCCGCCCTGGGAGTCCCCGTCACCTTTGGTGTTCCACCCTCTGTTTCGTCCGGACCGATTTCATGACGGTCGACCCAGGTGTCGATCCAGCCAGCGATCCGGATCGGTGGTGAAATCTTGGAGAACCCGACTCTGCAATTCGTCCGGCACCGGGATGAACTTGCCGGTCGCCTCCGCCAACCGATTGCCATCGGCGTCCCGGAGTTCGGCGCGGGCCAGAAACAGCCGGCCCCGCCGATTCTCAACCAACTCTCCCTCGCCGATGACCGGGATTCCCGGGCCAACCGGACGGTTGAAGCGCACGGTCAACTCCGCGCAGTAGGCCAGTCGCCGGGTGGCGACGCCACAGGCCCAAGCCATCAACTCGTCCAGCACGGTGGACACGAGTCCGCCGTGAACCGTCTGCGCAAGACCCGTGTGCTCCGGGCGGAACTGGAAGCGGACCTCGACCCGGCCCTGCTCCGTGCAGACGCCGAGATCAAGACCCAGGGGATTCTCCGTGCCACAGACGAAACAGCTGCGGGTCCGGGGAAGTGCTTCCATCGGCAAAGAATGCCCGGGATGCAGCCACGACGTCACGCTCGCAGGCGAGAGGAGGAGTCAACCGGGCGCCGCCTCCCCTCGCCATCGCAGGGCCAGGAGACGACTCGAATCTTGAGAGGGAAATCGTCCTTCCGCCCCCGCCTTGGTCGCGCCTTCCCGCCGTGCGGTCATGACGCGAAGATGCGCCCAGATTGCAAACCCGATGGAAACCACGTTTGACCGCGCCCCTTCCCTCCGCATACTTCGCGCCAGTTTGCAGGGTGCCGGCCGCATCAGGTCCGGTGCCTCCACGTGACGACATGAGTACTCGCGCCGTTCTTGCCCTCGCCGACGGAACCGTTTTTCACGGCACCGCTTTCGGTGCCCGCACCACCTCCGTTGGAGAGGTCTGCTTCAATACGTCGATGACGGGATATCAGGAGATCCTGACGGATCCCTCCTATCGCGGGCAGATCATCACGATGACCTACCCGCAGATTGGCAACTACGGGGTCAACCGGGTCGATGTCGAGTCGTGGCGCCCGCACGTTTCCGGGTTGGTGGTGCGCGAACTGTCGCCCGTGGTGTCGAGCTGGCGTGCGGACCAGGATCTCGCCTCCTATCTGGCTGACAACGGAATCCCCGGTGTCCATGGGATCGATACCCGGGCACTGGTACGTCGGATCCGAGTCGCGGGTGCCATGCCGGGAACGCTTTCCACTGAAGGACTGGACGATGCTGAAGCCATCGCCCGTGCGCAGGCCTGGGGCGGGATGGAGGGTCGCGATTATGTCTCCGAAGTGACCCACCGCGAGGCCTTCGCCTGGGACCCGGACGACTCGCAGAGTCCGGCATTCACGCTCCTGCAGGGAACCACGACGGCCGAGAGCCGGCCGAGGGAAGCCCGCCTGCCGATGCCGACGGCGGACATCCCGATCGTCGCCTTCGATTTCGGCATCAAGTACAACATCCTCCGGCGACTGCGACAGAAGGGATTTCGGGTGCAGGTCCTCCCCGCGCACACCACCGCCGCCGAGGCGCTGAAGTACAAACCGGCCGGCATCTTCCTCTCCAACGGTCCGGGCGACCCGGCGGCCCTGGGCGGCATCGTCGGTGAAGTACGCTCTTTGGTGGATTCGGGATTGCCCCTTTTCGGCATCTGCCTGGGCCATCAGATCCTCGGGCAGGCGATGGGCGGACGAACCTACAAACTCAAGTTCGGCCATCGCGGCGGCAATCAGCCGGTGAAGGATCTGGAATCGGGCCGGGTCGAAATCACCGCCCAGAACCACGGTTTTGCAGTGGATCCCGCGTCACTGCCCACGGAGGTGTCGGTCAACCGCATCAATCTCAACGACCAGACCGTCGAAGGACTTCGTCACAAGACCAAACCCATTTTCAGTGTTCAGTATCATCCCGAGGCATCGCCCGGGCCGCACGA
>JBDNHZ010000525.1:0-13246 GCA_041688515.1 Verrucomicrobiota bacterium
CGATGCGATGGATTCAGACGACGCCGAGATCTACTACGCTGTCCTCGCCATGGACGGCGACGACATGGGGCAATGGCTCAGTGGGACGAAGGCAGCCCCGCTTCTGAACAGCCTCGCTGGACGCGCCCAGGAGTATCTCAAGGAGCACTGGCCTGGGCCCAAGTCCGGTCTGCCCACCGCCGATGCGGTCCAGCGGCCCTTGTCGCCTGGGTATCAAGCAGCCCTTTCCGAGGCCCTCTCCAATTTCAGCCTCTACTGCGCAGGTCCCATCGTGAGGGCCTTCAGCGGCCAATTGATCTATGCCGGCGGCGACGATGTCCTCGCGATGCTCCCCGCCGCCAATGCCCTTGACTGCGCCCACGCCCTCCAACTCGCCTTCCGCGGTCTCCACCCCGATGATCCAGAAGCCTGCGCGCCGAACCGGGTGAAGAAGGTCCTCAAAGACCTTTTCCATTTTTCAGGACAGATCGACAAACACCCCAGGGGCTTCCTCCAACTCAGACGGTCCGAACGGGCCGACGTCGGACGCGCCTCCCATCTCAAACCCAACTGGCCCCTTCTCGTGATGGGGCCCAAGGCGTCTGTCTCCGTCGGCATCGCCATTGGCCACGTGAAATCACCCATGCAGGACACCATCCAGGCAGCACGCGACGCCGAGAAATCCGCCAAGGCCGTCCCCGACAAGGGTGCCTTCTCGCTCCAAGTCCTCAAACGTTCCGGCGAAGCGGTCGGATTTTCCGCCAAATGGAATCAAAACGTGATCGCCGTCTGGTCCGAATTGGAGGCAGACCTTCACGACCTCAGCGGCCGCTTCGCCTACCGGTATGCCGCTTTGGTCAAGCCTCTCGTGGTCACCGGCGGCGGTTGGAATGGTGCCAGTTATGTTCAAGCTTGGTCCGACCCGCTCCGAGATTCCGTTGAAGCCGAACTTCGTCACGTCCTCCATCAACAGGGCGGATGCAAGCCCGCCAAAGCTCGGGATCTTTCCAGGAACTGGATCGATGCCCTAACCACCGCCCTCCCACCGCGCGACTTCCTCCACTTCTGGCTCGCCTGGGCTTTCCTGAATCGATGCCGCAATCGCCAAAATCCAACCGGCCCATGACACCCCGCCTGATCCAACCCGACGACATCCTGTTCTTCCGGGACGCCATCCCGATGTCCGCAGGCCAGGGCAGTGGAGCCGGTTGCCGGCTCCCCTTCCCCAGCACCCTTCACGAAGCCTTCCGGGCAAGCCTGCTCCGTGCTTCCGGAGAAGTCGCATCCGGCAAGTCCGTCGAAGGCCGACCCCGCGCCGCCACCAGGAACGGCAACTGGCACGGCAGTAGACATGATGGAAAGACCTTCATCGCCACCAAGTCCTTCCGCTCCCTGCGTACCCTCGGCCCCTTGCCATGGCATCAGGAGCGCCACCTCCTGCTGCCCATCCCGCTGGATGTCGCCTTGGACCCCTCCGGCCAACTGGTGCGACTTCAGCTCTGGAGATCCCCCAAGGAATCCGCACCAAATCGCGCGGTTGCCACTGCCAACTTCCAACCCCTCTGTCTCCCGACGGCCACCACCCCTCCCGACAAGAAAGCACAGCTCCAAGGCTGGTGGGACGTTTCCCAGTTCCATGCCTACCTCACCGGAAGCACTGAGAAGTCAAATCCAGGGTTCAGCCCCATTCCCTCCAGCAAACTCTGGTCCGCCGAACACCGCGTCGGGGTGCAGATCAATCCCGAATCCGCCGCCTCAGAATCCGGACAACTTTACGCCGGCTCCTATCTGCGGCCCGACAAGGACACACGGTTTATGGTGTGGGCTGAGATCGCCGATCCGGCCGGATCTCAAGGTGCGGAAGCCGCCTCTCGAAAGCGCGAGCGCGACCACCTCCACCGCCTGGAATGGTTGCTCCTCGGAGGTGAGTTCCGCCTCGCCCAGCTCAAAGCGTATCCCACTTCGGATCCGCTGGCATCCCTCGCAATCCCGCCCACTCCTCCGCAGACCGATGGACCCGTCCTGCTCAAATGGGTCCTCGTCACCCCCGCCATCTTCTCCCACGGAAGCCTTCCCGGATGGTGCCTGGATTCCCTCAAGGATCGCCCCGCAGGCCCCCTCGCTCCAGGTCGCGTCTGCCTGCCCCTGCCCGGACGTGCCCAACTCGTTTCCTGGTGCCTCGGCAAACCCCGCACCGTCTCTGGATTCGACACCGTCGAAGGGCGCGCCAAACCCACTCAACTCGCCGTGCCCGAGGGCGGTGTCTTCTATTTCCTGTGCGAAAATCAGTCCACCGCCAAGGCCCTCGCCCAAGAACTCCACTGGAAACCCCGTTCCGACTTTTACGGCGAGAAGGGCTGCGGTTACGGCCTCGTCAGCTTCGCCCTCAAAATGCATCCGACCTCCATGGATCTCCATGACTTGGCCAATTCCTGCTTTCAACCCTAATACCCGGACCTCAGTCACCTCATGAAACGGCATCTCCTCACCCTCTACACCCGCTCCCCGCTCCACGTCGGGAGCTGAACTTCGGTCGACGTGGTCGATCTCCCGATCGCGCGCGAACGCATCACCAGCTTCCCCGTCATCCCAGCCAGCAGTCTCAAGGGCGTCCTCCTCCAGCACGCCCGCACCACTTGGGGCGATGCCCGCAAGGGCGATCTTCCTCCCGAGGCGAAAGTCCTGTTCGGCGCGATCGACACCATCGAGGACGACTCCGGCAAGAAGCAGGTGAGCAACGCCGGTTGCCTGCAAATCATGGAGGGCAAGCTCCTGGCATTTCCCGTCCGCTCCCTCGCCGGTTGCTTCGCCTGGATCACCTGTCCTGCCGCCCTTGAGCGTTTCCAGCGCGACTCAGGGATGAAGTTCAAAATTCCCCGTCCTTCCGTCGACCGCGCCATCGTCCCCGGCAATTCTGAACTGACGATTCCGGGCAAGGCCGAGATCGTTCTCGAAGAGTACGCTCTCGGGACCCTGCCTGCCGAAGCAGCCGAAGTCACCGCAGTCGCCCAGGTTCTGGCGAAAATCTGTTCCGACCCGCTCTGGTCCAATTCATTGCTCCAACGCCTGGCGATCATCCACGACGAAAACTTCCAACACTTCGTCAACACCTGCACCGAGGTCGTCACCCGCATCAAAATCGACCCCGCCACCCGCACCGTCGACGGCGGCGCGCTCTTCAATCAGGAGAATGTGCCTTGTGAAACCGTCTTCTATAGCATTCTTACCGTCCTTCCACCCCGACGCATCATCACCCCGGAAACCCAGGATCCCAACCTCATGCTCGCCGAACTCCTTCCTGAAAAGAATCCGCCGATCCTCCAGATCGGCGGCGACGAAACCACGGGGCACGGACAATGCGATACGAAGCGAGAGGTACTGCCGTGAAAAACCTTGCCCAGATCCGCGCACAAAATGCTCTGGCGGCCTGTCGCGATCCCCAAATGGTACTTGGCCAGAATGCCCTGAGCGGTTTCCCGATGATCATCAAAGCCGCCGGCCTTCTGGCCGCCGGTGCGTACGCGGTAGAAACCAAGGCCAATGGAAATGGGCCCAAACAACAGGGTGCCCAACTCATCCTGGACCACATCGCTAAACACCTCCACACCCTCAAAATCTGTAATGCCGAATCTGCGATGGATCTGGTGGAGGAACTCGCCGGAGGAGACGCCACCAAACTGCGCCGCGCCACCGCGGAGGCTCTCGCCTACCTCAACTACCTCAAACGCTTCGTCAGCTGACCTATGCCCAGTGTCACCCGTCCCGTGGAGAAAGCTCTGAGTGGCTTGAATCGCTGCGACTCGTGGCTGCTCTACCTCGACAAGCTGAGTTTCGCTGGAGACAGCCAAGCCGAGTCGAGAACGACCACACTCAAGGAAGTTCGCAAGAAGTACGACGCGGCCTCCGCAAAATACCTCAGTCGAGCATGCAAGGATCGAGAAGCTTGGCTCGGGCGATGCCGCTCCCAGCACGGCGAACGTTTCGGCGAGCTTGAGCTGAAGGCGGAAAGCCGTCTTCTCCTCCAACTCGGCCGGGCCGGCGTCCTCGAAAACACCGGCGTCAGTGCTGAACGGATCACCGGTCTCCCGGTAATCCCCGGGACCGCCCTCAAAGGCGTCCTTAGCACCTGGGCCTGCTGGTCGGAACATTTCAACGACTTCGACGGATCCTTCCGCCCGTTCACTGTCGAGGGCACCGAGCGCCAGAACTTTACCGCCCAGGACGCGCTACTTGCTCGCCAGATCCTCGGAGACAACTCCGCCGATGGTTCCGATGCCGCCGGGAATGTCATCTTCCTGGGCGGCTTTCCTACCACGCCTCCGAAACTCGGCCTCGACATCGTCAATCCTCATCACTCGGCCGACGGCACCGTAGCCAGCAAGCTCACTCCCAATACCTTCCTTTGCTTCGAACCAGGCACCATTTGGCGGTTCGCCTTTTATGTCCGCACTGGAACACCCCAAGCAAGGGACCTGATCGCCACGACCCAGCGTTGGATTGCTGAAGCCCTTACCCAGACGGGAATAGGTGCCAAAACCGCCGCTGGTTATGGCAGGTTTCTATCCATCCCCTCCCGTGGGATCTCCGCGAAACCGGATCTGGCTCCACTCCGAATCGCGACCGCCAAGGAGATCGAAATCTCCAAGGCCCAAGCCGCAGGCCAGGCCATTCTCGCTCAAGATTACCCCAACGCCGCTTCCTTCAAGAGCCGGGTCCTCGACCTCCTCAATCCAGGACGTCTCGATCAGCTCAAAGCCCAGATTTCATTACTCGGAAAGCCGGAAAACCAAGCCTGGCTCGACGAACTCAAACGCACCCTCGCCAGCAAGGACTTTAAAGACATGAGGAAGCGTCTCGCAGAAAAGGATTGGTTCCCGAAGGACTGGCTCCCAAAGCAGTAATCCACGCCATGCAACTCAAGACCATCGAATTCCCCTTCACGCTGCTCACGCCGTGCTTCAGCGGCACTGCTTTGGGCAAGGACGCGCCGCAGGCCGAAATGCGCGTCCCCCCCATCCGAGGACACATCCGATCCTGGCACCGCATCCTGTGCGGATCCGAGAACGCCAATCGGGTCTGGGGTAGCGCCAATGGCAACAATGGTTCCGGAAGCCGGGTCGGACTACGCGTCAGCGGCAGTCCAATGAGCTCCGGAGAGAAGGCCGCCATCCTCCCTCATAAGAGCGGCGGGAACTCAGGCTCCCGCCCTTCACTCCCCCCCAGCAACTCCGAGACCCCCGCCTATACCCTCACCCTCCAGCGCTGGGTCGGCTGTACCCACGACGACTGGAACCAGGCACAGGCGGCCACCAAACTCTGGCTTCTACTCGGTTGCCTTGGCCTCCGATCAAATCGCGCTGCCGGAAGTGTCTGGCCGAACGGAGACTGGGTTCCAGACGGCGAAGGCAGCTTCAAAACGATGCTGGCATCTCTCGGACTCTCGAGGGTCGGTGTAGCGCTCATCGGCCTCAATGCCAATGTCTCACCCGCTGAGCTCCGGCGAACCGCTTCCGACACCGTCAATGACAAAAGCGTGTTCGGGGGCATCAGTCCCCGCGCCCCGTCACCTACCCGGTTCAAGGTGATCCAACTGGGCGCCGCCTATTGCCTTCTGGCAATTGCACCCACGACGGGAGCAGGAGTGGGCACTCAGTCAGCAAAGCTCCAAAGGGCCGAGCAACTTCTAAATGGGAAGCCGGACGCAAGACGGTGGAAGGCGCTCGGCGCCTGGACCTACCTGTTCCCCTGAACGAAAACCAATATCCATTGAAGACTGACCTCATCCCATCTGCCGTCCTGCTCTCCGCCGAAAGCCTTATCGAGCCTATGCGGCCCCATCCTCCAGAAGCATCGGCCAACGAATACCTGGTGCTTCTGCTTCAGGCAGGTCAGGCCAGCGACCCAAGGGCCGCTTCGCCTCCCCTGTCCTGCTTCGTCCCCACCGAGACGCTCAAGGTCGTTGGCATGCTCTCGTGATCTTTGTGGACGCCCACAAGTGGCCCGCCGGCAAAAGGGTTTTCCTGAATGGCCAGGAGCGCGACGTATCTCTCGACCTCTACGAAGCCATGAAGGCTGATCCCGCGCTAATGCCCTTTATCTAGACTCCGCCGCCGCCTCCACGACGTGCCTGTTCTCCCAACACCCAAAATGCCGCAACCCACCCTCCTCATCTCCCTCGGCACCGCCCCGGCCATTGTGCCCGAGGCGTTTTACTTCCCCGGGATTCCCTTTGGCTCGGTACATGTCCTCACCACGGCAAACACTCAGGTGGCGCTGATCCAGCAGTTTTTCAAAACGGAGGCGCCTGACGTTCAAGTGCAGATCACCCGCGTCGAAGGCTTCAATGACCTCAACTCCAGCGACGATCATTTTCGATTCGAGGAAGTGCTCTATCGCTGGATCCTGGCCGCCGAACCGGACCGGAACCGTCGATACGTCTGCCTCAGTGGCGGGTACAAGACGATATCCGCCTCCATGCTCAGGGCGGCTGAAATCTTGGGGGCCGCCGAAGTCTTCCATGTCTTGGCGGATTCATTCTGTTCCTGCCCAAAAACCGGGACATTGAAACTGCCCGGTACCATCGATGAGATCCGTGCCGCCCAGGTTGAAAACCATCTGCATTTCATCCGCCTCGGACGTGAATCCGGCTGGCCCCAGTTCCGCAGCGTCACCGCAACGGACTATCCCCTCGACTCCACGCTGAATCCTCAGGACGGAGCCTTTCGGGCGACCGCCCGTGGCAGTGGTTTCCGCCAGCACCTCAATGATGTTGTTACCCGGACCCACCGGATCACCGAGTCCTGGGACCGGATCCCGTCCCTGCCCTTCACCGAGTTGGCTACCGCCTCAAACGAACAACTCCTGTGGCTGAGTGCTGAGGTGACTCCTGAGACCGACCGGGAATGGATTGCCCGGCTACCCAAAATCGAACTGCACTGCCATCTCGGTGGATTTGCGACTGAAGGCCCTGACCTGGACTTCGTTCGAGGCTGCGCCCGGCGCCCCGATAAGCTCCCGGCCCTGCTCGAGTTGGAGCACGCTCCCAACTGGCCCCTGCCCACTCAACCCATCGGCCTCGAACCTTATCGCCACCTCGGCGACAATAACGGATCCCGGCTCCTCCGTGATCCGGGCTGCCTCGTCCAACAATGCGATGGTCTCTACGCGCATCTCCTGAGCCAGAACGTGGTCTATGCCGAGATCCGATGCTCACCCGCAAACTATGCAGGGGACGGGCGATCCGCCTGGAATGTCCTGGCGGAGATCCAGCAGGCCTTTCAGAAGTGCATGGAAGAAGCGCGTCACGCCGCCGGGACGAGGGTGACTCCCTGCCACGTCAATCTGCTCCTCATCGGCACCCGCCAGTCCTCCGGCGATTATCGCGCCGGCATCTCCCGTCACCTTGCCTTGGCTGTCACCGCTTCCGAACATTGGCAGGATCCCGACGCGTGCCGAGTCGTCGGTGTGGACCTTGCCGGCTACGAAGACGTCTCCACCCGCGCCCACTATTTCCGCGAGGAATTCACCGCCATCCACCGCTGCGGCCTCGCCCTCACGGTCCATGCCGGTGAAAACGATGATGCGGAAGGCATCTGGCGGGCCGTCTTCGACCTCAATGCACTGCGCATCGGGCACGCCCTCAGCCTTGCACAATCCCCCGAACTCACACGTTCCATGGCCAACCGGAGGGTTGCCGTCGAGATGTGCCCCTATGCCAATTTTCAGATTCGCGGATTCTGGATTGCCGGCTCCCCCGCCCGCCCGGACCCAGCCGGATCCCCTGCCCGATCACAGTATCCCCTGCTCAAGTACCTGCGGGACGGAATCCGAGCCACGGTGAACACCGATAACATCGGCATCTCCGGCGCCAGCCTTACCGACAACCTCCTGCTCGCCGCCAGACTCTGCCCCGGGCTGACCCGACTCGACCTGCTCCAACTCCAACGCAACGCTCTCGAAGCGGCCTTCATGACTCCCGATCTCCGCACCGCATTGCTCGCCCGATTTGATGCTGCGGCGCTGCTGCCATGATCTCCGCCCCCGTCATCGAGCAGGTCCTCTGCACTCCCACTGCTGCGCTCCCCGCCTCCTGGCTTCCCCCATGCGGTGCCATCGCCCTTGATGGCTCCGCCCTCTTCGCCGCTCTGGAAGGGGTTGCCCCCGTCTGGCTCCCCCGTCCCATCGCCGAATCCGATGCCACCCACAAGCAATGGATCCCGTACGGGCTGATCCAGGAACCTTCCGGCCGTTGGGCTTGCTATCGCCGACGCGGCACCGAGTTCCGCCTCCACGGCGCCCGTTCCCTCGGCATCGGCGGCCACATCAATCCTGTCGACGCACCGTCCGGTACCCACCTGAGGCACCCTTGGCACGCCCTTCTTTGGAACGGATTTCTCCGCGAACTCGCCGAGGAACTTCCGACTGCACTGCCGGGGCGCACCCGCCTCCTGGGCCTCATCCACGAATCAACATCCGAAGTCGGCCGGGTGCACCTTGGCGCCGTCTTTCTGCATAAGACCGACACCCCAATCCCAATGGACTCCGGCGAACTCCACCCACTCGAGTGGCTGACCCGCGAGGAATTGAACTCAGAAGACACCTCAGACATCGAACTTTGGTCGAAGCTCGCCCTCCAACTGGTTCCATCAGCCCTCCCATGACCCTCCTCACCCTTGTCTCGAAACAGATCTGGCCTCAGGTCATTGCTGTCGCCCTCGAACGACCAGCGGTCGTCGTTCTGCTCCACACCGACGACCAGCCTCAGTCGCATCGCCCCGCAGCGCGGCTCAAGGAATTTCTGGAATCTGAAGGCCTTCTCACCCCCGACAACGTTCATCTTCGCCTGATCCAAACCACCAATCTGGAGGAAACCATCGAATCCATTGGCGCGGCCGCAGAAGCGTTTGAGCTCGGTCCCGACAACTGCCGCCTCCACCTGACCGGTGGCACAAAGCTCCTCACGATGGCGGCCGTCGAATGGTGTCGCCGCACGGGAAACCCCAGTTTCTATATCGAAGCGCACCAGAACGGCCAACGCGTCGTTCGGTTTCATCTCGAAAAATCCGACCTCAAGCAGGCGCCCTTGGAGCAAGTCCTGCCGGACATTACCGACCCATTGAGCCCGCTGGCGTTGCTCAAATGCCAACTTGATGCCGAGGACGTGACCCTGGACGGCCAGACCCTGACGCTCTCCGAGATCGGCCGCCACCGCCCGCTTTCCGCCTTGCCTCAGCTTCTGGAGCAGGCGCGCAGTCGTCCTCTCGAAAAAGGCCTCGCCCTCCTCACACCTCTTCTTGATCTCAGCGGGCCCAGTCCGAAATCGCGCCACGGAGATCTCCTCGAACTCGCCACGGCCTTCGCCGTGCTCAAGTCCGGACCCACTCGTGTTCAACGCGGCGTCGTCTTCAAGTCCCGCAACCGCAGTAACGACCGCAATGACTCCGGCGAACTCGACCTCGTCTTCAACTGGAAAGGCCGCCTTTGGATCGTCGATTGTAAGGATCGCATCGCTGCTGACGACCGGGTCGACAGGCTCCGATCGGAACTCTTCAGCTCGGGCAATATCTCAAGCAACGCCGACAATCTACTCAAAGACCTTGCCGATGAGCTCAAGGACAAGGAACTCAAGACACTCAAGGAAGACATCGCCGCCGTAGCCGACGGCGCCGGACTCCTGGGAAAGGTGCTGGTCGTCCGACAGACCCAACTCCCTGCCCAGGCAGAAGACTACGCCCGCACCCGCAAACTTGGCGTCGTCCTCGCCAACGAACTCCACACCCGACTGTCTTCGTTGCTGTCGCCGAAGTGACCGCACTGGAGTTGGCAACGCTCCGCGTGGCAACCGTGGCGCGTCGCAGGTTACCAAACCGTATACCCCACCCATTCTGATGCCCGCCCCTGTGGGCTCCCCATCCCGTCGTCGAACGTCTCAGGACGTCTCTTCCCCCCCGTTCATCCATCCATTCGTCATTCTTCGTCATCGGTTCGCCAATCATTGCATCATGCCTACCCGATCTCCCGCCACCTTGCCGCCGTCGACCACGCCACGCCTCGACGATTCATCGCCAGACGTCGTCTTGCTGGCGGTGACTGGCATGTCGCCGGCGATCCTCACCGAGACGATCTGGGCGTTGGCCCAGTTGCCGGAACCAGTCATTCCAAGCCGTGTTGTCGCCGTCACCACTCTGGAAGGCCGTCGACAGCTCGGTAGACTGTTCGAACCGAGTCCGGATTTGAATGGCCTCAGTCCATGGGAAGCGCTGCGTCAGAATCTCGATGGAACGGGTCATGACGTCGACGGACGCCTCCGCTTCGGGCTCACCGGGAATGACGTTCAGGTCATCACCGATGTCGAACCGGCCAGCGGCGCGTCCCGTGAGTTGACCGATCTCCGCACCCCGACCGACAACCTCGCGGCTGCAGACGCAATCCTCGACGCCGTGCGTGGCCTGGTGGCGAACCCGGATCTCCGGGTGATTGGTTCGCTGGCAGGCGGACGCAAGACCATGGGCGCGCTGCTCTACGCTTGCTTCACGCTGGCGGCCCGGGAGTCCGATCAATTGACCCACGTCCTGGTGAGTGAGCCCTTCGAAACCCTGCCCGGATTCTGGTTTCCTCAGCAACCCGGCCCGGCTCTCAAGCATCGCGACGGCACCACCCATGCGCCGGCCGACGCCCGGGTCGAGTTGGCCGAGATCGCCTTCGTTCCGTTGCGAAACCTTTTCCAGCGGGAACTGGGGCGCCCGGTCGGCTCCTTTTCGCGACTGATCGAGGCCTGTCGGACGCAGGTACGGCGACAGGCGGGTGAATCACTCCGACTCACGATTGAAACCACCCGCACCACCCTCCATATCAATCTCCTTCGGATCGATCTGGCTCCGAGGGAGCATCTTCTCCTGATGTTCCTCATCAGCCGGGCGAAGCGGGGCGAACCGGACCTCCGCCATTTCAACCTGATCCCCGAGCCCCTCGCCGAATTTCAGAAGGAACTCCGCAGCAACGCAGATTCCAGAAATCTGGGGGACTGGAGGCACGGGGCCTGCACCACCGACACCGTCGACGAACAGGACATCCGCCGCGCTCTCTCCAGTCTTCGAAAGCGCCTGCGCACGGCCGGCCCGGAAGGCGGGACACTCAGCCTGCTCCTTCCCGAGCGCGGACGATTCACGCTTGAGCTTCCTGCCGCCCAAATGTTCCTGCGCTGAACTGCAACCGCCCCGGTCCCAAACCATTCCCATGCCCACCGCCGCCATTCTCCAGCCCGATTCCCGCGTCCGCCTCGACCGCGAACACCTTGAGGTGATCGGTCGGGATGAAGATTCCCGCGACGAAACCCTGCTCCGTGAGATTCCGTTGCGCGACCTCGATCGCCTCATCCTGGCGGAGAACGTCCAGATCACATCCCAGGCCATGGGCGCGGTCCTCCGGCGCGATATCCCAGTCGTATACCTCGATACCCATGGCCGGTTTCTGGGTGGCTTCGTCCCCGCGACGCCAGCCCATGGCGCGGCGCGCCTCCTCCAATACCAGCGAACGCTCGACAGCCAGTTCGCTCTCCATACCGCCGGGCGAATCATCACCGCCAAACTCTACAACCAACGCCGCGTCTTGCAGCGCCTCGAGGCCTCGCGTCGGGCCGCTGCCCCACCGGATGCCCCCGAGGATCGCAGTCTTCAGGACACCCTCGTCTTCCTCGATGACCTGTTCGGACGTCTGAAACACTCGGTAAACCTTGATGAACTCCGCGGGTACGAGGGCGCGGCTGCAGCACGCTACTTCTCCGCCTGGGCCACCTTCCTTCCCGGGGAATTTCCCTTTGAACGACGCTCCACTCGGCCGCCCCTCAACGCCGTCAACGCCTGCATCTCTTTCGGCGCCACCCTCCTCTACAACGAGATGGTTGCAGCCTGCCACGCCCGCGGCCTGGATCCGTCCCTGGGATTCCTCCATGTCACCGAGGACGGACGCTGGTCCTTGGCCCTGGATCTGATCGAACCGTTCCGCTCGGTGCTCGTGGAAGCCCTCGCCTTGGACTGCTTCAGCCACCAGATTCTCAACGCCACCCACTTCGAAAAACGGGATGGCGGCGTGTTCCTCAATGACCCAGGCCGACGCAAATTCCTCCTCCAGTACGAACGTCGTATGGAACGGCAGTTCCTGTCCGAAAGCGCCGGACACCGAACCAACCTTCGCACGCAACTCGACGAACAAGTCGTCCAGTTGAAGGCCGCCCTCGAAGATCCCTCGCGCTTTGAACCGTTCCTCATGAACTGAGCCGAACTAAAACGCCACCTCGCCGTCACAGCCCACCGCCGGTTCCCGGCTCAACCCGCCTCTCCATGGAAGACTGGTGGTTCATTGCTTTCCCCATCGCCCCCTACCAAACCAAGCCTCCTGGAGCCAAGGAAATGGTCTATCTCGTCGCGTACGACATCTGCGATTCCAAACGTCTGCACCGCGTCGCCAAGGTCTGCGAAGACTTCGGCGTCCGTGTCCAGTACAGCCTGTTCGAGTGCCGGCTCGAACCTGATGAATTCAACCGCCTTTGGAATGCCATGCTGGCCGAAATGGACAATGACGAGGATCGGGCGGTCGCCTATCCGCTCGACGCCCGCTGCGTTCGCGAGACGCGCACGGCCGGAACCATGGTCTGCACCGAGCGGATCGTCTGCTACTTGGTCTGATGCGAAGTGAGACCGCAGGATGTCCATGGGCCGCCACCAACGGGAACGGTTGCCGCAGAGCCTGAACCAAAACAACGCCACTGAACGATCCACCGATGACCCCGATTCCACAGATAGGAAGGGAGTTGGTGGGGATGGAACCCAGTCTGGCGTGTTCAGTCCCAGGTTGGGCATCCACGAAGATCCAACTCCGGCGGAGACTTCAGGTCATGACTGAAAAACCGAGTTTAGAGCCATCTCATGACCCAGATCGAATCCACACTCAATCAATTTACCCTGAATGCCTTACGCTAACTCCCCCCTCACCTCCCCGCCGACAAACAGCAATCAGCCTGCTGTCAAATCCTGGCTCCCGACCCACGCACCTCTTGCGGCCCCTGCCATCAGGGGCGCAGACTACCGGGGTCCCCATAGGACTCACCGCCGAAAGGCACTGGAGACTACTTCCCCCAGAAGTCCCCTCCGGGGACAATCAAGGTGTCCCCATAGGACTCACCGCCGAAAGGCACTGGAGACCCGGCGCGGATTGCATCGGAATCCTCAGAGTCTTCGTCGTCCCCATAGGACTCACCGCCGAAAGGCAC
>JBDNHZ010000065.1:0-8945 GCA_041688515.1 Verrucomicrobiota bacterium
ATCGCCACCGAGGTGGCTGGCCAGAATCTCGTGCCGTCGCTCACAGCGGACTTTGGCGAGTTGCCTCCCGCCAGCACCGCAGTGGGACGTTGGCTGTTCCAATCGACCTTGCAGGGACAGTTCATTTCCTACAGTGCCACCTTCGAGCACACCGGACCGTTCAGCGGACGCCCGGAACTGGCCTCGGTGAAGGAGGTCTCCATCCACGAGATGATCCATCTGGTCCAGGCCGATCGGGGGTTTGCCGATGGCAAGCCCGACTTCCTGGTAAACGACATCCAGGACGATGACTTCCTCCCCGACCGACTGTACCTGAGCGACGGTCGGACCAATGACGTTCAGGTCGTCCTGTCGGCCGTGGTCGATGGACCGGCGACCGAAGCGGACCGGGAGGTTCGGGTCACGGTGACTTCCGGCGCAGGCTGGACCTACGTCCGGGTGCCGGATCCGTCGCAGGGCTTGCTGGCCCTGGCCCGGGTGCTGCGTCCGGACGGAAGCGAGGTGCCCTTCGGATGGAACGTCTGGACCACCGATCGCACCTTCATCGCTGGCGGGCGTCGGCCGGTGTACGAGCACCGCTTTCACCTGCTCGATTTCCTGCCAGGCGGGACGGCGGATTACACCGTCATCTACGCGGCACCGGTGCCGCCGGACATCGCACCTCCGGAGAGCCGGGTCGCACCGTTGGCGGCGGAGAATCGGGCGCAGTTCACCGTGCGCTGGAGCGGCGAGGACGCGGGCATCGGCATTCGGAACTTCGACGTCCAGGTTTCGACCGATGGCGGTCCGTTCATTGCCTGGCGCTCGGCAACACGGGACACGGCGGGGGTGTACACCGGCGAGATGGGACGCACCTATGCCTTCCATTCCGTCGCGGTGGACGAGGCGGGCAACCGGGAGTTGGCTCCCACCCTTCCGGATGCCACCACGCGGGTCAGTCTGGTCAATCGCCCTCCGGCCTTCGGTATTCCGGTCACCTTCGTGGTCTCCGAAGGTGAGTTGGTGTCCTTCCAGATGCGGGCGGTGGATCCGGACAGCCCGGCCGACGGAGTGACGCATCGTCTGGGCATCGGCGCTCCGGCAGGCATGCTGATGGACCCGTTCAGCGCTCGCGTGACCTGGCCCACGGGGGAAGGAACCGGCCCGGCGGATTTCAGTGTCGAGATCATCGCGACCGACGACGGCCTGCCGTCGATGTCCGCAACCAATCGGGTAACCGTAGTGGTTCTGGAATCCAATCAGGCACCCCTGCTGCCGCCGATCGCGGAGCAGACCGTTTCCGAAAGCCGTTTGCTGGAACTCTCCCTGAACGGTTCAGACGAGGATCTGCCGGCACAGACACTACGTTACCGGTTCGTTGGCACCGCTCCCCGGGGTGCCACTCTGGATCCCGTTACCGGCGTCTTCCGTTGGCGGCCGGACCCGACCCAGGGACCGAGCACCAATGACCTCTCGGTGGCGGTTACGGACGGCGTGGACGAAACCGCACGAGCCTTCCGCGTGGTGGTCCGGGACACGGAATCCGACTTCCAGCTCAAGCTGGGCGAAGCCCTGGTCTTCGCCGGCCAGACCGGAGCCGTGGAAGTGGTGCTGGAATCTGAACTCGACCTCGGGGCGGTGAGCGCACGGCTCCGTTTGAGCCATCCCGGCGTGGAAGGCCTCGCGTTGTCGGACCTCGCGACCGTGGTCGGGAGCGCGATCCTCGAGCCCGTATCGCAGGACGAGTACCGGCTGCAACTGACCGCGGGCGCGGGTCAGACCCTGCGGATCCGCGGTCGGATCGCCCAACTCCGGTTCGGGACCGAACCGCTGGCGTTGTCGGCCTTTGTCCGGATCGAACCGGAGCAGGTCGAAGGACAGTTGGGCGACGAAACCCTGACCCGGACGCGGAGGGTCGGCGGCCGGATCATCCTGCTCGGGACCGATCCTCTGTTGGAGGCGTTGGCGGACCGGACGGGCCGGTTGTACGGACATCCCGGCGTCCGTTACTTGCTGGAAACAACCCCGGCGCTAAGCGAGGCCAGTGTCTGGACGCTCTGGCGAGAGGAGTTGATGACGGCTCCTCTGCGCCTGCTCCCCGAGGTGCCCGCGGGCGACGTGTTCCTGCGCATCCGCCCGTCGCCCTGATGCTCAAATCCAGCAATGCCCTGTTGCCTTGGCAGCGTCTCTGCCTAGGTTCGCCGCCGCCCATCGGAACCCGTTGATCTGCGGTGAGACGAGGGTGGCCTTCTCTTGGCTGAATGGCATTCGAATTCAACGCCTACGCGGTGACGCTCCTCCTCTCCGGAGGGGTGATCCTGCTGTTTGGGCTTTGCCTGTTCGATCGGGTCCGTTCGGCGGTGAAGTGGTTCTCGGTGATGATGCTGCTGACGGCGGTGTGGGCGATCGCCTACGCCCTTGAGTTGGCCAGCGGTCGTCTCGAGGACATGCTGTTCTGGATCCGGATCGAATACCTCGGGATCTCGCTCGTTCCCGCGGCATGGCTGGTGTTCGTGCTGCTCTACGTCGGCAAGGACGCCTGGCTGACCCGGAGGGCATGGCTGCTGATCTTCGCCTTTCCCTGTCTCACCCTTCTGGTGGTCTGGACCAATGCCTGGCATCACCTTCATTACCGGGAGGTCAGCGTCGATACCGCCGGTCCGTTCCCGCTTCTATCGATCCAGCCGGGTCCCTGGTATGTGATCCAGACGTTGTCGATCTACTGCCTGCTGGGATTCGGGCTTTACCTGTTGTTCGACCGGCTGCGCCACGCCGATGGGGTCTATCGACGTCAGAACCTCGCTATCCTGATCGGTGCCCTCATCCCCTGGGGCAGTAACCTTGCCTATCTCCTCGGCTTCCGGCTTCACCGGCATATCGACCTGACGCCCTTCGCCTTTCTGGTGACGTCCATGGTGGTCGGGTTCGCCCTATACCGGTTCAAGCTGTTCGACCTCGTGCCGATGGCCCGGGAGCGGGTCATCGAAGGGATCCAGGAGGGAATGCTGGTCCTTGATCAGGATGGCCGGGCTGTGGATGTGAACGCCACCATGCGGGGCCTCCTCGGGCCGGCCGGCAGATCGTTCATCGGCCGTCCCATCACGGAGTTGATGCCCGATCGATTGGAACTGCTGGCGCGAATCCAGGACGAGAAGGATGGCCGCCTGGAGACCGAGATTCAGTTGGGATCCCAGTTGCTCAGTCTGGAGGTGGCCGTCACGCCGCTCCACGACTGGGGTGGGCGACGCTCGGGAACGCTGCTCATTTTCTGGGACATCACCGGTCGCAAGGCGGCCGCCCGTCAGTTGGAAGCCCAGGCGGTCGAACTGCGCGAGCTCAACCAGATGAAGACCCGCATGCTGTCGATCATCGCCCATGATCTGCGCAGTCCCCTGGCGGGCTTGACCGGCATGTTGCACATCGCCGACGCCGGCATGCTTTCGGAACAGGAGTTCCGCCAGATGATCCCCATGGTCACCCGCAGTGTGGACGATGCCTCGGCCCTGCTGGAGAACCTTCTCAGTTGGTCGAGGAGCCAACTCGAGGGGGAAGTCATCCATCGCGAACGGTTCGATCTCAAGTCCCTGCTGGCGCAGGACCTTCCCCCCTTCGGCAAAAGGGCCTCCGACAAGGGCGTTCAGATCGAGGATCGCGTGGCACCGGGTGCCTGGGTTTATGCCGATCGGAACATGATCTCCTTGGTCGTCCGCAATCTGGTGGGCAACGCAGTGAAGTTCTGTCGCCCTCAGGATCAGATCACCTTGGAGACCCGCATTCTCGACGGGGACCTCGTCCTGACCGTTCGGGATCGCGGCGTCGGGATGAAGCCCGAGGTGTTGGAGCGGTTGTTCGGATCGGAGATGGTCAGCCAGTTGGGCACCCAGCAGGAGCGGGGCACCGGTCTCGGCCTCAAGCTGTGCCGCGATTTTGTTCTGAGGAACGGCGGACAGATCTGGGCGGAAAGCGAGTGGGGCAAGGGAAGTCAGTTCCATGTCCGCCTCAAGACCCACCCGGAGGGCGCATCTTGACCCTGCCCCCAATGCGAGAAGTGGGATCTCGGACTGTGCCTGGCAAATCCTGGGGCGCGGTCCCGCATGGCGGGACCGCTTGGGCTCGTGGTGCACAGCAGCGGGCGAGGACGCCCGCGCTCCCAGAGGGGGCAGTGTCAAGATGCGCCTCCACCCGGACGGGACGTGAGAATCGGCTGTGAGAATCGGTTGGCCACTGGGCGGGCATACGCTCCAGCGTGGTGGCCTTCTCACGTGCAGCTAGCAGTTCCTCATTCTCGCAGATCCGGTGTCTGGCACAGGCTGACGGCCTGGTTGTCGGCCCCGGAGAGGGGCGCTTCGCCGGCCGAGGGCAGCAGCATCGATGCCTGGCGCAGCCGAAGTCTTGAGCTTGCGTCCATCCCGCGATGGCCGGTCTTCCTGCTCCGGGCGCAATGGGTCATCGCCTGTTTCTTCGCCGGCTTCACCAAGCTCATCTCGGAATGGATGCTCGATGCGGTTTCGGTGAGGTGGGCTCGTGAGGGGGGCGCATCACGCGTGCAGTTGACGGATCGGCTTCCGGCTTCACTGTGCGGCCATGCTTCGATTGGAGGATTTGGCGGAATTGGTGACGGCGCACGGTTCGGCG
The DNA here is from genome assembly GCA_041688515.1 of Verrucomicrobiota bacterium. GTDB lineage: Bacteria > Verrucomicrobiota > Verrucomicrobiia > Limisphaerales > UBA9464 > UBA6176. The sequence goes on from JBDNHZ010000065.1 coordinate 4,615, forward strand.
CTGGGGTCGCGGGTCAAGGCCTTCGATGTGGCGGGACGAAGCTTCGACGGAAACCAATCCCCGGCTTTGATGGGCGTCATCAATCTCTCGGCCGATTCCTGGTATCGCGAGAGTGTATGTCTGACCGCCGATGCGGCGATCCGACGCGGCCACGTGCTGGCGGCGCAGGGGGCGGCCATCCTCGACATCGGGGCGGAGTCCACTCTGGCCCATGCGGTCCGGGTCGATGACGCAGCGCAGAACAGCCAGTTGCTGCCTGTGGTGCGCGCCTTGGCCGGGGCAGGGCATGTCGTCTCGGTGGAGACCTACCATCCCGCCGTGACCCGCGCCTGTTTCGAGGCGGGAGCCCGGGTGCTCAACCTCACCGGCACCGAGCGCACCGCCGAGATGTATCGCATGGTGGCGGACCACGACGGCGCGGTGATCCTGTGCCATGTGCAGGGGGCCAACGTCCGGGACGTGGCCGACTTCGACTTCGGCTCGGATCCCACGGCGATGTTGTATGACTACTTTGCCCGGCAGACCGAGGAAGCGACCCGGAACGGCGTCACGCGGATCTGGGTCGATCCAGGCCTCGGGTTTTACTATCGGAACCTGAAGGATTCCTCTGCCCGTATCCGGCATCAGATGGGCGTCTTTCTGAACACCTTCCGGCTTCGCGCGCTCGGCTTTCCCACCTGCCACGCCCTGCCGCATGCCTTTGAGTGCTTCGAGGACGACGTCCGGTGTGCTGAACCGTTCTTCGCCGTCCTGGCGGCGCTGGGACGGACCGATCTCTACCGGACCCACGAAGTGCCGCGGACGCGGGCGGTGTTGGCGGCGATGGGGGTTTGGTGACGGGTGGGGAGCGATTGGGCCGGAGGCCGGGAGGAGCGAGGCGGGCGAGGACGCCCGCGGTCCCGGTAGGGGCTGGGCCGACGAGGCAACTCAAACTTCCCTTTGCATCGCCGGGAGGGCTCAGAGACGCTGGCACGGTCGTGACGAAACCCTTGGCGATCGTTTTCTACGAGAAGCTGCTTCCCGGCAGCCGCATTGGCCATCAGTTGGCCGATCTCGGCTGGCGGGTGATCGAAGTGAAGCTGGCTTCCGAGCTGGTCGCGCAGGTGCGCACCCAGCGCCCCCTGATGGTGGTCGCCGAGTTGGCCCTGCGGACCGGGGACCTTCTCCCGGTGATCGCGGAACTGAAGCGCACGCCCGAGACCAGCCATGTGCCGATTCTCGGGTACGGCGATCCCAAGAACCAGAAGCTCGTCGATGCCGCCCTCCTGGCGGGGGTGCGACTGGTCGCGGCTGAAGCCGGTCTCTTCGACCAGTTGCCGCACCTCGTCGAGCACGTCCTCGCGGTGGACTGATCCCTCACTGATTTTCAGCAAGCTCCTCTTTCCATGGCCCTCCCCGTCGTCTCCCTGTCCCAGGGCATCCATGTGGTGCACCTGTTTTTCCGCATCGACCGCCTCCGCTGGTCGCAACTCACGCCGCAGGAATCGGCGTCGGCACTCCAACGGCTCCAGACCCTGTGCAGTGACCATGCCGGGCCGGCCCATCCGCGGGTCATGCTGTTCGTCAATGTGGGGGGGAAGGCGGACATCGCGGTCGTCTTGTTCGCCTCGCAATTGCAGGAGGCAAGCCGGCTCCAACGCCAGTTCGAGCGCGCGTTCCCCGCGGGAAGCCTGCTCCCGGTTTACAGCTACCTGAGCGTCACCGAATTGCCGGAGTACGTGTCGACGGACGACGACCTGCGTCGAATGTTGCAACAGGGCGAACGGAAGCTGGAGCCGGACACACCTGCCTTCGAAGAAGCCTTCACGGCCGCCAAACAGAAGAACGCCGAGTACCAGCATTACCGCCTGTACCCCGAGTTGCTCGACTGGCCGATCCTCTGCTTCTACCCGATGACCAAGAAGCGCGAGGGGAACGACAACTGGTACAGTCTGGATTTCGATTCCCGCAAAAAGCTCATGGGCGGTCACGCGCGGACCGGACGCAAGTACGCTGGACGCATCTCCCAATTGATCACCGGTTCCGCCGGTCTCGATGACTGGGAGTGGGGTGTGACCCTGATGGCCGAGCGCCTGGATGATGTGAAGAGCATCGTGTATGAGATGCGCTTCGACGAGGTCAGCGCCCGGTTTGGTGAGTTTGGTCCCTTCTATATCAATCTCCGGATCTCGCCTGCGGATCTCTGGTCGCATCTCGGCCTCGACTGAGACGTCATGGTGGATGCATTGAACCCTGGGCCCGCCGTGGTGGGGGCGCCGATGTCCCCGATGACCTCGATCGTGAGGCACCTGTATGTGCACGTGCCGTTCTGTGCCCACAAGTGCGAGTACTGCGCCTTCTACTCGGCACCGCCTTCGGGAGATCAGGTCAACCGCTACGTCGACGCCATCGTCCGCGAACTTGAATTGGTCGCGCCGCGGTGTCGGCCGGAGACCGTCTTCTTCGGCGGTGGTACGCCTTCGCTGCTCAATCTGCGGCAGTGGGAAACGGTGCTGGATGCCATGCGTCGGTTGGACCTGTTGGGGGCGAAGGAATTCTCGGTCGAATGCAATCCCGCCACCGTGTCAGAGGACAAGGCGCGCCTGCTTCGGTCTGCCGGGGTCAACCGGATATCCATGGGGGTCCAGTCGCTCGAACCGGCATTGCTTGAACGTCTCGGCCGGGTGCACTCCCGGGAGATGGTGTTCCGCAGTTACGACACGCTGCGTGCGGCCGGCTTCGACAGCGTCAACGTGGACCTGATGTTTGCCATCCCGGGCCAGACGATGGAGATCTGGCGTCGCACCCTCGACGAGGCCCTGGCGCTCGGGACGGAGCATCTGAGTTGCTACGAGGTGATCTATGAGGAGGACACCGCGTTGTACGAGCAGTTGAAGGCGGGAAAGTTTGACCTCGATGAAGACCTGGCCTGCGCCCAGTACGAGGCTCTGGTCGATCGTTCCGCCGAGGCGGGCTTCCAACAGTATGAAGTCGCCAACTTCGCACGGAACACTCGCGTCCCCGGGGCGGCCACGACCCTTCCCCCGGGAATCGAGGGTCCGGGCATGTCCGATCTCCCCACCTTCGCGTCCCGGCACAATGCCGCCTACTGGATGGGCCGCGACTTCTTCGGGCTCGGACCCAGCGCCAGCGAATACCTGGACGGCGTCCGCTCGCGCAACTGGTCGAACACCACCTTGTACTGCGAGCAACTGGAGCGGGGCCGCCGCTCCAAGGAGTTCGCGGAGGCGTTGCCACCGCTGAGCCGGGCGGGGGAGTTGGCCGCCTTCGGTCTCCGCATGAATGCCGGGTGGCGTTACTCGGAATTTCAGCAGCGCACCGGGTTCGATCTCCGCACCGAGTGGGCCGACGATCTCCGCGCGCTCGAAGCCTGCGGTTGGGCCGAGATCGGTCCCGAGCGGTTTCGGCTCACCCGCCAGGGCCTGCGATTCGCCGATTCGGCCGCCGTCCGCATGCTCCGTCCGGAGACAGGCGCCTGAGTGAACGGGGAAACGGGCGACCTGAGCACTTTGACCCGACCGCCGACAATTCATCCGGGCCTTGCGAAACGGAATCATCGTCGGGATGCGCTGGCTGGCCGCCGTGAGGCTCCTGCGAGCGGTGATGAAAGCCTACCTTTGAAGCGCCCCAGACACCGCTGGTCCCCATTGACCCATTGACCCATTGACCCATTGACCAGGTTGACCTTTCCGGGTCCTCACTTGAAGGAGACACCACTTTCGCTGGATACTTCAAAGCCATGACCTCGATAGAATCCGTCCAAGAGAACCTGATTCGATTTGGAAGAAGCGGGTTGGTTGTAATAGCGGTAAGTTGACCCGGAAAGCACCTCCTCAACTTTGAATCCGGGCGTGGTCAAATGACTCAATTGGTCGGGATACTTTCCATTCTCCCTTTGATACACCCGGAGCGACCTTTCAACCATATGCAGTCGTTCTCGGAAAGCCGTGAGCTGCTGTCCTCGTCTAAACCATAAAATCAGGATGGCCGGAATTCCGAGGCACACCGCCATACAAATCAATAACCTGAATCGTTTCATGCGTGGTATTCGATTCGGTCATCCACCCGGAGGCGTTGGATATACCGGCACTTTCGGGGGATTTGGATTACGAATTTCATAAATCAACCACCTCCCCGGCTCCGGCGAATAGAACCGGTATCCATAATATCGAGTCCCCGTGTCCACATCCCCCCACTTGGTCGAGAACCCATAGCGATCCCGCTCCGTGTCTCCATCCCGGGCGATCAGTGCGCCGAAAGGCGAGTAGACCAAGGTCGCGGCGGTCTTGCCGGTGCTGCCGTTGACCACGCCTACGATGTTTCCATTGCCG
>JBDNHZ010000526.1:0-1647 GCA_041688515.1 Verrucomicrobiota bacterium
CGGGATGGCGGGCGGAGCCGCTGACGGGGCTTCCAACGGAACGGATCTGGGCGGCGACCGTGGTGGACTGGGACGCGGACAGCCATGGCGACCTGCTGTTGGCCGGGAGCGGGGGATTGCGATGGTTGCGCGGTCCGGATTGGCGGGGACCCGGCCAGATACTCTGGGTTCCGCCAACCCCGTGGCGACACCCGCAGGTCCTGGCGGCGGCCGATCTGGATGGAGACGGAGATCTCGACCTGTTTCTCGGCCAGTACAAGCTCCCCTTCCAGGGCGGGCAATTCCCCACGCCTTACCACGATGCCAATGACGGGTTTGAATCCTGTCTCCTGAAGAACGACGGCCCGGCAGGCCTGCGCGACGCGACGCACGAGGCGGGACTGGGCGCCAAGCGACGCCGACGGATCTACAGCGCTTCCTTTGCGGATTGGAACGACGACGGACGTCCCGACTTGATCCTGGTGAGCGACTTCGCCGGGGTGGATCTGTTCCTCAATGACGGCCGAGGGCAGTTCACCGACGTCACCGCCGGTCTGGGGGAGGATCGTCACCTCTTCGGCATGGCGCACCTGACCGGAGATTTCAACGACGACGGGCGCACGGATCTCTTTGCGATCGGGATGGAATCGCCGATGGCGGCCCGCCTCGACCGGATGGGACTGAGCCGGCGCGAATGGCCCGAGGACCGGAAGAAGCGTCCGGCGATGACGGTGGGCAACCGGATGTTCCTGGGAACTCCGAACGGGCTGGCCATGGCTCCGTGGGCCGCGCAGGTGGCCGCCGGGGGGTGGGCGTGGGCGGTCACGGCCGTCGATCTGGACAACGGAGGCCTCCTCGATTTCCACCTCTGCAATGGTCACGAGACGCGGGCGAGCGTCCGCGATTACGAGCGACAATTCTGGATGCACGACCTCCACGTGGCTGGCTCGACCAACCACCCGGTTGCCGAACTCTACTTCCGCAATGCTGCCGGCCAACGGGCCGCCGATCGCGCCTCCTACGGAGGTTGGCAGAATGGCACCCTTTTCGTGCAAACAGGCCAGGGCCAGTACGCCGAAGCCGGATGGCTGATGGGATCCGCGATTCCGGCGGACACTCGCAATGCAGTCGCGCTCGACGTGGGAGGCGATGGCCGGATGGACCTGGCGATCACCACTTTTGAAGAATGGCCAACCCGACGCCAGCGCCTGCTCCTTCTTCGAAATCGGGTGGCGAATCCGGGCAACTGGATCGGGATCGACCTCGGCGATGGCGTTGCCGACGCCCGGGTGCGGGTGAGAAGCGGAGGCATCACGCGCGAGCGGCGCCTGACGCCGGGCGAATCCTACCGTTCCCAGACCGTGGGCCGCCTCCATTTCGGACTGGGAACCGCGACCGAGCTGGAATCAGTCGAACTGCGGCTGCCCGGAAAAAAGCCCCGGCCGCTGACCGGTCTCCGTGTCAATCGCTGGAACCAGGTCGAGGCGCGGTAAGGCTCTCAGGAACTCACTGGGCAAGAGCTGCCGGAGCGGTGGTGATGGGCCGTCGTCGCGGGGTGTAGATCTCGGGTTTGCGCGACAACCACTGGCGACCTTCGGCGGAGGCGAGGAAGTCAGCGTACTGCGGCTGCGACTGAGCCAACTCACGTGGATTGATGGGAAGATGATC
>JBDNHZ010000066.1:0-9317 GCA_041688515.1 Verrucomicrobiota bacterium
GCCGCAACTGGGCGAACAACGTCCTCAACTGGGAAGACAGCCCCGAGAACACCAACAACCTCTACCTGATCGACGCCCTGCTGGGCCGACACGTCGGTCGCGCCGCCGCGGTGTTCCGCTGTCCCGGAGATCAGGCCCGCAGCTTGATCGGCCTCCGGAACCGCTCCTACGCCCTGAACTCGCTGGTGGGCGATCCCGGCGAACTCACCAACCGGTTCAATCCGTCCTACCTCCAGTTCTTCAAGGAATCGGACGTCACCCAACCGGCCGCGATCTTCACGTTTCTGGATGAACACCCGGATACCATCAACGACGGCTTCTTCATGAACCGACTGGAGGAGGCTCCCCGCTGGGGCAACCTGCCGGGCTCCGCCCATGAAGGCGCTGGCAACCTCGCCTTCGCCGATGGCCACCTCGAAATCCACCGCTGGCAGGTCGGAGGCCCGGAAGGCACCGTGCGACCTCCCGTCAAGGGCGGTGCCGGCGGCATCTTCGCCGCCAATCCCACCACCGACTGGGACTGGATCCGGGATCGCACCTCCTTCCGCCGATAGAATTCCCAACCATCCATGCGACTCGACTCCCATCAACACTTCTGGCGCTACACCCGGGAGGAATACGGTTGGATCCCAGCCGGTACTCCCCTCGAACGTGACTGGCTTCCCGCCGATCTCGATGTCCTCCAGAAACCCCTCGGCTTCGACGGTTCCATCGCCGTCCAGGCGCGCCAATGCCTGGCCGAATCCGATTGGTTGCTTGGACTCGCCGATGGCAATCCGCGTGTCCGGGGCGTCGTCGGGTGGGTCGATCTCCGCTGCGACTCGGTCGGCGCCGACCTCGAACGCCTCGCCCGACACCCGCGGTTCGTCGGCGTCCGCCACGTGGTGCAGGACGAACCCGATGACGGGTTCCTGTTGCGACCGGATTTCCTCCGGGGCGTGGGTCGGTTGCGGGAGTTCGGACTGACCTATGACGTGTTGATCTACCCGCGGCAACTTCCCGCCGCGATCGAGTTCGTCGGCCGGTTCCCAGAGCAACCCATGGTTCTGGATCACATCGCCAAACCCTTCATCAAGGCGGGAACCCTGTCCCCGTGGCGGGAACAGATCCGCGAACTCGCCGGTTTCCCGCACCTGCTGTGCAAGGTGTCCGGGATGGTCACCGAGGCAGATCAACAGCAATGGAAGGCCGACGATTTCCTTCCCTACCTCGAAACCGTGTTCGAAGCCTTTGGCCCCTCGCGACTGATGTTCGGTTCTGACTGGCCGGTCTGCCGCCTCGCAGCCACCTACGAACAGGTCGATGGCCTCGTTCAGGACTTCGTCCGCGGCTGGTCCCCCGAATCGCTCGCCGCTTTCTGGGGCGGCAACTGCGCCCGCTTCTACGGCGTCACTCCTCCGAGTAGTTGAGATAGCCGATGAACATCTCGTCGCTCGTCTGTTCGCCAAAGGTGACACTGGCCGACGGATCGGGGTTGAAGGGATTCCACACCGAAATGTCGAACGCTCCCGTCACGCGGATCCGGGTTCCCGCCGGGTACCGACGCGGCTCGGTGAAGCGGTACATCGCCTGCCAGGCGAAGTCGTAGGCCGGCACGTTCAGCAGCATATCGACGGAGCCATCCGGCAGCTCCGCTTCGATCCGCATCCGCTTTCCGCGGTAGTGCATGTGCGGGCTCATCTCGTAGATCGTTACGGGCCGGTCGAAGGTCTTCTCCGCCGAGACTGCGGCATCGCCAGAACCCGGCGGGATCGTAAAGGTCGTCGTGTAGGCCGCTCCGGTCTTCAGTTCCTTGGCGGGCCGCGTCGCGGCGACATAAAGGCCGATCTGGGTCGCGTCCGTCTGCGCCGTCTCCACCGGCGTGTAATGCATCTGGAAAATGATGAAGCTACCCTTTTTCAGCAGCTTGCCCGTCCCCGCGGGATACTCCGTCTGGTCCATGCCTGGGACGTACCCGGCAAAAAAGCCGCCCAACCCTCCCTGAACCTGAAGGATGTCCGAAAAGCTCGTGCCGGTGAAGATGAGCGCGTGGTGAACCACTCTCCGGTTCCCCGGACGTACCACCGCTGCCCGCAACCACACGTCGGTCGGGAAAGGATTCAAGACGATCAGATAGCGGTAAGGAATCTCCGCCTGGCTGGATTTCGCTGGAATCATCTGCGTCTGGACGGTCGCGATCCGGTCGGGCGTTCCCATCGGCCACGCTTCCGTTGAAGGCGGTGCCTCCTCCGCGAGCGGATCGGATCCGGTGCCGCGCGGAGATCCTGCGTCCACCCAGCGCAACAACCGGGAAACCTCAGCGGGTTCGAGCGAGAAATCGTTGGCGAACATTCCCTTGGGCGCATCGGCATGCCACGGCGGCATGATGCCCTCCAGCAGGTTTGCCTTCATCGACACCGCCTGGGCCGCCACCGTCGCATGGTTGGTCATGGCGAACGACCCAATGTCGCCCGGCCGATGACAGGTGACGCAGCTCCGTTGCAACAGGGGCGCAACCTCTGTCGTGTAATCGGGCACACCTGCCGCCGCCACGGCCAACTCCGATCCGCCTCCCCGGGTCATGGGCACCCGGATGGGACGGAACTCGAGGTAGGACGCCACGGCATCCGCGAGAAAATCCTGCTTCACGGTGACGCCGTTGTTCTCGAAACGATCGGAGATCGAGCCCCGGTAAATCTCCTCCATCATCTCGCCGGTGACGGCGACGACCTCGCCCGAACGCCGGGCACCGAAGGTAGTCATGACGGACTGGGCCACGTCGTGGAGCAGCGGCACGGGCACGCCGGCGCTGTTCACCGCAGCAGCGAGGGACGCCCGAGAATCGACGGGATTGACCATCCAGAACGCCACGGGCTTACCCGCGAAACGTTCCCGCACGGGCTTCAATTCGTTCCAGAGCGACGCCAGGCCCGCGTTGTCGGTGAAGGCCAGCACCACCACCCGTTGATCGCCATCCCGAAGGAGCTCATGGGCCACCCCCGCATGGTCGATCAGCCTGAAATTCCAGATCGGCAGCGCGGGCGGACGCGGGTGCATGCGCTCGGACCGATAGAATCGGCGCTGCTGGGCTCGGGCCTGCGGATCGAACCAGGTGTGGTCATGGCCGGCGGTCATCCTCAACACCGGCTCCCAAGGGCCGGCCACCGGATCATCCGATGCCAGCAGCTCGTACAGCGAATCCGGATCTGCCCCTTGCAACTGCACTCGCGGGACACGGCACACCGGGTCGAGATCCGAGGTGAACCGCTCGGCGGCACCCAACGGGGCGGAGGCTCCAGCGATCCATGCCAGGCTCCAGATCCAGAGAGCCAGTCGGCGCTGACGCAGTGAGAGGGTGAACATGGAAGGGTTATCGCCCAATGAGTCCCACTCCGTCCACCCCCATTCCGTTTCCTACTTCTTCGCCTCGGCCAGATTCTTCAGTTCGTCCTGCTGAACATTCCACTTGGCGACCAGATCATTGTACTGGGTCAGGTTGGCATCGTGCTGCTTCACCAGCGCGTTGTACTTCTCGACGAATTCCTTCCGCTCCTCCTGGAACTTCGCGAACTCGGCGTTCTGCTTTGCCGTCCGTTCATTCTGGAGTCGGATCGCATCATTGGCCTTCTCGAAGGCATCCTTGTAGTTGTCAGAGGCGCGCTTGGACCGGTCCACCTCCAGATTGGCTTTCGCCAGATCCACCCGGATCTTCACCAGTGCTTCATTGTTGGTCTGGGCGCTCTTGAACAGGTCCGCCCGCTCCCGTTCCACCCGCTGGATCTCTTCCTGGAATCGTTTCCCCTGCGCCTCCACCACCGTCTTCTCGTCATTGAGCTTCTGCCGCTCCGCCTGCAATTCTTCCACGCGCATCCTCAGCTTTGTCTCTCGAACCCACTGGAAGGCGCAAAGCCCACACAGGCCGAGAGCGAGAATGACCAAGACGACCACCCCCGCCGATCCGGAGGCCCGACCACGTTCAAATCGAATGACCATGTGTTATTGGGAATCCTCCCGCCGGGGCAGGATTCCTGAGACGACACCTTGCCGGGCCACGCCCCGATGTCAAAGCTGCGACCGCCGCGGATCCATGAAGGATTTGGGGGTAAACGATCAACTCGACCGACGCCCGCACTGGGCTTCGTGACGAAGGGCGTGATCGATCAGGACCAGCGCCGCCATGGCTTCGACCATCGGTACCGCCCTGGGCAGGACGCAGGGATCGTGTCGGCCACGTCCACGGAGTGTCGTGTTGGCATACTGAACGTCCACGGTGTCCTGCTCGTGCATGACCGTGGCCACCGGCTTGAACGCCACCCGGAAGTAAATGGTTTCGCCGTTGGCAATGCCGCCCTGCACGCCCCCGCTCCGATTGGTCACCGTGCGGACCTGACCGCCCTCGGATCGGAACGCGTCATTGTGCTCGCGTCCCGTCAGGGTCACGCCCCCGAAACCCGATCCAATATCGAATCCCTTGGTTGCCGGGAGGCTCATCATCGCCTTGCCGAGATCGGCTTCCAGACGGTCGAACACCGGTTCTCCCCATCCCACCGGAACGCCTCGCAACACTCCGAGGATGATCCCGCCCACACTGTCTCCCGCCGCCCGGTGTTCCTCGATCAATTCCACCATCCGAACCGCCATCGCCGCGTCCGGGCATCGGACGATGTTGGCCTCGATCTCCTCGACGCGGACCGTCTCGGGATTCACCTCCGCCTGGAGTTGTTTCACCTGGGTCACGCAGGCGAGCACTTCCACGCCCCACCGCTGACGCAGCAGTTTCCTGGCAATGGCACCGGCGGCCACCCGCCCAATCGTCTCCCGCGCGCTGGTCCGCCCGCCTCCCGGCCAAGCCCGATGCCCGTACTTCGCGTGGTAGGTGTAGTCGGCGTGGGACGGCCGGAACTTCGTGGCCATCTCGTTGTAGGCCTCGGAACGGAAGTCCTCGTTGCGGACCATCAGACTGATCGGCGTGCCGAGGGTACGTCCCTCGAAGACCCCACTGAGGATCTGCACCGTGTCGGATTCCTTGCGCGGCGTCGTGATGCTGGATTGGCCGGGACGCCGCCGATCGAGGTCGGGCTGGAGATCGGCTTCAGACAGTTCCAGGCCCGGGGGACATCCATCCACCACGACGCCCACCCCGCCCCCATGCGACTCACCCCAGGTGGTGATGCGAAACAGATGCCCGAACGTGTTGCCCATGTGCCGCCCATCATGCGATGGGATGCCCGCGGGAAAAAGTCGGAATCACTTCTCCAGATACTTCACCACCGCCTCGGTCCGGGTGTGCGCACCCAGTTTCTCGAAGATGTGCTTGAGATGGGTGTGGACGGTCAGCGGACTGATCCCCAGTTCTGCGGCGATCTCCTTGTCATGCAACCCGCGTTGCAGGCAGGTGAGGATCTGGCGTTCCCGCTGGGTCAGGGCGCTCCGGATGCTGGCATCGATCTGGCCGGCTCCCGGGCTGAACATCCCCTGGCAATAGCGGCGCAGCGCCCGGCCCGCTTCATCGACCAGCAGGCGACCACTGGCGAAGGCACCGTCCAGCGGCTCCATCAATTGTCCGAGCGTCCGTCGCCGCAGGAGGTAGCCAGCCTCCACCCCGCTGAACGATTGGAAGATGTGATCACTGCTGGGATAGATCCCGAAGGGGAAGATCAACGGGGAGGTCCCCTCCTTCAGGCGGGCGGGAATGGATTCCGGCACCACCGTGGTGTCGTCGCGATCGACCAGCACGACGTCGATATGGGCAGATCGACGGGGTGCATCCGCCAGTTCTGCCAAGCTGCCGTAACCGCTGACCGAGCATCCGGGAATCAACTCCAGCCAGTGCACCAGCGCACGGCGGAATACTACATCGGACTCAACCAGGGCCAGTCGCAAGCGTTGGGTCGGGGAGCCACCCGAAACCGCCACCGAGGCCACTGGCAGGGTGAAAAGCGTCGTATAGGTGCAGGCCAGCGGGGCTTCGAGCCAGAAAATGGCCACGGTAAACTCCCGGGGCACACGGGCCCCGGTCTTTTCCCAGCCTTGGGTCGCCAACTGCCGGTTCAGCGTCTCTGCCGTTCGCCGTCCGACCGATTCATCACGGGTTCCGAGCGGAACGAACCAGCCTTCTTTTTCGTGTTCGAGCCACTGGGACCATTCTTCGGCCCCGAGCGGGCGCAGCCCTGCTGGATGCCTTCGGCGCGTTGGTGGTAAAATGTGCACGTTACTCCGGTTGGGGGATTACGACTTGGGATCCATTCAGTCTACTTCCTTGTTAGGTGAAGGAGCACTGATCAGACCCCGGGGTCAAATTCGTGATTTCGTCACCTGACCGACGCAAGGACCTGACCTGTTGACCGCACCTTCTGCCATATTGATGCACATGGAACCAATTCCTGAAATTTCACGTTTGTCTCGTCGGACGAAACTCTGGAGCTCCGGCTTCACTCTGATTGAGCTTCTCGTCGTGATCGCCATCATTGCGATTCTTGCGGGCATGCTCCTGCCTGCACTGGCAAAGGCCAAGTCCAAAGCCCAACAAGCGAAGTGCATCAGCAACCTGAAGCAGATCAGTCTGGGCACGACGATGTACGCGAACGACTTCAACGAGACCTTCCACAACATCGGAGGATCCGTTCCCAACCATGGTCAGTGGACGCGCAATCCACGGGTGATCGACCTGCTGGCTCCGAATGATCCCCTCGCCTACTGGGGACTTGCCTACATCAAATACTTCGGCGGCTCCCGCAAGGTCTTCCGTGATCCCGGCGCCAAGATGGTCGATCAGTGGCGCGAGGACGGACTGAAGTACCCCAATGAATTCTGGGCCGATTCTTCCTACGGGATCAACGGCTTCGTCACCCAGGCCCCCGAGCCCAACTCCCCGGGCACCCGTGGCCCTGGCCCGCGCAAGATCACCGACTATCAGAGCCCGCAGACCATGATCTTCGCCGAGGACGCCGCCGAGCAACGGATGGACGGTGCGGACGACACCATCGGGCTCTTCCCTGGCAGCACCGAGATCCTGACCCAATGGCGACTGGGTTCCCTTCCCCAACTCTACCCGGGAATCAATTTCCTGTGGGAATGGTACCGGCACAACCAGCGGGCCTCGATCCTCTGGGTTCCCGGAAACGTCTCGTCGGTCCGGTTCAACGACGTCAAAAAGGGCGTTGATTATCGCTGGTACACCGGGGTCACCCCGTTGGCCCAACCCTCGTTCTGATTCTTTCACTCCCCAGAAGCACCTTCATGCACCCGATGGCACGCACCCCAATCGTCACCGTCACGCTGCTCTGCGCCGGCCTTCTACTGGCCGGATGCGGTGACAAGCCCGCCCCGGAACCAATCGCCGCCGCGGAGGTCCCGAAGACTCTGGACACCGCCTTCAGCGGAGCCAATGCCGAGGCGAAGGCGGCGGTAAAGGCCGCTTCCGAGGCGCTCCAGAAGGACGAACAGTCCATGGCACTCGAAGCGCTGGAAGCCCTGTCTCGAAAGACCGATCTCACGCCCGAACAGCGGGACGCGGCAGCCAAGGCCGCACTCTCGGTCCGGGCTGGCATCCTCGATGCCGCCAACAAGGGTGATGCCGCCGCCAAGGCCTATCTTGACGAGCAACGCGCCCGAAAGTGACCCTCGGCCCCGACACCTGTTCGGGGCCTTTTTGTTTCCCCCTTAGTTCACTACCACAAACCTCAGCCCTGTTAATTCGAATGAATAGAAGACTCCAGTACGCGCTGGCGATCGCGGGCGCCGCCGCAGCGCTGCTTCCCCAAGCAGCCTCGGCGGCCCTCGTCGGCCAGTGGGACTTCAACGCCGGCACCCTTGCCGGAACCGTTGGGTCCGCCATCACCTACGCCGATGGCCCCGGTGCAGCGACCCAGACCGGCACCCAATTCGGAACCACGACGGCTCTGGGCATCCCCGATATCGGGGGGACACCGGCCAACGTGATGAAGTTCCCCGCGGCCACGGACCCTGCCGGGTACGTCGCCCCCATCAACGCCGCCGGAAACGGCGGAGGAAGCCTGGTCAATGAGTGGACCCTCATCCTCGATGTCCTCTACCCCACCGAGTCGAACAACAAGTGGCGCACGTTCATCGAGACCGACGGCCGACTGATTGAACCCGATGGCGAGTTCTTCGTGAACACCGCCAACGGAATTGGCGTTTCCGGTTCCTACAATGGCGTCGTTCTGCCCAATACCTGGCACCGGATCGCCTTCGCCGTGAATCAGGCTGACGGCGTGAACCGCATCCGCAAGTACATCGACGGCGTCGAGGTCGGCACGCAGACCGCCGCCGGAATCGACGGTCGCTGGGCTCTGAGCCCCGGTGGCACCGCCCTGCTCTTCAGCGACAACGACGGCGATGTGGCTCTTGGCTACGTCAATTCCATCCAGATCTACGACGTGGCCCTGCCCAAACCGCAGATCGCCGCCTTCGGTGGAGCCACAGCCGCGGGACTTCCCACCACGCTGCCGCAGATTCCGTCGTACCTCGAGAACTGGATCCCGACCGGTGCCTTCGCCAAGTCCGGCACCGAAGTGGGCGTCGTTCTGAACAAGGGCTCGGTGACCGTGTCCGCCATCACCGCCAACTACAACGGTGCCGCCATCACCCCCACGGTCACCACGGTTGGTGACCTGATCACCATCAAGGCTCCCGGCGCTTCGACCGGACCCCGCACGGACCACACCCTGATCGTCAACTACACGGATTCCTTGCTCGGAGCCCGTTCGATCACCAACAAATTCCGCGTCCCGCTCTCCTACGAAGACTTCGACTCGGCCGTCCTCGGACCGAATGTGGATGAAGGCCTCGCCGGCGAGCAGGTGTTCTCCGCCACCGGCCCTGCCGGCTGGACCGTGGACAACAGCCAGATGCCCACGAACAATGTCCCCGAGAGCCTCGATTTCGGACGGTCCTGGATGGAGCCAGGCGTCGGTGTCACCGAGTTCAAGGGCTGGACGTTCTTGAATCGTGACTGGTGGGTACAGACCGCCGGCGACCAGACCCGAAGCCAGTTCACGCTCGGGACCGGCACGATCGCTGTCGCGGATCCTGACGAATGGGACGACCTCGGAAACCCGGACAGAACAGTCGGGTACTTCACCTCGTTCTTCTCCTCCCCCAACATTTCCCTCGCGGGAGTGGCGGCGAACTCGATCACCCTCAAATTCGCCTCCAGCTGGCGTCCTGAAGCGACGGATGACACCGGCCCGGACGACCTCCAGACCAACAACCAGACCGCCGTGGTCCGTGCATCGTTCGACGGCGGCACCCCGGTTGAAATCCTGAAGTGGGACTCGATCGACGGCAGCGCGACCTTCAAGCCCGACTCGCAGAAC
>JBDNHZ010000527.1:0-4707 GCA_041688515.1 Verrucomicrobiota bacterium
AAATCGATGGCCTGTTGCCGGCTCCATCCCTGGGCGTGCATGCCAGTATCCACCACCAACCGGATGGCCCGCCACATCTCATAGATCAACTGGCCGAACTTCGAGTAAGGATCCTGGTAGAGCCCCAGATCCGGGCCGAGGCTTTCGGCGTAGAGCGCCCAGCCCTCGACGAAGGCGGTCGTCTCGGCGTGCTTCTGGAAATCCGGGGCCGCCTCGTTCTCCTGGGCCAGCGCAATCTGCAGATGATGGCCAGGGACCGCCTCATGCAGCGTCAGCGCCTCCATCTCCCACTTCGGGCGCATGCGGAGATTATAAGTATTGGCGAAGAAATTGCCGGGCCGCCCCGCCGAGAGAGCGCCGGGCTGGTAGTAGGCGGTGGTCTGCGAACGTTCCGAGTAGGAAGGGATCGGCATCACGCCGTAGGGCAGGCGCGGCAGGCGACCGAACAATCGCGGCAACCCGCCATCGATCCGTTTGGAGATGTCGCGGTAGCCCGCCAGCAGCGCCGTGCTGGTCTCATGGAAGAAACGGGGGTCCGTGCGGAGTTCCTCGAAGAACGCGCCCAACGGTCCGTTGAATCCCGCCTCGGCCTTCACCTGTTCCATCGCTGCGCGGATCCGTCGCACCTCGCCCAGCCCGATCTCATGGATCTCCCCCGGGCTCAGGGCCGTGGTGGTGCTGCGACGGACCCGATGCGCGTACCAGGCGCGCCCGTCGGGCAGGTCGATGCAGGCAATGTTGGTGCGGGCACCGGGGAGGTATTCCTCGACGAGGAAACGGTGGAGCTCCCGAAAGGCCGGGTAGAGCCCGTTGGTGATGCTCCCGAGGGCCGAACCGCGCCAGGCGAGCTTCTGCGCCTCGGTGGCACCCGCGGGCATGGAAGTGAACGGCTGGAAGAACGGACTCTTCTGAGGATCTTCTGGCAGAAGCGCCAGTACCTGTGCGGGAACATCACGCAGCACGACCCGCGGTGGAGTGATCCCCTTGGCCAACCCCTCCCGCAGGAGCTTCACGCATTGGCCAACGTAGGCCGGTGCCGTCGACAACCGGGCCAGTATCGCCTCCATTCCACGCACCGTGGCGCTCGGCATCAGGGACAGCGTCTGCGCAACGTCCTGCTGCGGTCCCTGCAACTGATTCAAGATCAGGAGCTCGGAGGGAAATCGCACCGCTTCCTCGTCGAGGCGCAGGTAGGAATCAAAGAGATCCCGGTAAAGACGCGACTCGGGATCCAGGGAGGCCGGAACGAAACCGTCCAGCACGGCGCGGGTCCGCGTCACTTCCCGTTTCCGACGTTCGATGGCAGCGCGGGAGAGATCCGACCAACGGTCATTGAACTCAGGGAACCCGGTATAGGTGGCCGACTCCGGGCTTTCGACCATGGAATAGCGCCACTGGATCGCGAACAGGGCGCGAAGGCGGCCGGCCTCGTTGGTCTGGCCGTGGAGCGTCTTCACGGCGTCGAAGGCGACATCGAACTCGGCGGGGGTCACCGGACCGCCAGCCCACAGTCGCCCGGCCAGCCAGAGCAACCCCCAGGCAATCGTCCGCCGCGCCCCGGCCGAAGTTCCGAGAATCATGGGGAGATCCTACGTAGGACGAGGCCGCAAGAGAACGGAGGAATGGCCAGGCTGAAGAATCCTTTGAGGGCGAGGCGGCTGGGATCCCAAGTCCCTCCCGGGACCGCGGGCGTCCTCGCCCGCCTCTCTCCTCCCTGCCCTCCCCCGAACCGCCGAGGACGTTTCCGCCACGCCCGCTGCAAGGCACCACCAAAGAACCGCAACCGCCCGGTCTGCCGCTCCCTTGCCGCCCGTTCCACCGTGCCACAGCTTCGACCCACATGAGCAGGATCGTCGGGATCGACCTGGGTACCACCAACTCCCTGGTCGCCATCGTGGACTCGGGAATTCCTTACGTCATCGCCGACGCCGATGGGCAGCGACTGACGCCATCGGTCGTTCACGTCCCGGGCCCGGAGACCCCGCCGGTGATCGGTCATCCCGCCAACCGGGTGCGCCTCCTCAAGCCCGCCGAGACCGTCTATTCCGTCAAACGCTTCATGGGCCGTCGCGGCAGCGACATCGCACGCGAAGAGATGCTGGTCACCTACCCGGTCCAGGGTTCCGGCACCGGCCCGGTCAGCATCCGCCTCCACGGACGCGACTGGACGCCGGAAGAAATCTCGGCCGAGATCCTCAAGAAGCTGAAGGCGGACGCCGAAGCTTCACTGGGCGAACCGGTGAGCCGGGCGGTCATCACCGTTCCCGCCTACTTCAACGACGCCCAACGCAACGCCACCATCCGTGCCGGTGAACTGGCCGGCCTGACGGTGGAACGGATCGTCAATGAACCCACTGCCGCCGCGCTGGCCTACGGGCTCGACAAGCTTCGCGATCGCTCCCGCATCGCCGTGTACGATCTGGGCGGCGGCACCTTCGACCTCTCGATCCTCGAATTGAACCAGGGCGTTTTCCAGGTCCTTTCCACCCACGGCGACACCCGTCTGGGCGGCGATGATCTCGACAAACGCGTGGTCGGATTCCTCACCGCCGAGATCCTCAAGGCCGGCGGTCCGGACCTGACCACGTCGGGAATCACCCCGACGGAACTGCCGCGGTTGTCGCGGGTGCGCGAAGCCGCCGAGCAGGCAAAGATCCGGCTCAGCACCGACTCCGAAGTCGACGTCTCCCTCCCCTTCCTCACCCCCGCCTTCAGCTTCAGTTGCCGGCTTGGCCGAACCCAACTG
Organism: Verrucomicrobiota bacterium; assembly: GCA_041688515.1. Lineage (GTDB taxonomy): Bacteria > Verrucomicrobiota > Verrucomicrobiia > Limisphaerales > UBA9464 > UBA6176. The sequence goes on from JBDNHZ010000527.1 coordinate 2,747, forward strand.
GAACAGCTCACCCGCGACCTCGTCGAACGTACCCGGGCCCACTGTCTGCGTTCGCTCTCCGACGCCAAACTGGAGGCGTCCGCCCTCGACCAGGTGATCCTGGTCGGCGGCCAGACCCGGATGCCGCTGGTCCGGCGGTTGGTCGGCGAGTGGTTCCAGTGCGCCGACTTTGAGGAGACACGGGGCGATCTCCGCCTCGGCGACGGGCATCACAAGGCCCGGGGACCGCAGCTCAATACCGGGGTGAACCCCGACGAAGCCGTCGCCCTCGGTGCCGCGATCCAGGCCGAGATCTTGTCGGGCGGATTCCGCAATGTCCTCCTCCTCGACGTCACCCCGCTGTCGCTCGGCATCGAGACCTTTGGCGGACTGATGAATGTCATCATCCCCCGCAACACCACCATTCCGGTCAAGGCGGGGGAACTGTTCACCACGGCCGTCGACAACCAACGGTCCATGCTGATCCACGTGCTCCAGGGCGAACGCGAACGCGCCATGGACAACTGGTCGCTCGGCCGTTTCGAACTCGAGTTCGAGTCCGCTCCCAAGGGCGTTCCCCGCGTTGGCGTGCAGTTCGAAATCGATGCCAATGGAATCCTTCACGCGCTCGCCCGCGACGTGAAGACCGGACACCAAAAGATCGTGCAGATGAAGTCGGCGGTGGACGTCGACGACGCCGACGTCCAGCGGATGGTGGAGGAGTCGGTGGCCAATGCCTTCGATGATCTCCGGGCGCGCCAATGGATTGAGGCCAAGCTGCGCGCCGGGGAAACCCTGATGGCCACGCGCAAGACCATGGCCGAGTACGACTCGGAGCTCGACCCGGAGTACCGCGCCCAACTGCACACCGCCATGGAAGAAGTCGAGGCGGTCCTCTCCCTCGAGAATCCGAAGAACAAGACCGGCGACCCTGCCCGACTCAAGGCCGCCACCGCGGCCCTCGACGAAGTTACCAAGCCCTTGGCGGAACACGCCATGGATCAGGTTATGGAAGCCATGCTCCGCAAGAAGGGCGTGATTTAAGCCGTCTTCAGGCGAGCCGCACTCTCGGCTGGGCGCATGCATTGTCCGGATGCGCAACACGCCCAATGCGGGGGAGAAAATGCGGCTCCCCTCCCGGGGCCGCGGGCGTCCTCGCCCGCCTCTTCCCCGGAAGCGTTTCAGCGATGAGCCCGGGGGACGCGAAGCGCTGCCCAGGGCCACACGCACCAAAAGCGCTTCTTCTCCGCGCCTCTGCGCCTTCGCGTAAGCATTCCTTGCTCCCGGGTGCAGGGATACGGCGGAAGGCTTCGCTCCTTCGCGGTTCAAGCCCGCCAACTCCTTAACCCCGAAAGGCAATGTTTCTCGGAGAAACGTCCAGTAGGTAGATGTCCAGCGCCTCAAACTCACTCAGCACCAACTCCACCGTGGGCCAACGTTCGCCAAACTGTTCCTGCTTTTCCTCCAACCAGTGCGTCCAGACGTCGTCAGGGAACTCGCAGGGGAAATCCAGGCGCACTTCGGCAAAATCCAGAACGTACGGCTGCTGGACGACCGACATTTCCAGCACCCGCAAATCGGGGTCGAACCCGAGCAATTGCGGAACATTGAACCCGAGAATCTGGGTGACGTTTCCTTCCCGCAGCCGGAGGTAAGTCTCCAGTTCGAGCTCGAAGGGTTCGCGACGCAGGTGAGCCTTGATCGCCACTTCACCCGCCGCCACTTCCGAGGACGCCCGGATCACCTTGCCGTGCATTCCCGACCCGAGGCGACCGCGAGGTTCGAGTTGCCTCGCCCGGCAGTATGCCGCAAGCCTAGCCACGATGTCGGTTGCTCCACTCATCCAATCTGCCCCGGGACAGGTCACCACCCAGGTGCGCATGTATCTGGACGTGGGGGGCGAGCGATTGCCAGTCAATCAACTCGGCCTGGACTTTGCCCTCATCGAATCGGCCACCGCCCACCCGCCTGGCCCCGCCCAA
>JBDNHZ010000528.1:0-31242 GCA_041688515.1 Verrucomicrobiota bacterium
CCGGGGGTTTCCGTGTTGGCCACCAGATCCACGGCTTCGGCGCGGTACTGCCCACCACTGTTGCCGGCGGTGGTGTCGAAGTAGGCCACCAACTGGCCTCCCATGTCATAGTCTTCCGCCTGCACCCGTCCGGGGAACCATCGCGTGACTCCGTTGTAGGAAGCCTGATCAGGCGTCGCGACCGGGGTGATCTGGGCGATGAACGCCTCCTGAAAGAAGGTTGCGGCAACGGTGCCGGAACCGATGATGAATCGTCCGTCCGGTGAGATCGCGTAGGCTTCATCCAGACTGTCCCAGTAGGTGAGGTCCACGCCCTGGGCCGAGAGGACGTCCTGCAGTCGGGTTGGATTCCCGCCGGCCGGCCAGACCGTGGCGGTGGTCCAGAATGGACTGTCCGAGCCATAACCCACCCACGTCAGGCCGTCGGCCGTGGTTCCAAGAGCCGCGGCGTTGGCGTCGCCGCCGGCCAGATCCGGCAGGTAGCTGGCGCCGACGCCCTCAATCCAGCGCAGCGCATCGGCCGAGTTGCCTCCCGCGTGCAGTACCCGCCCACCGATGGCGTTGCCTTCGGAAGAGATCGAGGAGGCGAAGACGTCGATATCGGTGGGGAAGGCCGTCAGCGCAGCGGGGGTTGTGCCCGTCCACCGGACTAGTTGGAGGCCCAGACTGCCCGCGATGAAGGACCCCGTCGGCGTAATGGCTCCTGCCTCCCCGGTGGTTGCACCTGCCAGTGTCGGCAACGCCGTGATCCCGGTCGAAGCCTGCCAACGGAAGGGGGCGGAACCATCAAAGCCCACAATCGTCCCGCCGTCGGAGGTTGCGGACAGCGGCGTCGTCATGAGATTGGCACCGACGTGCCCCAGGTTCTGCAGGATTCCCCCAGTCAGACGGAACCCTTCCGTGCCAGAGAAGCCCGCCACCACGGCACCGTTGCCGGAGACGACCGTGGCGGCGCTGTCCGTCGCGGCGTTGATCGTTCCCAGATCGACCAATCCTTCCAGGGCGGTCCACCGGAAGGCGTGACGGGTTCCGTCGAACCAGTAGGAAGCACCGGCAATGGCGGTGCCGTCAGCGGAAACAGCAAAGGCCCGGCTCCAATAGCCGTCCGGGAAGTCTCCCAGCGACTGGATGGAGGCGGCCTGCGTGGCGATGACGGTGGCGGCAAGGCCGGCACCCAGAGTGGCGAGACGCGGACGGACGATGGGGTTCATGAGAGGGCGAGTGTTTCAGCCGGATGATGGGAGTGATCCATCACAACCTGCTGCCTCATCCTCAGTGCGCCGTGCGGACGAAGTTGCAAAAACGTAGGCAAATCACCTACGAGATTTCGGGAAGCAGAACGCAGCGGACCGCGGTGCAGAGCGCCGCAACCCGGATGGCCAAGGGGAAGTCCGAGGGTGCCTCGAGGGTCAGGCTCTGGCGGCATCGGTTCTGGAGGAGCCAGAAAGCCTCCGGCCAGTCGGGTCGGGCCAGCGGATCCGTTGCGGGCCGGATCACCCCGGATCCATCCGAAGGGCGGCCATCGATGAGGGTGGCGGTCTCGATCGGGCAAACGCCGGAGACGGCCTGGATGATGGCGGACGCGCGCGATGGGAGTTGGTCCGGATTGAGTTCGTACAGGTAGAATCCAGCCGCCTCCCAGTCCTCATGAAGCATCACCGCCAGATCGAAGGTGGGAGCGCGTTCCAGCCATCCCAGATGGGATCGGACCTCGGCGGACCGGAGATGATTGTAGTCCCGATTGAGGTCGATGCCGGCGGGGTTGGTGCGGGTGCCCGCCTCCAGTCCGGCCGGGTTGAGACAGGGACACATCCAGAGGTCGGCATCATCGGGGAAGGGGTCGTTCCGGACGAGGTCAAGGAGGGCGAGCGGACCGGCGGGTTCGTCCCCGTGGATTCCGGCTGAAAGATAGATGCGTCGGGAAGGGATTGCCTGCCGGCGTCGGGCAGCGCGGTGCGCCATGCAGAGCGAGTGGCCGGCTTCCGTGGGAACGCTTTCGAGGTTCCAATGCCGGGACACTGCGACTTGGCGGAACGTCGTCAGAAAGGCCGATGCATCCGTCCGTTCCCCGAGATAACTTCCCTGGTTCACACCCAATCGCTGCACGCGGAGAACGTGCCGTGCCGTGCGCGGTGCGCCCAAGCAGAAATTCGCTTCCGCTACACCTGGAAGTAGCCGAGTTCACGAAGCGAGACGTAGTCCCGGGTCCGTTCCTGGCTGCGCCGACCGAGGATGAGGTGATCCAGAACCTCGATCTTCAGCAGATGGCCGGCCCGGATGAGATCCCGGGTGACTCGGATATCGGCCTCGGAGGGGGAGGGATCTCCGCTTGGGTGATTGTGGGCGAGAATGATGGCGTGGGCACCGGCAGCGATGGCGGGGCGGAAAACCTCGCGTGCATGAACGAGAAGTTGGTCGAGGAGGCCCTCCGCCACGGTGTCGACCCGGAGAAGACGCCGGCGGGTGTTGAGCAGGAGCACCTGCAAACGTTCCACGGGAGCGGCAATGGCGTCATCCCGCAGGAGGGCGGCGACCGCTTCCGGGTGATCCAGGACCGGCGATTCCTGGCGCGCTTCCTCGGAGAGTCTGCGGGCGAGAGTGAAGGCGGCTTTCAGCCCGAGGGATTTGTCGCGACCGATTCCGCGGCCACACAATTGTTGCCAGGGTGCGCGGGCAATCGCTTCCAGGCTCCCGAATCGCTGCAGCAATTCCTCGGCAACGGTCACGGCGGAAGCCCCACGGATCCCGGTCCGGAGAAGAATGGCCAGCAGTTCGGCGTTTCGGAGGGCATCGGGTCCGCGATCGGCCAGTCGTTCCCGGGGGCGATCGGCCTCATGAAGGTCGAGAATGCGGTCATTGGTCGGCATGGGGTGTGGGAGAAGTCGGTGGGGAAGCTCCCTTCGTCAAGGATCGGGCCGCCGAGCGAGTCGCAGGCTGTGGATTGCGATGAAAAATCGGCATGGATCCGGGGCACTGCCACCTCAATTAGAGGCTGGAACTGAGGGCGGGATTGGGAACAATGAGGGCTTATCGGGTCGCCCACCGGCCCATGCATCGTACGCCACTCATGAACGGACTCTTACTTCCTCGTCGCCCGTCGGGCCGCTCGGGTTTCACCCTGATCGAGTTGCTGGTCGTGATTGCCATCATCGCCATCCTTGCGGGCATGCTCCTCCCCGCTCTGGGGAAGGCCAAGACCAAGGCGCAGGGCATCACCTGCATGAACAATCACAAGCAACTCCTGTTGGCGTGGACCATGTACGCAGGAGACAACGGCGACCGGTTGCCCTACGCCTATGCTCAGGATGCGAATCCGAACACCTCCGACGGCGCCTGGGTCCAGGGTATCCTCGATTGGGGGAACCTGTCCGCACGGGATAATTGGGATCCAAAACATCTGATCCAGAGTCCGCTTTACAAGTACGTCGGAGGCTCCATGGGGATCTGGAAATGCCCGGCTGACCGCAGCTACGGGATCAACACCGCCCGCGCCCGTGTTCCCCGGCCTCGCAGCATGGCCATGAGCATCTGGATGGGCGGCAACAGTGGCACCGACGGCGGATGGGGACCCACTTGGAAGGTCAATACCAAGATGGGTGACATCGTGAATCCTGGCCCATCCAACTCCTATGTCCTGCTCGACGAACGGGAAGACTCCATCAATGACGGCTTCTTCGTCGTGACGATGGAGGGGTATCCCAATGCCGCCCTCACCTCCATGGTCGATTGGCCCGCGAGCTATCACAACCGGGCGGGAGGCTTCTCCTTTGCTGACGGACATTCCGAGATCCGGAAATGGGTGGATCCGCGGACGATGCCGAAGATTTCTCCCGGGCAGATCCCGCCGGGTGCAAGGCAGGCCAACAACGTCGACATCTTCTGGATGCAGGACCGGGCGACCCGGAAAAAGTAGGGGCGAGGCATGACCATCGGCGTTCCTCGGGAAATCAAGGCGCAGGAGCATCGGGTGGCCCTGCTGCCCTCGGCTGCCTATCAATTGGCCCGCCGCGGGCATCGGGTCGTGGTGGAGCAGGGTGCGGGTGCCGGGGCCGGGTTTCCAGACGCGGACTATCTTACGGCCGGAGCCACCCTGGTGAATGACCACGCTGCGGTTTTCGCCCAGGCGGACGTCATCGTGAAGGTCAAGGAACCGCTCCCGTCGGAGTATCCGCTCCTGCGTCCGGGGCAATTGCTCTTCACCTACCTACATCTGGCGGCCAACGCGACGCTGACGACCGCCTTGCAGCAGTCCGGTGCCACCTGCATTGCCTATGAAACGGTCGAGGTGAACCGTCGTCTTCCGCTGCTGGAACCCATGAGCGAGATCGCCGGGCGCATGAGCGTGGTGGTGGGAGGGTACTTCCTTGCCAAGCACCAGGGTGGATCCGGCGTCCTGCTGGGCGGAGTCCCCGGCGTGCTGCCGGGAAAGGTGGTGGTGCTGGGGGGTGGGGTCTCCGGGGTCAACGCGGCGCGCATGGCCAGCGGATTGGGCGCGGACGTCACCATTCTGGAGGTCGACATCGAACGGATGCGCTACCTCGACATCACGTTGCACACGGCGCACACCCTCTACTCCAGTGAGGCGCATCTGGTGGAACTGTTGCCGGCAGTGGATCTGTTGATCTGCGCGGTGCTGGTTCCCGGGGCCAAGGCACCGCGCCTGGTCACCCGCGAGATGCTCCGCCGCATGCGTCCCGGGAGTGTCCTGGTGGATATCGCCATCGATCAGGGCGGTTGCTGTGAAACGTCCCGACCTACCACCCATCAGGACCCGGTCTTCGTCGAGGAAGGCATCACCCATTATTGCGTGGCCAACATGCCGGGGGCCTATGCCCGGACCGCCACCCAGGCCCTGACCAATGCAACCTTCCGCAGCTTGCAGGAACTGGCGGATCATGGTCTGGCGGAGGCCTGCCGGCGGACTCCTGGACTTCTCGCAGGGGTCAATATCATGCGCGGCCACGTGACCTCCCGGCCGGTCGCCGAGGCTCATGGCCTCCCGTGGAAGGATCCGCAGGAGCTGCTCAGGGAAGCTTGATGAGACGGAAACTGGCGGGATCAAACCAGCCAGTGCCCTTCTGACCGCGGATCTCGGCCACCAACTCGACCTCTGAATCGTCTTCCAGCGAGAACTCGAACTGGAGCACTTGCCATTCGGTGGTCCCGACCAGTTGGTTCTTCCGATTCATCCCGCTGATACGCAGGCCGAGTCCCACGGCACGCTCATTCGGGGTGGGAACCAAATCCTGGGTCCGTGCCCGGCCCTCGAAACGGTACCGTCCTCCCGGCAATTGCATCCGGCTTCTCCAGGAAACCTGCCCCGCGTCTTTGAGCGACACACGGAGAAGATCAACCGTGTTCTTGTCGTCCCGCACCCGCTCCGCCCGGCTGTCTCCGTCCCGCGTTCCGGGCTGCCATTTCCCGAGCGGAATCCGACCGTCGGCGGGCATCTGGGAGGGCCGCGGACGTCGGGCCATCTGATCCGTCACGTTGGCGATGCGCTGGAGGATGTTCCGCCTCAGCTCACGGGTGCTGCCGCGGATTCCCTCCGCATCACCCCGGGATAGACGCGTCAGCGCCGGTTCCCGCCTGGCCACCGCCTCGTCGAAGGTCTTGAGGATGGCGTTGGTCGCAAAAACATTGGTCAGCAGCATCTCGATGCGCTCGAAATAGGTGTCCCGCCATTCCGGTGTCTGAAGGATCCGTGCGGCCACGATCCCCTCGAAACCCCGGTTCAGGCGCATGCCACCCTGACTGAACATCTGGTCCATGCCATGCGGCAGGAAAACGAAGCGACTGCTCGAAGGCTCGTGATAGAGCCGATAATTGTTCCGATTGCAGGGGTAGCCATCCCAGTCCTCGGTCATCACCTGCAGTGCGGTGTAGGTGATGAAGCGGTCAACGTCGACCATGCGTCCCAATGCTGCCTTCCGAAGGCCGGCATCCGGGATCTGGCAGGCGGCGAAGAGCGCCTGAAGATCCTTCCAGTCTGGCGGTTCCTTTCCCGAATCCAGTTCCAGTTGCTGGTCGACGTCCCGGAGAAACCCCCCGTCGTAAAGATTGCCGGAGGAATCGCTGAATTGTCGGCGGAGAAAGGATTTGTCGAATCCCTCCTTCAAGACGTAGAGGCCGAGGTCGCGACCGTTCAGTTTCATGAGCGCCTGGGTCGCCCGACAGGCAGGAATTCCCGCCCGGCGGTAGAGGTCAGAGCAGACGAGCTCGCTCATCCGACTCGGGTCCTGCACCGAGTTGTTGAGATGCAGTTTGTCGAGCCCCAGGAGCTTCTGCCCGGGCTTGAACTTGTCCACGCTCAGCGTCAACGCCGGGTTGTCGTCGATGCCGCGGGTGGAACCGGCCGCGCCCTTGACCCGCACCCCCACGCGCTCCCAGACATTCGTACCGACCCGGATGGTGGCGGGAACGGACTTCCGGGGTTCACGCCGGAGAGAGTCCATTTCGGCCGATGCGATGGTGACTTCGAAGGCCAGGATCGGACCGGAGAACAAGGCGTCCGACGCGTGGGCGATCGGGGCGCTCCGGACTTCCGCGGAGGTCGACTGCGTCTGCGCCTGACTGCACCCGGTGAGGACCAACAGGCCTGCCAACCAGTAGGGGAGCAGGAAAAGTCCGAGCGGTCGTGAAGGGATCAAGCGACCCGGGTTCATGGAATTCAGTTTGCCCGCAGTTCGCCCGGACCGTTGCTCCCGGACTGGATCGATCAAATCAGCGCGGAATCATGCCGGCCGCCCGTGCAAATTCAAAAATGCCGCCCGCATCCACCACGGGGCGGACCTCCCCCAGGGACTTCAAGGCGTAGCTGATCCCGGTGCCATGGTGGATGATCGTGTTGGTGTCGATGTCGACGGTCGCCACATCGCCGGTTTTGAACAGGTCATAGAGGCGCTCCAGGCATTCGATTGGATAGAGTTCCCCGGTGGCGACACAGTTGCGGAAAAAGATGCGTGCGTAGGACTCCGCGACGACGCACTGGCAGTTGGCGGAGCCGAGGGCGATGGGAGCGTGTTCCCGGGAACTGCCGCAACCGAAGTTCCGACCGCCAATGACGATCGGATACTCGGTGTCCAACGCGCCCTCCGCGACGAAGCGGGTGGGGTAGAGGGAATCCGGAAGACCCCACAGCGCGTAGGATCCCAACTTTTCGTACTCCTCCGCAATGGTGGGGACGAGGTTGAGGAACTGGGCCGGAATGATCTGGTCCGTGTCGATGTTGTCGCGGACCACAAACACCGGGCCGGTGAACTTCGATTGCATCAGGGCTGGAGTCTCAATGGCGGCGAGCCGAAGGCAAACGCAAAGGCGGGAATCGGTGAGTCGAAATCGTTGCTCGACACAACCCGGGCAGGCTCCCTACGGTTTCGGTTCGATAAACGGATATGTACCGGGCGGTGGTTTGCTGCCCAACACCGAGATCAACATGCAAGAAAAGAACAAAGTCATTACGGAGTTCCGCACCCACGAGCAAGACACGGGTTCACCCGATGTCCAGATTGCCCTGTTGTCGGAACGGATCAACAACCTGACGGAACATTTGCAGACCAATCGCAAGGACGTGGCTTCCCGCCGCGGTCTGATGGCGATGGTCAGCAGGCGCCGTCGGCTTCTCGACTATCTGAAGCGCAAGGATGAGCCTCGCTATCAGGCGGTGACGAAGAAGTTGAAGCTCCGTCGGTAATCGAACGGAGAAGGGCGGAACGCGGGAGGTTGCCCGTGCTTCCGTCATCGATTGGCAGGCCGCACCTGCGGGTGCGGCTGGTTGCTGCAACGAGGCGTGCGCGGCTTCCAGCCAGTCGTTGATTCAGTCAGAAAGTCGCGTCCGAAAAGCAGTTAACTGTGCCCGCTCACTTGGGAATTTTCACTCAACTCCCCCGACCTGTTGTCGGGGAGGCTGACTGAAATTTCTCTCGTGGGGCGGGCTGAAGCACATATGCCCGAGAAAGTCATTATCCCGGTCGGTGATCAACAGATCACCATCGAGACTGGAAAATATGCCAAGCAGGCGGACGGATCTGTCACCGTCCAGCTTGGCGAAACCATCGTCCTCGTGGCCGCAGTGGCCGCGTCCAAGGCCAAGTCTGGCCAGGACTTCTTCCCCCTGACGGTGGACTACCGCGAAAAAGCGGCCGCCGCCGGCAAGTTCCCGGGTGGCTACTTCAAGCGTGAAGGCCGCCCCACCGAAAAGGAAATCCTCACCTGCCGCCTGACCGACCGCCCCATCCGGCCGTTGTTCCCGAAGGGCTGGTACAATGAAGTCCAGGTCCAGAGCGTCCTGCTCTCGGCCGACGGTCAGAACGATCCTGACATCCTCTCCATCCTCGGTGCCTCGGCGGCGCTGACGATTTCCGACATTCCCTGGGATGGACCTCTCGGGGCCGTCCGGATCGGTCGGATCAACGGCACGCTGGTGGTGAATCCCACGCACGAACAGCAGGCCGAATCCGACCTCGACCTGATCTACGTCGGCAACAAGACCGAAGTGGTGATGTACGAAGGTGCGGCCAATGAGATTCCCGAGGAGGAATTCATTGCCGCGCTCAAGTTCGCCCAGGAAGCCTGCCAGCCTCAGATCGAGGCCCAGGAGGAGTTGCGGCAGAAAGCCGGCAAGACCAAGCGTACGATCTCCGTGAACGTGGTTCCGGAAGAGATCCTCAGCGAGGCCAAGTCCCTCGCCGGCGATCGCATCATCGCCGCCCTGCTCATCCCTCAGAAGCTCGCCCGTGAAGCCGCCGTCAACGGGGTCTTCGCCGATGTGGGTGAGAAGCTGAAGGCGAAGTTCGGTGCCGACAAGGTGACGGACTACGTCCTCAGGGATGCCCAGTACTACATCCAGAAGGAGACGGTCCGGTTGCTCATTCTTGATTCGGGTCGACGCCTCGATGGTCGGACCTTCGACGAGGTGCGGCCCATCAGCAGCGAGGTTGGATTGCTTCCCCGGGCCCACGGTTCGTCCGTGTTCTGCCGGGGCGAGACCCAGGCGGTCTGCCTGGCCACCCTTGGGACCAGCGACGACATCCAGCAGTTCGACTCCTACACCGGGGGCGAAACCAAGAAGCAGTTCCTCCTGCACTACAACTTCCCAAATTTCTCGGTTGGCGAGACGGGACGCATCTCGGGTCCCGGTCGCCGGGAAATTGGTCACGGCGCGCTCGCGGAGCGGTCGGTGGTGTCGATGATTCCGCTGAAGGAGTATCCCTACGCCATCCGCATCACCGCCGAGATCATGGAGTCGAATGGCTCCACCTCGATGGCCTCGGTCTGCGGCGCAACCCTGGCACTGATGGACGCCGGTGTGCCGATGATCCGTCCGGTTGCTGGGATTTCGATCGGCATCTGCACGGAGTACGGAGCGGACCATCAGATCAGTCGCTACTCGCTCCTGACCGATATCATTGGTTGGGAAGACGCCTTCTGCGACATGGATTGCAAGCTGGCTGGCACCGAAAAGGGCATCACCGGCTTCCAACTGGATCTGAAGCTGCGCGGCATTCCCCTGCCGATCATGGCCGAGGCGGTTGAGGCGGCTCGCAAGGCCCGTCTGACCATCCTGGGCGAGATGGCGAAGACTCTCGCCGCTCCCCGTACCGACATCTCCAAGTACGCCCCTCGCATCACCGTCATCCGGATCAACCCGGAGAAGATTGGCCTGTTGATCGGGCCTGGCGGGAAGAACATCAAACGGATCGTCGATGAGTCCGGTTGCGAGATTAACATCGAGGACGATGGCACGGTGAAGGTGTTCTCCGTGACCCCCGAGGGCATGGAGATCGCCCGTCGGGAGATCGAAGGCCTCAGCGCCGAGATCGAGATTGGCAAGAGTTACAAGGGCCGGGTCGTCACCCTCAAGGAATTCGGTGCCTTCGTAGAAGTGTTTCCGGGGCAGGACGGCTTGGTTCACGTTTCCGAACTTTCCAATCGCCGGGTCAATCGCCCGGAAGATGTCGTCAAGGTCGGCGACGAGGTCTGGGTCAAGTGCATCGGAGTGGACGACAAGGGTCGCGTCAAACTCAGCCGCAAGGCGGCCATGGAAGAACGCGGCGAAACTGCCGCGGCCCAATCCGAGGTGGTCGGGGCCCCCCGGCCGGAGCGCGCGGAGCGCCCCGAAAGGGCGGAGCGTCCCGAGCGTCCCGAACGTACTGAGCGCGCTCCCGAGCGCAGTGAGGATCGATTCGAGCGCCCTGCCCCCGCCCGCGACGACGTTGCTGAACGTCCCGCTCGGGATGATCGCGCCCCGCGCCCGGTGCGTGATGAACGGGTGGAACGTCCGGTGCGCGACGAGCGCGTCGAACGTCCGATCCGCGAGGACCGTGGCCCCCGTCCGGTCCGTGATGACCGTCCGGAACGGCCCGTCCGCGACGAACGCGCAGAGCGCCCGGTCCGTGACGGGCGGGGCCCGCGCCCGGTCCGTGACGAGCGCGCTGAGCGCCCCGTCCGTGATGAGCGCAGCGAACGCCCGGTTCGGGATGACCGTGCCGAGCGCCCCGTCCGCGACGACCGTGGCGAACGCCCGGTGCGCGACGACCGTGCCGAGCGGCCTGTCCGTGATGAGCGCGCTGAGCGACCCGTCCGTGACGACCGCCCGGTGCGCGACGAACGCGCTGAGCGGCCTGTCCGTGATGAACGCGCCGAGCGACCCGTCCGTGATGAACGTCCGGTGCGCGACGATCGCGCTGAGCGGCCCGCCCGCGATGACCGCGGCGAACGCCCGGTCCGCGACGCCCGCGCTGAGCGGCCGGTTCGTGATGAACGGGTGGAACGTCCCGTCCGTGACGATCGCGCCGAGCGGCCCGCCCGCGATGACCGTGGCGAACGCCCGGTCCGCGACGATCGTGCCGAGCGGCCTGCCCGCGATGACCGGGGTGAACGCCCGGTCCGCGATGACCGTGGACCCAGCCCGGCGCGCGATGACCGCGCCGAGCGTCCGGTTCGTGATGAACGGGTGGAACGTCCCGTCCGTGACGATCGCGCCGAGCGGCCTGCCCGCGATGACCGCGCCGAGCGGCCTGCCCGCGTGGAGCGGTCGGCTGATCGTCGGGAACGTGGCCCTGATCGGGGGGGAGACCGGACCCGCCGCACGGCCAGCGAGGATTCCGCGGACGGCTTGGAGACCGGAAAGCTCTACCGGGCGAAGGTGACGTCGATCAAAGACTTCGGTGCCTTCGTTGAGTTCATCCCGGGTCGGGAGGGTTTGGTTCACGTCAGCGAGTTGGCGAACTTCCGAGTCAAGCAGGTCGAGGACATCGTGCAGGCCGGTGACGAGATCTGGGTGAAGCTCCTGGGAGTGGATGACAAGGGGCGCGTGCGTCTCAGTCGTCGTGCTGCGATGGAAGAGCGGGAGAAGGCGGACACGGGCGATGCGCCTGCGGCGCCGGCGCCGGCTCCTGACGAAGATCGCTTCGCGGACTGAGGACTCTCTGATCCACGGAAACACCGGGGCGGCCTGCATCTGCGGGCCGCCCCGTTTTTGTTGGAGCGCCCCTTGGGTTTTTTTGGAGGCCGATTATCCTCGGCGGCCATGAAGGAAGCGTACATCGCGGCCAAGGAACGGTGGGCGCGCAAGATGGCAGGTCAGGAAAAGCCGACGGTCCGTTCGGTGGATCGACTGCCGCCTGGGCAGCGGCAGGTCACCAATTTTCCCGTGCTGGATCTCGGGGTGCAACCCGAGATCGGGGCTGAACAATGGGAATTGAAGATCGGGGGGCATGTGGAGAATCCGGTGAGCCTCAAATGGTCCGATTTCATGGCCCTGCCCCAGTTCTCCGATGTGAGCGACTTTCACTGTGTGACGACCTGGAGCCAGTTCGACATGGCCTGGCAAGGGGTCGCGTTCTTCACGCTGGCGGAGTTGGTGCGCCCCAAGGCGTCTGCCACCCACGTCTTCTTCAAGAGCTACGACGGCTATTCCACCAACAATCCATTGGACGCCTGCATGGACGACGACGTGGTGGTGGCGCACTCGTGGAACGGGGGGCCATTGCCGGCGGAACATGGAGGGCCGGCGCGGGTGATTGTTCCCAAGCGGTACGCTTGGAAGGGGGCGAAGTGGATCCGGGAAATCACCTTCATGGACCGTGACATCCGGGGATTCTGGGAGGTTCGCGGCTACTCGAACACGGCGGATCCCTGGACGGAGGACCGATTCTCGTGAGCCACAGTTCGACTTTGGCTCCGAGGCTGGAGGTGATCTTTACGCCGGCGGACTTCGGTGCACTGACGCGGCGGGACCTCTCGGACACCACCTGTGTGATCTTTGACGTTCTTCGGGCGACGACCAGCCTGTTGACGGCCTTGGCCGCCGGAGCGGAGGCGGTGATCCCGGCAGCCGATATCGCGGAGGCCCTCGCTTGGAAACGTCGCATGCCCGAGGTCCTGCTCGCGGGAGAACGGGAGGGGCGACGCATTGGGGCAGCCCAGACCGGGGGCGTGGAGTTTGATCTGGGGAATTCGCCACGCGAGTTCACGCCGGAACGGGTCGCGGGACGGCGAATCGTTGCGACGACCACCAATGGAACGCGCGCCTTGCGTGCCTGTGCCGGAGCGCGGGTGGTGCTTCCCGGTTCGTTGAGGAACTGTGGCGCGCTCGCCGCCTGGTTGATTGCCCATCCGAGCCCGGAGTGTCTGCTGGTGTGTAGCGGCACTTACGAGGACGCCGCCTACGAAGACATCCTGGGGGCTGGCGCGCTGGTGGACCGGCTGTGGACCTCGCTCGGCGTCGTCGAGGTGCTCGACGGCGCCCGGGTGGCTCGATTGGTTTATCAGGCAGCGAAACCGGATCTGGCTGCAGCCATGGGGCAACACGCCCGCAATGGCCGCCGATTGATGGCATTGCCAGACCTTGCCCCCGACGTTGAGGTGTGCGCCCGCGAGGATGACCTGACCCTGGTGGCCCGTCTGGATCCAGAGGGGGCGATCCGGCGGATGTCTTCGACCTGATCCTGGCTCACGCCTGGGCGGTCAGGCGTTCCCGGGCCATGGGCCACAGAATCCGGAAGGCCGATGCGAAGTCATCGGGGTGGTGCTCCAGCCAGGAGTTGATGGTGGCGAGTTGGAACCACGCGCCTCCCCGTACCTCGCTGACCTGGAGTTGGAATGGTCCTTCGCCGTGCACCCGGTAGACCCAGCAGAATTCCATCCCGGTTTCTGGGGAGGCTTGGAGGCGGAACCATCGGACGGGGGGAATATCGGGTCTGAAGCCGAGTTCCTCGCCCAGTTCCCGAAGGGCACAGGCGTCGTAGTCCTCCCCCGAGTCCACGTGTCCGGCCGCCGAAGAGTCCCATACGCCGGGCCACATGTCCTTGGTCAGCGACCGTTGCTGAAGGAACAATTCGCCTCGCGCATTGAAGAGGAGCATGTGGGTTGCCCGGTGACGCAGCCCGAGCCGATGGACCTCAGCCCGGGGGCACTGGTCGACGACCTGATCGTGTTCGTCGACGACATCGAAGATCTCTTCCGTGCATCCCATGGTGGGAACCGTCATTGAACCGGTTCCGTCGTGCAACCGGGTTCGATGGCGGGTTGATTGATCTGTCAAACCCGGTAGCCTGCCTCCAGCCCCACCAGCCATCGTGGTCAAGGGGCAGTGGGACACATGACTGGCTTGCTTTATTTCGATCCTTATTTCTGGGTGACGATCCCCGGCATTCTGATTGCCATGTGGGCGCAGTGGCGCCTTTCCAGCAGCTATTCCCGGTACTCCCGAGTGGGGACTGCCCGGGGTTTCACCGGAGCCAAGACGGCCCGCCTGATCCTCGATCGGAACGGGATGGCCAACGTTGAAATCTATCGCGTGAATGGTCATCTCTCCGACCACTATGATCCGGGTCGACGCGCGGTTTTTCTGTCGGGAGAGGTGTTCGATACGCCCTCGGTGGCCGCCGTGGGCATTGCGGCCCACGAAGTGGGGCACGCCATCCAGCACAAGACCGGCTACGCCTGGCTGGGAATGCGGATGGCGATGGTCGGACTCACCGGCTTTTCGAGCAAAGTCGCCTGGTTCGTCATCCTCGCGGGGATGATCCTCTCCAATATGAACCCCCGGAGTTCTCTGGGGCGCACCCTGCTGTTCGGTGGCATCGTGCTGTTCGCGGTCACGGTGGCGTTTCAGGTGATCACGCTCCCGGTCGAGTACGATGCGAGCAGTCGCGCGAAGAAGGAACTGGAACGGTTGGGCATTATCGTGTCTGAGGAACGTTCCGCGGTTGCGAGCGTGCTGTCCGCCGCCGCACTCACCTATGTGGCGGGCATGGTCACCTCGATCCTCGAACTGCTGCGGCTGTTGCTGATCTTTCGCGGACAACGCTCGAATGACGATCGCTGACCGGCTGTGCCGGACGGGTGATCGATTCGCTTCGGGATTGCCGTTGTGATGCGGAGCCTGCGGCCGGTAGCGTTTCCGTGTGTTCGCAAGATCCCAGAGCTGGAAACAGGCCTTCCGATGGGCGGGATGGCTGGGTGGGCTCCTCGGTCTGGTGATTCGGGTTGGAGCGGAACCGGTGGTGGTGGTCCTGACACCCCATCCCGAGGAAATTCGGCAGGAATTCGAGGCGGGATTCGCGGCTTGGCATCAGGAAAACTTTGGTGAACCGGCCCGCATCGAATGGCGCGATGTGGGTGGCTCCGGCGAGGCCCAGCGGTTCGTCGAATCCGAGTTCGCCTCCAAACCGGGTGGGATTGGAATCGACGTCTTTTTCGGAGGTGGGCCGGAGCCCTTTCTCGCCCTGGCAGACCGCAAGTGGGTGGAGATTCACCTTCCTCCTCCCCGGGTGCTCGAGGGCATTGCCACCCACGCCAACGGAGCCGAGGTGTACGATCCAGGCCACGGCTGGTACGGTGCCTGCCTGTCGAGTTTTGGCATTCTGCAGAACACCCGGGTGCAGCGTCTGGTCGGGTTGCCCGAGGTCAAACGGTGGGAGGAGTTGGCGGATCCCAGGCTGGCCGGCTGGGTTGGGGCAGGGGATCCGCGCCTGAGCGGAACCATGAACAACATGTACGAGGCCTTTCTCCAGGCCTACGGCTGGGAACGGGGCTGGCAGTTGCTCGCCCAGATCGCCGGCAATGTCCGGCATTTCGACCGGCTGAGTTCGTCCACCGCAAAGGAGGCCCTGCTCGGGCAGGTCGCCTACGCGTTCTGCATCGATTACTACGCATTCATCCAGATCGAGGCGGCCGGTGCCACCAACATGACCTTTGTCCTGCCTGCCGACTTTGTTTCGATCAGTCCCGACGGCATCGCCGTCCTCAAGGGAGCACCCCATCGGGAAACGGCGGGGCGACTGCTGGACTTCGTGCTCGGCGACGCGGGACAACGTCTCTGGATGCTTCCGGCGGGTCATCCCCTGGGCCCTCGACGGCATTCGCTCGTACGCCTTCCCGTCCGCCCTGAGTTGTACACCACCTTTGCCGGGCAATCGCCGATCCCGGTGAATCCGTTCACCGTGAAGGCGGATTTCCGATACAACGCCCGCACGGCGCGGGCACGGCGCGACATCGTTCGAAATCTCTTCGGTTCGATCTTCGTGGATGCGCATTCCGAATTGGTGGCTGCGTGGCGTCAGGTGGTTGCCGATGGCATGCCCGTGGAAGCCATCCGCCAGTTGGGGTCCGTGCCGATCACGGAAGCGGAAGCCCTGACCCTCGCCAAAGGCGAATGGGCGAATGCCGAGTCCCGTAACCGGTTGCGGGCCGGTTGGCAGCAATCCGCCGAGGCAAAGTACCGACGGCTGGCCCGCCGGACCTCCGTCTCCCGATCTCCCTGAAGCGATGCAAATCACGATTCGAAATCTCACCAAGGGATTCGGCGTCACGCCGGTGCTGAAATCCGTGTCGCTCGATATTCGGGATGGTGAGCTGTTCTTCCTCCTCGGTCCGTCCGGCTGCGGCAAGACGACCCTGCTTCGGTTGGTGGCGGGATTCTATCCGCCGGATTCCGGCGAGATCCTGTTTGGTGACCGGTGCGTGAACGACGTTCCGCCCCATCGTCGCAACACCGGCATGGTGTTCCAGAGCTACGCCCTCTGGCCCCACCTGACCGTTGCACAGAACGTGGAGTACGGCCTCGATGTGCGCAGCGTTCCCACCGCCGAGCGCGGGCGACGCGTACGCGAGGCCCTCGCCATGGTGCGGATGGAGGAATTGGCATCCCGCAGTCCCAACCAGCTTTCCGGCGGACAACAGCAGCGGGTGGCCCTCGCCCGAGCCTTGGTCATCCGACCCGATGCCCTGCTGCTGGACGAACCGCTGTCGAATCTCGATGCCCGTCTGCGGTTGGAGATGCGCGATGAAATCCGCCGTCTCCATGCCGAACTCAAGCTGACGACGGTGTACGTGACCCACGATCAAAAGGAGGCACTCTCCCTGGCCGATCGGATGGCGGTGCTCAAAGAGGGCGTCGTCGAGCAGTTGGCGGATCCGCGCACCGTGTACCGGCGTCCCGCGTCGCGCTTCGTCGCCGATTTCATCGGGGAGAGCAATTGGGTCGAAGGCGAGATCCGGTCATTTGACGTCACCGGGATGCGGATCCGGACCGACCTGGGCGAATTCCTGTGCAGTCCACGGGCTGGACTCCAGCCGGGTGTGCCCGTCTGGGTTGGGTTCCGTCCCGAGGCACTGCACCCGACGGAGACGCCGTTGAATGCCTTCGACGGTGAATTGCGCCAGACCAATTATCTCGGGGAGATTGAGGAATACGTCCTGTCGGCGGGCGCGCATGTCTTCAAGTGCTTCGTCCAGAATCCGGAGCGTGCGTTGCCCCCGGGAACCCGGCTCACCGTGGGAGTACGCCCCGACGATCTTCTGGTGCTTCCCCGGTGATCGGGAGGTTGGGGGCTTTTGGGGACTCGCGGAGCTCGTCCCTCCGGTCGACGCGGCTCAACGTGCCGATTGGATGAATTCGATCAGATCGCGGAGATCCTGAGGGGTTCTTCCCGATTCCAGTCCCTCCGGCATCAGGGAATGGCCGGTGCTTTCCATCCGCTTCACCTCCCGCCGCGGGATGACCGCCTTTTGACCGGCGGCTTGGACCAAGGTGACGGAATCCACGGCGTCCACCGCCAATAATCCCGTGTGAGTGTCGCCGTCCCGGGTCTCGACCTGATAGGTCACAAAGCCCGGGTTGATTGCCATATTTGGGTCGAGGATATTCCCTAGGAGATCCTCGACGCTCCGGTGGGCGGCCCCGGCCAGATCCGGGCCAACGCGCTGCCCGATCTCCGCGCATCGATGACACCCGGCGCACGACTCGGTGAAGATCCCACGACCCCGGCTGGCCTGTCCCTCGGCGGGCAGCTTCATCATCCATTCGTCCACCACCCGGCGTCGGTTGGAGTACTCCTCGTCGCCAAAGAACTTCGAAGCCCGTTGGGCGATGGCCTTTGCTCCGGATCGGAGGAGGCGTCGCCGCTGCTCCAGATCCAGATTGAGTTCGCCCACCGTAACGCGCCCCGATTCGAGGGCGGCGACGAGCGGTTCATGGAAGTTTCGGCGCTCCAGCAACAGGCCGAGCATCCGAGGACGGAGCGCAGGCCCGAAGGTGCGCCATCGAGCGACCAGATTCGAGCCGACCGCGGGGGCTGGGCGAAGCCGGATTTGCTGGAACGCGGCCAACGCCACTTCGGCGGGTTCGCGACCGTCCATGAGTTGGACCAGGGTGGAATCCGCAGTCTCGTCGAACGCCAACAGCGCGATCGATTGGGCGCGCGCCTCCGGTTTCAGGGTGGCGTCTGAGGCCCGGAACCGGGCGGTCGCCAGCCGGTTCGGATCGATCCCGGGACTCCCGCCAAGCGCTCCGAGTTTCCATACCTCGGCGAGTTCCTCATCCTCCGCGGCGATCGCCAGGCGCGCACACGCCTGATTCATGGGGTCCGTCCAGCGAGGCTTCTCCTCCCGACGTTCACCGCCGCGCGACAGGCCACGGATGAGCGCCAGTCGAAGTTCGCGCGCGGACTCCGGGCGGATCAATGACATCACCTCCGGGAAGGAGTCAGACTGGGTTGCCGGATCTGCGGCGAACGACTCCGCCAATTCGCCGAGGGCAAGTTCGGCTGCCGGGCGGGATGCGAAATCCCGATCGGATAGAACGCTGGCGAGGAGTCGGGCTTTGCCGGGACCCTCGATGGATGCAAGCACGGCCCTGCGGATCCAGGGATCGCCGGAGTCGCGGTGGATCAGTTCGGACAGGCTGCGGACGGTCTCCGCGCCCGGAGCGGAGCGGAGCGCCAGCGCGGCGCGGAATCGGACGCGGGCCGACGGGTCCGAGGTGAGACTGCGGACCTGAGGAGCCAACGCGGAGAGGGTCGGTTGCCCGAGGCGGGTCAGCTTGAGCGCGGCCGCACGAACGCCCTCCGCCGGGTCCGCCAACGCGATCCTCAGATCGGCAGCGGTGAGCTCGTGAAGTCCGTCGAGGGTCCAGAGCACGTGGACCCGTTCCAATGGGTTCGCCGCCGGGGTTCCAGTTGAGCTCAGGCGGCGGCGCAGGGCAGGGGCGACTTGCCGGGATTGACGTTCGACCAGCAATCGCTGGGCGGTGATTCGCCACCATTGATCTCCGTGCCCCAGGAGACCGACGAGCACCGCGTCCTGTCCGGTATCGGGGCGGGCCCGGTCCAGACGCGGGCTTCCTTTTGGCGTGATCCGCCAGATGCGTCCACGGTCGGCCCCGGCGCGGACGTCCTGCCGTGCCCGGAGCTTTGCCGGAATGTAGTCGGGGTGTTCGATGACATTCCGGTGCATGTCGAGCAGGTACAGGGCCCCGTCGGGACCGCACTCCAGCCCCACGGGTCGGCTTGCCGGATCGCGATTGGCGATGAACTCGTGGTCCTGCTCTCCCGCGGCGCGGCGGGCAGTGAAACCGGCACCCGCCGAGTGGATCACATCGCGATGGACCAGGTTGCCCACGACGTCGCAGACCATCACTGAATCCCGGAGGTCTTCCGGCCAGTCGTGCGCGCCCAGGAATCCCATCCCGCCCGCCGCGGAGAAATGACCGGATTGCTCGGGGTGATTCGGCCGGGTCACGGCGGTGGAGATCGGGAAGATCCGGGCCATTTCGCCGTGATCGGAAATGCTCGCGGTGGTGGGACCGTCTGGGAATCCCGGGCGGTCGGCATAATCGGCGTAGTCCAGGAAGCGATGTTGGATGTGATCGATGTTGTAGGTCGTGAACGCCCGTCCCCACGCATCGAAAACGAGCCCAAATCCACCCCCGGTCCGGCCGGTGCGCTCCACCTGCCCGGTGTCCGGATCAAAAGCGAAATCGTTCTCACCCAGATCAAGCAGCGCAGCTCCGCCCCGGCCTGCGCGGAGGCGTCCCCCATTTCCCCCATTGGCCCCGTGGATTCGGTTGTCGGGTCCAAATCGGAGCCCATTGACCAGGCTGTCGCTCACCCCGCGGAGAAACCCGGTGAGCACCACTTCGCGGACATCCGCGACGCCATCCCCGTCGGTGTCCTTGAGGAAGAGGATGTCCGGGGCGGCTGCCACCAGGATGCCGCCGCGCCAGGGGGTCACCGAGGTGGCGTAGCTGAGGTTGCGGGCGAAAACAACCGAGCGATCGACCCGTCCGTCGGCGTCCCGGTCTTCCAGGAGTCGGATGGTTGAGCCCACCTTTCCGTCAGGCCCGGTGCCATAGGGGTAATCCCGGCACTCGGCGACATAGGCCCGGCCCGACTCATCAAAAGCGAGGCTGACTGGGTCGATCACATCGGGTTCCGCCGCCCACAGCCGGATCTCCAATCGGGCATCGAGCTGGAAATCGGATGGGGAAGGTTCGGCAGCACCGAGGTGGAGGCCGACCGTCAGAAGGAAAGGGACGAAGCCACGTCGCATCGTTCACGAGGATGGACGGAGAGCTCCAGGATTCAAGAACGGGAGTGGGCCCACCCGCGCCCGGCAACTTGGAGATTGCGGGATGGGGGACCATACCTATGCTGGCCCCATGAAACTTGGGCGCAGGTTGGCGGTGGTCGGTGGATCGCTCGCGTTGGGCTTTGCGGCTACCGGCTGCGGCGGCGTCAACGCACGAGGCAGTGTCTCCCCCGCATCCTTCCTGCTCCCAGGGATCCTTTACCGGACGCCTGAGACCAAGCCGCTGGATGCCGTCCGGGACCCGGAAGTCGCCCGGGTGGATGGCTTCGAAACTGGGGTCGCGGGTCAGCCCTGATTTCACCGGATTGGATCCTTTCCAGGCGCCTGGGCGCCTCTTAAACAAGTTCTCCTGAGTCTGTTCCTACAATGCGTTTTCCTCTCGCCCCGACCGCCAAGATCGCGCGGCACATCGTCAAGAATAAGCTCCAGGGCAACAAGAAGTTTGCCATGGTCCTGCAGTTGGAGCCCTTGCACACCTGCAACCTGACCTGCACCGGGTGCGGCCGCATCCGGGAGTACTCGACGTCCCTCAAGGACCTGGTGCCGCTGGACCAATGTCTGGCCGCTGCCGCCGAGTGCGATGCACCGATGATCTCGGTGTGTGGCGGTGAGCCGCTGATCTACCCAAAGATCGAGGAGTTGGTGGTGGGATTGTTGGAGCAGGGACGTCTGGTGTACATCTGCACGAATGCCGTCTTCATGCGGAAGAAGATGCGTGAGTACATGGCGGTCGCTTACTCGCCCGCGATGGAAGCCGCGCTCGGCCAGTTGATCTCTGAGAAGTTGGTGACCGAGAAGGAGGCGGAGTCCATTCGCCATGCGGATGCTGCCGCCCGCCAGAAGGTCGTCATCCGTCCCTCCCAGTGGCACTACTGGAACGTCCACGTCGACGGGATGGAGTACACCCACGATCTGATCGTGGAACGTGAGGGCGTTTTCAAGGAGTGCGTGCTGGCCATTCGGATGGCCAAGATCCTCGGCTATCAGGTTGCGACCAACACCACGGTTTACCGCGAGACCCAGAGCGCCGAATTGGAGGAGATGTTCAAGTTCCTCAGTTCCCTTGGGGTGGATGGACACACCATTTCCCCGGGCTACGACTACGACGCTGCCAAGAAGGACATGGTCAAGCGCCTGGGCAAGGATCCCAAGGATTTCTTCCTGACCCGCGATCTCACCCGTCAAAAGTTCCGGGACATCCAGCGCTGGGGAGACATGTTCACCCTGTTTGGAACTCCGGGTTACCTCGAATTCCTTGCGGGCAAGCGCGAGCTCGCCTGCAGTGCCTGGGCGGTTCCGACCTATAACGTCCGCGGGTGGAAGGCCCCGTGCTATGTGATGACCGACGGTCATTACAAGACCTACGCCGACATGCTGACCCAGGTTGCCTGGGATCGGTTTGGCGTGGATGAAAAGGGCTGTGGCCGCGATTCCCGCTGCGAGAATTGCATGATGCACTCGGGGTTCGAACCCACCGCGGCACTATCGGGTGGCATTCGGGATTCCTGGGTCAACTTCAAGTACAACTTCGGTTCCCGCCCGCCCGCCTACGCCCGGACCCCGGAGCTGGAGAAGAGCGTGTTCAACGGGGTGACCATCGGAAAGGGACACCTCGCCGAGGCCAAGGCCACCGTGAACAAGGAATTGGCCGGAGCGAAAAGCGCCTACGCCCGTGGAGGCAATGATCTCCCCCACGATCACGATCATGCCCCTTCGTCCGGGGGGGGGTGCAGTTCAGGCGATACAACCCAGCGCGATGAGTTGCTGACGAAGATCGGGGCTGCGAGCACTTCCGGGAGCAAGTCTGAGTAGGAATCAAGCCCCCTCGCGCGCCTGATCGCCATCAGATGGCGGTTGGCGTCCCCATTGAGCCCCTGATCGCTCCCTCACCTTCGGATGAGCGCCCTGTTTCTCTCTCCGCCCTCGTTCGATGGCTTCGACGGGGGTGCCGGTGCCCGGTATCAGGCGAGGCGTGAGGTCACTTCCTACTGGTATCCCACTTGGCTGGCGCAGCCTGCGGCGTTGGTGCCGGGATCGCGCCTTCTGGATTGCGCGCCCCTCGGGATGGGCATGGAAGAATGCCTTCGGATCGCTGGCGCGCACGACGAGGTCATCATCAACACCTCGACGCCCTCGCTGCGCAACGATTGCCGGGTCGCTGAGGCCATCAAGGCCCGGCGCCCTTCGACGCGGGTCGGCTTCGTGGGTGCCCATGCCGCGGTCCTGCCCACGGAAACCCTCAAGGCGTCCGAGGCGATCGACTGGGTCGGGCGCAAGGAGTTTGACTTCACCTGCAAGGAAGTGTGCGAAGGACGCCCGCTTCAGAGCATCACCGGGCTGAGCTTCCGAAAGGACGGCCGTATCATCCACAATCCCGAGCGGGAACTCATCCAGGACATGGATGTGCTCCCCTGGGTGGCAGACGTCTACAAACGCGATCTCCAGATCGAGAAGTACTTCATCGGGTACCTGCTGCATCCCTACATCAGCCTCTACACCGGGCGGGGTTGTCCGGCGCAGTGCACCTTTTGCCTCTGGCCGCAGACCATTGGCGGACACAAATACCGCGTTCGATCCGCGGCCAACGTGGCGGCCGAGATGGCCTACATGCGGAAGTTGTTTCCGCAGGTGCGCGAGTTCTTCTTCGATGACGACACCTTCACCGCCAATTTGCCCCGTGCGCGCGAGATCGCGCGGCAGTTGGCACCGCTGGGGGTGCACTGGAGTTGCAACAGCCGCGCCAACCTGGATTTCGATACCATCCAGAGCTTCAAGGATGCCGGGCTCCGCCTGTTCCTGGTTGGGTACGAATCAGGCAGCGACGAGACCCTGAAACGGATCAAGAAGGGGGTAACCACGGACGAGATGCGCCGCTTCACACGCTCCTGTCACCAGGCCGGCGTCGTGGTCCATGGCACGTTCATTCTCGGCCTTCCGGTTGAGACTCCCGAGACGGTGGAGCAGACCATCCGCTTTGCTCAGGAACTCGACGTCTTCTCCCTGCAAGTCTCGCTGGCAGCTCCCTATCCCGGAACCGAGTTGTACGAAATGGCCCGCCAGAATGGATGGTTCGCCAAGAAGGATAAAACCGACATCGTCCACGGAGACGGGTTTCAGCAGTCCACCCTGGAGTATCCCAGGCTGTCCAAGGAACAGATCTTCGAGGAAGTGGACCGGTTCTACCGGTCCTATTACCTCCGTCCGAAGCCCATCCTTCGCATCATCAGGACCATGCTCGAAGACAAGGATATCTTTGTCCGGCGGTGTCGCGAAGGGTTCGAGTTCTTCCGTAGCCTGCGTCAACGCCGCCACAGCATGAACTCCGCCCGCCTTGGGACGAGCTCTGGAAGGACGAACTCCACGAGTCCGTGATCCTCCGCTCCGTTGACTCCGTCGCCGGACCTGATGACCTTTGCGGCCTTGAAACGGTTTGTTCAGGCAATGTGGTTTGGGGCGGTGCTGGCGGGGTGTCTACCGACGTTGCTCGGTGACGGCACCTCCGATTCGGTTCCGGATGTCTTCCCGTTGCGCACCCTCGACTGGTTGCCGGCTCCGCTCCCGGCAGCGTTGCGTCCCGTGATCTTTCCCGCCCAGTGGCCGGTGGATCGAGTGGAACATCTGGTTGCCTCCGCAGGGCGTCTCTGGATCGCCGCCCGGAGACGCGGTGCGGGCGACGTGGCGGCGGTTCAACTCTGGTCGCTTTCCATCCAGGATGGTCGGTTGGATCCGGTTCGGGGTCGCATCGAGCACCATACGATCCGGGATGTGAGGGCGGGTCCGGATGGCGTCTGGCTGGCGCTCGATGGCGGGGCAGCGGTCCTCAATCCCCAGACGTTGATCATCGATCCATTTTCCGCAGGGGAAGGGCTCACCACTGGGAACGGCGCCTCCTTTGGGTATGCCGGGCGTCGATGGTTCCTGATCTCCGATGCCGGCATCCTGTTTTCAATGCATGCCGACGGTCGTTCCTGGTCGCGACAACCCGGCATGCCGGGGGTGAACCCACGCCGGGCTGCGCGGTTCGAATCCATGGCAGGTTCCGGCGAGTGGCTGCTGGCCCTGGCGTCCGACGAATTGGCGGTTCGACATCACGCCGCACCCCAGTGGGAGGCGGTGGACGAGAAGCAGTGGAAGTTCCTTCCCTCACCCCAGCCCCCGCGATGGAAGTGTCTGGCGGACGATGGCGATGGGGGGTTCTGGCTGGGCAGTGATCTTGGACTGCATTTCATCACGGCGGAAACCGGGTCGATGGAGCATCATCTCGCCATTCGCCCGGTGAGCGTTCCCGGCGGTCTGGGGGTGAAGGTTCCACCCGGGTTTCAACCGACGAAGGCGGCCGGGGTGGCCGCCCGGCTTCGTCAGGCGGACGGCATCCGGGAACAGATGCGGGTCCGTGCCCGACTGGGCCGGTTGTCGATGGAGGCGGGGCGCAAGCTGGATCCGGTCACCCCGGCGAGTCGGTTGCCCGGGGCCGTGACCGCCCTCGCACGCGACGGAGTGTTCTGCTGGGTGGCTTGCAGCGAACCCAATCATCCGACCCGGAGCCGGATCCTGCTCTGGCATGGCCCGAGCCGCCGCTGGGTGGGCCACGTGGGGTTGGCAGTGCGGGTCTCCTGTCTGGCAGTGGACGAGTCGCGTTTGTGGATCGGGGCCAACCTGGCCGGTCAACCTCTGGCGGCTCCGGTGCTGGCGCTCGACAAGCGGGCCCTGATGGCCACTCCGGCGCTCAAGTGGGTAGCCGACGAAATCACCGAGTTGGAATTGGGTCAGAAACTCGCGGAGTTGCCGGTCCGCGAGCGCGCGGTTCAGGCCTTCTTTGCCGGTGACGCACCCAAGGTGGTGAACCTGTTGGAACCGGTCACTCCGGATGCCGAGGCGCTGTTCCTGCTCGCCTTTGCCCACGACTCCTTTGGGTTGAACCAGCTCGCCCGACGGGAGGCCTGGATTGATCGTCTCCTGAAGGAGTTTCCCGAGTCTCCCTACGCCGATGTCGTGCGGGCGCTGCGTCCGCCTGCCGTGGCCGCTGCACTGCCGTCCCGTCCAGCCGCAGTCCCCGCTCTGGAATCCCTCTTCAAACGTCGGGACATCGACGGAGATGGCCGGATTTCGATGGCCGAATGGAAGGCTTGGAAGGGAGGGGCTGCGGACATGGCCCCCTTCGACCAGGATCAGAACGGGAGCATCGGGCTCGACGAGTTCGATGCCGTGCTCCGCAGCGGCCCCTGATCCCGGCTCAGTAATCCTTGCCGGAATTCATGGCCTTGGAATTCCACTCTCCCTTGGCCCCCGGCGTATTGATGCGCGGGCGTTGGTCCATGGGCGGCCCCATCTGGAAAGGCATCTGCCCCATCTGCCCACCGGGCATGGGCATCGGTTGACCTTGTTCGCCCGGCTTCTGACCCTGTTCCCCGGCCTTCTGACGGAGCGCGTCGAGTTGTTGTCCGACCTGCTCTGACTTCTGCTGCGACTCCGGGCTGGGCTTGAGACCCATCAATTCGTTGAGGGCCTGATCGGCCCCTTCCAAACGGGCCATCTGCTGTTCCATCGATTCCTGGAAGCGCGGCGTCTGCATCAGACGGTCGGCCAGCTTCTCCAGCGAATTGGCCAGGCGCTCCTGGGTCTCCTGCATCTTGGGCGGCAACTGCGGTTGGTTGGGCTGGAGTTCGTTGGCCTGCTGGAAATGGTCCAGCGCCTGACTCAATGCCATGGTCTGCTGCTCCAGATTCATCTGCTTCGCCTGCTCGCTCAGGGCGTCGCCTTCATCCTCGTGAATCTGGGCCAATCGACGGTTGATCTCGTCGCGGGTTTGTTCGGCCGGCTTGTAATTGGGAACCTGGTCGAGCGCCTTCTCGGTCAACTCCCGGCCCATGCGCAGCACGGCCAGTTTTTCGCGGGTCCAGGGCGTGCGCTCTTCCAGTTCCATGTAGCGCCGCGCCCGCTGCACATCAGCATCCGCGAGCTTCTGTTTCGCCTCCGCCAGATCCTTCTGGATCGGCTCATCCTTCGGTGTCAGGCGATTGGCGTCTTCCAACATCCCGACGCCTTCCTCCAGCGGTTTGGTATCGAAGTCGGGCAATGCCGGTTCCCGGGGATTGAATCGCGGCCGCAACGGTTGGGCGGCCAGTCGCTTGCCTTCCTTGGCCAGTTCCTTGGCCAGTTCTTCGCGGCTTTCCTGTTCGCCTTTCGAAGCTTCCGCGTGTTCGGGATCGATCTGCTTTGCGTCGCTGAACTTCTCGAAGGCGTTGCGCAGGTTTTCGATCTTCTGCGAGGGCGAGTTCACCGGGTCCTTCGCCTTCTGCTGGTGCTTCTTCCCATCCTCGACCAGCAGGCTCAACAGGCGGCCGCGGACGAACCGGTAGTTCTCCAGCGCTCGCACGTCGTCCGGCTGGTCCTTGAGGGTGTCCTTGTAGTTGTCCAGGGACTGCTTCCAGCGGGCGATGGTTTCGTCGAGATTGGATTTGCGCGAGGTCTCGCCCAGTCGGAACTCGGCGTTGCCCTTCTGAAACTTGGCCAACGTGGCGATCTTGCGTCCGCCGGACGTTTCCGCCCGGTCAAAGGAAACCAACGCGTCATCCAGTCGTCCCGCTGCGTAGGCGGCTACCCCGTGGTTGTAAAGAAGTCGGGCGTTGTCGGGATCCTTCTCCAGTGCCGCCTCGAGGCGCTGCAACGCTTCTGCCGCCTTGCCGCCGGAGACGAGCGGTTGCAACTCGGCCATGTCGAGCGAACGATTTTTGCCGGAAGTCGGGGCCGGTTCGCCCTCGGCGGCCGCGAGGGAATGCAGTGGCAGCAGCGCCAGAAGGCAGCTCGCCCCAAAAGTCGCCAGGGTCATCGGACAGGCCGTGTTCGTTTTCATCAGGTACCAGACTTCCCCGAAGTTCCCCCAGCCACTGGGTTCGCACAACCCCGGATCTTTGGATCGATGGGTCGTACGCCGACAGGGGCGCATCCTGACACTGCCCCCATGCGCAGAGTGGGGTCTCGAGCCTTGCCAGGACGGGGGCTTCATCCCGGAGGGATGGGAGCGATGAGCCCGGGGTATCGCTTTGCTCACCCCGGGCTAATCACTGGAACGCCTCCGGCGTAGAGGAAACCCAGGGGGCACCGCCTCGAATCACAGGCGAAACGTGGGGAGCGTGCGGACCGTCCATTCCAGTGTTCAATGACACCCCGATCGCGATCACACTTTATAAAGTGTGGTCGCCCTCCCGCATCGCGTGACGCCGCCGGGGCTATGCCAAAATGCGCCCCCCTGACAGGCCGGCGTTTCGGGACCGTTGAGTCAGACGATGTCTTGTGGGACCCTCCGGGCATGCGTCAACGAGTGCTCCAACCGATCATGACGATTTCGAGGGAATTCGCCGAGGCGGACGCAAAGGAATCTCCCCCATCTTGATCCCCATGTTGCCTGTCACCTTTCGATTTCTGCTCGTGCTCGCCTCCGTCGCAACCGCTGCGCGGGCGGCGACGGTCGAGATTCGTCCGGTGCTGCAGGCGAGGGAGGGCGGACATCGGGTCGAGTACCGGACCGGGGACCTGACGGTGGTGCGTCCGACCGAGGCGGCCCCGGCCGGGGTGGAGATCCGGATCCCCGGGGGCGAATGGGCACCGGTACGGTTCCGGTCCAAGACCGCGAACCCCTCTGGAATCGAGTTGAGCGGGGCGAAGCTCGGTTCCCTGAGCCTGCGCTGGCGGTTGGTGCGTCGAACGTCTTCGTTGGTGGAGCGGACGCTGGAGGTTCACGCGGCGGACGCGCAGCAATTCACGGTGTCCTTCCCGCTCGATCTCGCGGTTTCGGGCGAGTTCGCGTCGTTCTCGGGGCCCACCTCCGACCGTCTGCTGTGCGACACCGTCCGGGGGACGGCGAAGACGGAAACGTTCCCGGTAGCGATGATGCGCTCGGAGGGCAACGTGTACGGAGTCATCGCGGACTCACCCGGCCTATGGGAGAACCGATGCCAGATCCTGCTCGACCCGGTCGCGAGGCGATTGGCGGTCATGACGGGTGACGGGCGTGCGCCCTATCCGCTGGTGATCCGGCCGCCGGAGGACGCCCGCGATACGTATCAGTATCAGATGGACGGTTGGCAATCGTTGGCCGCAGGGGAGACCCGATCCTATACCAACTGGGTCTTCGCGAGCCCGGCCCGCCATCACTACGACGCCCAGGTGGCCGCCCATCTCGCCGTGGCCAACGCCCGCGGATGGAATGGTTCCGCGGTCGAGGCCATCCTGCGCAACACTTCCCTCTTTCTCCTGCGACGCAATCTGGCGCGGGATGCGGACAACCAGATGCGCGAAGGGCGCTACATTTTCGTCTCCGGGCCCGGGTACGGATGGAAGCAATGGGTGAGCGACGGATTCTATACCGCACTCGGATTGGATGACCCGGAGAAGACCATCGAATCGAACCGGGCGGTCTTCTGGACGCGCATGGATTACGAGGACAATGCGCAGTACTACCTGATCTGGGCCGTGTTGATGAAGCGCGCCGGCGGGACCGTGAACGAGGCGCTGGTGAGGCGGGCGTATGACTTCATCCGGCTTCATGAGAAGGACGGGTTGTACGTGCCTCCGTCCCTCCCGGGTTCGCCCAATCCCAAGGGCTGGAAGACCTATCACGACGTGCTGCTCTATGACGAAGGAGACTCACCCACCAGCAATCAGGGATTCCACTGTGGCGCGCTGCTGGCGGCGAAGGAACTGGGGTTGAAGATCTCCGACGACGAAATCGATCGTGCGATCGAAGGCTACCGTTCATTGTTCAATGTCGGGCGTGGATTCATGCCGACCAGTCGGATGCAGCGCGACACCCTGGGGCAGGATACGCTGTACGGTGCGACCCTGACCTACGCCGTGTTTGGTCGGAAGTTGCTCACGGACGAACAGGTGCTCACCCATCATCGCACCTCGGAGAAGGTGAAGTCACCCTATGGGCTGCGGGTGATCTCGCAGGCCGATGGCTCGCTGTTGCCCGGGCACAGCGGGGTCTATTGCTACGGTGGATCGTGGTTCCTGAATGACGCCGGGAACTATCTGCTGGCCGGTGTCCACGGACTCCCGACCGGCGAGGTGGATGCGTTGTTGGCCGAGCGCATCGGACGGGAGATCGCGCGGACGCCCGCCTTCAACGAGTCCATCAGCACCGTCGATGGGCATCCGCACGGGCACATCCTTTACTCGTGGAACTCGGGCTACTGGTGGTTGCGGAAGCAGATCCGCCAACGGCTGGGCCAGAGCGGGCCGGATCCGGTGGAGCAGGCGGTGGACGCCCGGTTGGGAGTGCGGCGTGACCGGGGTTCGCTGCGGTTGGATCCTGTTCCGCCGCCGGCGGGAGGAACCAGATAAGTCATGAACGTCGCGATCTGCGTCGTGGGGACGGGGGGCGTGGGGAGGGCTGATAACCCGCAAGTCGGGCGTCTCCGGCCAGCAGTTCGACCTCGCACCCCATCTTGTCGTAATACCGAGCGACGTCCCAAAACGTAGCGTCGCCGATGCCAAGCTTGCGGGCGGCCATGTCGGGCCAATCGGACGCGAGCCGCTTCAGGTTGTCGGGTGCCCAAAGCTCGGACTGATCGGTGAACGCGGCCCAGGGGGTTTCCTGATCGGCGGATTTGCCGATGAGTTCCGTCAGGCGCCTCGCGGTTTCGACCCGCTGGTGAGGTGCATGGGCGATGTGATTGCCGGATTCAATCAACGTGGCCAAGGGGAGGACGAGGGTGTGCCCGCATTGGATTGCCGCATCGATTTCCCGTGAAACCCGAGAGAAGTTCCATCGGTTGGCGTCCGGTCCACAGGTTTCCAAACCGGGAACCTTGAGCCAGACGCACAGGATGCTGGTATCGATGATGACAACGCACCTAGCGCTCATTGTTCGAAGGGGTGTTGAGGGCTGCATCCATGCCCGGAAGGCAGTCGGTCTCGGCGTGGGTCTTCGGTTGGAGGCGCTTTGTTCCCTTGTTGAGTGCCTTCTCCAAGGCACCCGTAGAAGCGATCGTTCCGAGGCGACCCGACGCCAACAGCTTGGGCAAATGCTCAACCTCTTCGAGCAGCGTCAGTCGGCTGTCGCCCTCGATTGGATCCCGGTGGGCGACCATGACGAACGAGATCATTTCCGGTCCCAGTTCATTTAGAAGTGCGGGATTGTGGGTTGAAACAAGGACGTCGATTTTCCGTTTGGCTCCAATCTGACGGATCATCCGAAGCAGGAGCTCTGAACGGGATGGGTGTAAGCCATTGTCCACCTCTTCGATGACGAGTTGGGTGCCAGAGGGCAGGGTCAGGAGGGCGGTGATGGGAGGCCGGCAGCCCGCCGTACCGGATTCAAGGGCCGTCAGCGCGGCCCTGCACTTGCACTTCCGACGCCGATGGCGGTGAGCGCCTGCGGGCGACGTGCGCGGTCGGCGGCGAGCAGGATCCGGCCAAGCAGACAGGCGATGGCCAGTCCGAGGGGGAGTTGGAACCAGTCGCGATAATTCTGCAGATCCTCGCGGGCGGCGGTCTCGGCAAGAGGCTTCAGGAATTCCTCGCGCAATCGGCGGAGGCCCTCGCCGTTTTCACCCAGGCGGTAGTACTTCCCGCCGGTGGCAGCGGTCAGGCGCTGGAGATTGGATTCGTTGAGTCGCGAGACGACTTCTTGTCCGAAGGTGTTCCGGGCGGCCCCGCCATTGGGAGCGTAGCGATTGAGCGGAACCTTGGCCCCGGTAGTGGTGCCAACGCCGATGGCGCAGACCTTCACCTGCTCGCGCGCCCAGCGGCGTGCCACGGGAATGAGGTTCCCCTCCAGGTCCTCGCCGTCGGACACCAGGATCACGACGCGTTGGGAGATGTTGTTGGACAAGAAATAACGACCGGCACGATCGACTGCGGAGGCCAGCGAACTGCCGGCGTCGTTCATGAGATCGGGATCCAGATACCGCAGGGTGGTGCGGATCGCGTTCATGTCGAAACTCAGTGGGGCGTTCAAATAGGCCACCCCGGCGAAAGAGATCAGTCCGACCCGATCGTTCCCGGCGGTCGCCAGAAATCGGTCGAGCGCATTGGTGGTCACGATCCAGCGGTTGGGCCTGACGTCGGCCGCGAGCATGGAACGGGAAGCGTCCACGGCGATGATGTAAGGAAGCCCCTGGAGTTCGGATTGCTCGCTGTTCCGGTACACCATCGGCCGGGCCAGGGCGACGCAGAGGAACCCCACCGTCAGCACCAGCAGCGCGAGGTCCAGGCGGAGTCGGTTGCGGTGGTATCCCGGGTCGGCCCAGGCGCGTCCGGCTCCCCCGGCGAACTCCCGGGCCAACCGATCGCGCCGGGTGCGCGCGAGATGGAGGAGCAGCCAGACCAGCCCGGCAGCGAAGGGCGCGGCGAAGAGGAAGG
>JBDNHZ010000529.1:0-2474 GCA_041688515.1 Verrucomicrobiota bacterium
GGGCAGTGTCAAGATGCGCCGCAGCAGCCGACACCATCCCGTTGCTCGACAAGCCCCCCTCGACGGGTAGAGACTCAGAGAATGGAAACTCACTTTGAAGAATTGGAGAACGCACACAGTTCCCTCGCGCGCCAGCGGGTGATCGCGGACCTCAAGGCCTTGGTGCGGGACTCCGAGGATCTGCTCAAGGCGACCTCGGGAGATGTGAGCGAGAAGGCCCGGGAAGCCCGGGCCCGGGTGGTCGCCGCACTCGAACGTGCCAAGGAATCCTGTTACAACCTCCAGGAAGAGACCACGGCCACGGCCAAGGCAGCCGCCCGCAAGGCGGACACGGTGATCCGGAGTCATCCCTACGAATCCATCGGCGTGGCGTTCGGCCTTGGCTTGTTGATCGGCGTTCTCGTGACGCGCAAATAAGGCTGCAATGGACGCGGGCGACCGGAGAAACGGCGGTTGGATGGATTTGATCCGGCGATCGGGTGATTCCCTGCTTGGGCTGACCCAGAGTCGGCTCGAGTTGTTCGTCGTCGAGTTGCAGGAGGAGAAGCTGCGTGCACTCCGACTTCTGGTTTTGCTGGTCGTCGCGCTGGCGTTTGGGGTGGTGGGCATCCTGGTGCTGGTCGGGATGCTCGGCATCTACCTCTGGAACCTCGCCGGCTACCTCGGGTTGGGCGGCATGGCGCTGGTGTTCCTCGGTGTGGCCGCCGGCCTGCTGTGGAAGATCTGGCATGGGGTACGCTCCGGGCCGATGCCGTTTTCCGAGACCATCGGTGAGTTCAGAAAGGACCGCGAATGCCTGCGAAACGATCCATGAATGAACTGGCCGAGCGCAAACGCATGCTCGTCCTGCAGTCGGATCTGCACCGGGCCCTGCTCCAGGCGGAATGCGCCGCCTTCCGCGACCGGTTGGAAGGGTTCAAGGAAGTCCGCGAACGGGCGCGCTCGGCCAGTCCCTGGGTCATTGCCGGCGCGGCCGCGATGGGCTTGGTGACGGTCTGGCGAGGGCGGAAGCTGGCCAGAATGATCCCGATGGCGGTCGCGGCCTGGAAGACCTGGAAGAGCCTGAGGTCCGGTTGAATGTCCACCGACGGTCAGGCCGCTTGAATTGCCGGGCTGCGCGGGCAATCGTGCCTGTCATGTTGATTCTTGACCCGGTGCAGATCCGGGAAGCGGTGATTCGAGCCTTGCGGGAAGACGTGGGGGACGGCGACGTCACCACGCTCGCCTGCATTCCTCCGGACGCCACGGCCACCGCCCGGATGAACACCCGCGAGCCGTTGACCCTGGCCGGATTGGACTTGGCGGTGGAAGCGTTCCACTGGACCGGCCCGAACCTGCGCGTGGAACGATTGGCGGACGATGGATCCCGCCTGACTCCGGGGACAGCGGTCTTGCAGGTGAGTGGTTCGGCCCGCGCGATCCTTTCCGCCGAGCGCGTCGCCCTCAACTTCGTTCAGCGCTTGTCCGGCGTCGCCACCCTGACCCGGCAATACGTGGACCGGGTGGAAGGTACCCGGGCGAAGATCCTCGACACCCGCAAGACCACGCCGGGCTGGAGGCATTTCGAGAAGTATGCCGTCGCCTGCGGAGGTGGGACCAATCATCGGCTCGGCCTATGGGATCAGATCCTCATCAAGGACAACCATCTCGCGGCACTCGCCGGGGAGTCTCCGGATGCCATCAGCGCGGCCGTGCTTCGGGCCCGACAGTTGTACCCGGGCCTGCGGGTCGAAGTGGAGGCGGATACGCTGGCCCAGGTGCAACTCGCCGCCGCGGCAGGAGCCGACGTGGTGTTGCTCGACAACATGTCGCTCGACGAGTTGCGCGAGGCGGTGCAGCTGGTGGCAGGCAGGGCGCTGATGGAGGCCTCCGGCGGGGTCCGTCTGGATACGGTGCGGGCCATCGCCGACACTGGCGTGGATCTGATTTCGGTGGGAGCGATCACCCACTCGGCGCGTGCGGTGGACCTGGGATTGGATTTCGAATGAGTCCGGACACGATGATCCTGAGGGCGCTCCGCGAGGCGGGGCTGAGCGGCGTGTCGGGTGCTTCCTTGGCCAAGGACCTCGGCGTCAGTCGCGCCGCGGTGTGGAACCGCATCGAGGAACTCCGGCGGCACGGCTATGACATCGAGGCCAGCCCGCATCTGGGGTACGTCCTGCGCGGTTCGCCCAACGCGTTGCACGGCGACGATCTGATGGCACGGTTGCCCCGCAATCGCGTCATCGGTCGCGACGTTCGCGTCTTCTCCGAAACCACCTCCACCAATGATATCATCGAGAAGCTTGCCCGCGATGGCGTGGCCGAGGGCAGTGTCGTCTTCGCCGAGACGCAGACCCGCGGACGCGGACGGATGGGCCGCCAATGGCACTCGCCGTCGGGCTCGGGCCTTTGGTTCTCGGTCTTGCTCCGTCCCCGGCTGAGGCCCAGCGCGGCCACCCAGCTCACGGTCGTGTCGGCCGTGGCGGTGGCCC
>JBDNHZ010000530.1:0-5563 GCA_041688515.1 Verrucomicrobiota bacterium
CCCCATCCCCATCCCCCTATGCAGATGAATCAGCCCTGCATCTGCCGACGGTTGACGCTCCTCCAGCATTGAGTTCAGACCGGAATCATGCGACGGGAAGGCATGGCAGATGTCCCACCACAGATTCCGGTAGAGGTGGTTCCTCCAGGCGATCCCGGGCCGGGAAATCCCCTGTCCAACGAGGGCAATCACCCGGGCACCGACGGGGCCGGATCGCGCGGGGCTGCCGCTCCGCCGACCACTCCTTTCCACCCGGCCGCGGCGGGTCTGATGATCCTGATCGACAGTCTCTGGAGCATTCCGGAGTTCGCGGTCGTCACCTGGCCGGTGACGGTGATGGGTTGCTTCCTGTCGGTCTTCATCCCGACGTATCTCGTTCAGCGGCGTGCCCATCAGGACCGTGCCGGAACGGCGGCGTGGAAGGCGTTGTTTCTGGCCTCGGTGGCGGCGGTGCCATTGCCGGTCATGGGGACCTCCATTGGACTCGCGCTCCTGGCGTGGTTCGGGATCAAGCATCCGCGCCGATGAAGCGGGGACACCTCTGGGCGCTGGTCGGCATTGCTTCCTTTTCAAGCCCCCGCGGACGCCCCCGGCCCCAGGAGGGCGTGCTTCATCGTCTGCTCCGGCTCTCGGTGGTTCTGGCCGGCTTGGCGGCGGGTCTGGCTGGAGCAGGGCGGGGGATCACCGCAGAAGTCAGCTTTTCCCGTGAGATTGCGCCCTTGCTGAAGGACCGTTGTCTTGCCTGTCATCGGGCGGAGAAATCGAAGGGGGACTATCGGCTGGACACCTTCGCACGGCTTTCAAGACCAGGCTCCAGCGGGAAGCCGCCGTGGGTTGCCGGGGTTCCATCGAAGAGTCCGCTGGCAGGGCTCCTGCGCGCGGGCGACCCCGACGATCGGATGCCGCAGGACGCCGATCCCCTGTCCGAGGGCGAGATTGCCCTGATGGAACGTTGGATCCGGGAGGGGGCTCGATTTGATGGAAAGTCCCCGGAGGAAGAGTGGGTGGGTGCGGTACCTGAGCCGGTCCGGGAAGCTCCGGAGAAGTATCCCGGTCCATGGCCCATCACGGCCCTCGCCTGGGCACCGGGAGGGGAATCCCTGGCGGTCTCCGGCTTCCGCGAGGTCCGGATCCATGCCGTGGCGGGCGGAGGGATTCGACGTCTCGGTTCCATGCCCGAGCGGGTTCAGGGACTTTCCTGGAGCCCGGACGGGCGCTGGCTGGCGGTCGCGGGTGGGAGGCCCGGCCGTCGAGGAGAAGTCCAGTTGCTGACGGTGGACGGGACGGAACGACGAGCTCTGGCCGTGGCATCCGATCTCTTTCTGGCGGTGGCCTTCAGTCCGGATGGCACGCGACTGGCCGCCGGTGGCACCGACAACGCCCTCTCCATTTTCGATGTGAAGTCGGGCCGCCGTGAACAGTTTCTTCCGCATCACGCCGACTGGGTGCTGGCGTTGGCCTGGAGCCCGGACAGCTCCCGGATCGCCACCGCCAGTCGGGATCGCACCGCCCGGGTCTGCGACGCGCGGACCGGGATCGGGGAAACGGCTTTCACCGAGCACGCCGCGGCGGTGATGGGGATCGCCTTTGGCACCGATGGGAAGTGGGTGTGGAGCGCCGGGCGCGACCGGAAGTTGCGGGCCTGGGACGCGGTGGGCTCCGAGATCCGGCGAACACACGAAGGATGGAGTGAGGAGGCCCTCGCGGTGGTGCTGGGTGGAGGACGGGTGTGGGGAATGTCCGCGATGAGCGTGCGGGGCTTTCCGATCGAGGGCGGCAAACCGTGGGTGTTGACTCCTCCCTCGGGCGAGTTTTCTGCCATGGCGCTGGATTCTTCCGGCCGACGGTTCGCCACGGGAACGGAAGGGGGACAGGTGACCGTATGGCGCTTGGACGATCCGCCGGTGGCCGAGCAGACTTGGCGGGTGGAGTAAGCGGACCTATGCCGAAAACGGCATCGCCGCCCTCAGTGGATCCAACGGCATTTCTCCAGACAGATTTATCCGTCGCATTGCTTGAGCGATTGGCCCTCGCAGATAAAGTCTTCCGCAGATGGAGTTCAACGTGCCGAAGGGGCTGATGCAGTCGGGGAAGGCGATGGCGGACGACGCGCTGTCGGGCGACGTCCGGGCCTTGGCTCGACGGATCGGGGGGGTGCCGCAGTCGGGGGCCACTCCGGCGGCTTCAGCGGTGGGGTCGCATCTGCCTTCGGCGTCGGTCAACTGGCGCGTTTGGGTGACCGGCTATGCGCGAGAGGTGGTGATCGCGCAGGAATGGCCGGCAGTGGTTGCGGCATGGTCCCACGCCTCTGCCGGTCGGGTGGATGCGTTGCTCGATTTGGACCGCAGTTGGGGGGCTCGCATGGGAATGCAGCCATTGGCCGAGGCGAGCTTTCGGGCGGGGCAGCGACAGTTGAACCGGCTTCGTCCGTTGAAGGAGGTTCGATTGATCCAACGCTACATCGCCGCCGTGGAAGCCGGAAAAGCGCACGGGTGGCATCCGATGGTGTACGGAGTGATGCTGGCGGTCTTTGCCTTGCCGCTGCGGCAGGGGTTGGTGCATTACGCCGAGCAGGTGTTGGGCGGCTTGATCGAGGGGATTCCAGATGCCGGTCGCCTTCCTGAGACAGAACGTTCCCGGTTGCTGGAAGAGATCGGAGCCGAGCTTCCTCCGGCGTTGGGGAGACTCCTGCCGGCATTGCAACCGGTCGTGGTCTAGGACTCCGGAAAACGGGGGGAGTCCTGCAACGAAGCGATGACGGCTCCACCTGCCGCCAGATCTCGGATCGGGGCGGGCGAGGTCGCCCGCGATCCGGGGTATCGCTTTGCTCACCCCGGGCTCATCGCTGAAACGCCTCCGGCGTAAAGAGGATGGCTTCGGACATCCGGCCGCTCGGGGGGCAGGCTGGAAGAGGCGGGTTCGGCATTGGCGACGGCACTTTGGATCGCTTCAGGGCGGTTGACCTCACCTCACGAATGGGCAGGCTTGTGGTCACTCCGATGAAAGCAATGCGTGTGAAGGCTGCGGGTTCAGTTCTGGGCGTTTGGGCGATGGTCTTGGGAACGGGGGTGATGGCAGCGGTGCCGACCCATCCGAAGTTCGGTTTTCCGGTCTACACCAACCAGCCCTCGGGCAAGCAATTGGCGGGACAACACGTCCCCGCCCTGACGCCTGCCCTGACCCCGGAGGAGGCCCGGAAGAAGTTCGTCTTGCCGCCCGGATTCGAGATGCGTCTGTTCGCGTCTGAGCCCGAGGTGGTGAACCCGGTGGCGATGACCTGGGACGAACGCGGCCGTCTGTGGGTGGTGGAGTTGTATGAGTATCCGCTGGGCGCAAAGCCGGGCGAGAAGGGGCGCGACCGGATCAAGATCCTGGAGGACACCGACGGCGATGGGCGTGTGGATTCGGTGAAGGTGTTCCTGGACGGAATGAGCCTCGCCACCGGGGTATTGGTGGCCAACGGCGGGGTCTTCGTGGGTCAGGCTCCGCATCTTTACTGGGTCGAGGACACCGACGGCGATGATGTCGCGGACAAGAAGACCATCGTTCAGACCGGGTTCGGCATGGAAGACCGGCACGAATTGCTGAACGGCTTCACCTGGGGTCCGGACGGCCGGATGTACATGACTCACGGGGTGTTCACCGTCACCCGCGCGGTCAATCCTGATCAACCCGCCGAACCCGTGCTCCTGACGGCCGGCGTCGCCCGTTATCGTCCGGAGTCGCGTCAGATGGAGATCTACTCCGAGGGAACATCGAACCCTTGGGGCGTTGATTTCGATGCCCGTGGAAATGCCTTTGTCAGCGCCTGCGTCATTGATCACCTGTTCCATCTGGCCCCGGGTGGGTTATATGCGCGGCAGGCCGGACAACCGCCCTATCCCTACGCTTACGAATTGCTCCCGAGCATCGTGGATCACCGGCATCACATGGCGGCCTATGCCGGCATCACGATCTATCAGGGCGACCAATATCCGGCTGAGTACCGCGGAATGGCATTGCAGGGAAACATCCACGACAACGCCATTCACCAGGATCGATTGACCGTTGCCGGCAGTACTTTCAAGGCCGGGTTCGTCCAGGATTTCGTGCGCGCCAACGACGGTTGGTTCATGCCGGTCTCCACCCAGGTCGGCCCGGATGGCGTGGTCTGGATCATGGATTGGTACGATCGCTATCCCTGTTACCAGAACGCCAATGCCGATCCCGCCGGGGTGGATCGCGAGCGCGGCCGCATCTGGCGGGTGGTGCATGTCGGGGATCAACCCGGCAAGGCCTTGTCGCCGAATCCTGCGGGAATGGATCTGGGGAAGGCGGGAACGGCGCAATTGGTCGGCATGCTGAAGCACCCCAATGTGTGGCAGCGCCGGATGGCCCAGCGGGTTCTCGGTGGCCGAAAGGATGTCGCCGCGCAGAAGGAGGCGATGGTGTCGATGCTGGCCGCCGGTCCCGGCGAGGATGCGCGGTTGGCGGCGCTTTGGACGCTGTTCAGCACCGGGCTTGCCGATGACGCGGTGCTGGACGCGGCGGCGCGATCCGACCTGCCGTCGGTTCGCGCCTGGGCCGCGCGATTCACCGGCGAACGCAACGAGGCTTCCGAAGCCACGGTGGCGCGGTTGACGCGCCTGGCGGGCGACGACGACATCACGGTGAGTACCGCGGTGGCGACGGCCCTCCGGCAATTCACCAGTGGCGCGCTGACGGTCAACACACCCCCGAAGCACGATCTGGAGACCACGGCAGCCGCGATCACCGGGATCCTCGAAGTGCTGCTGGCCAAGACCCGGGACACCCAGGACCGGGACTTTCCATTCCTGCTCTGGATGGCGGTGGAACCGCTGGTCATCCGCGATCCGGAACTGACCGCGGGATGGCTGGCTGAAAGTGCCTCGAAGTCCCTGCCGTTGTCCGGACGACTCGCCTACAAAACCATGCGTCGCTTCTGTGATGCCCGGGATCCGAAGACCCTGGAGAAGGCGGTGGAACTGGTGGGTGCACTCGACGCCTCATCGCCGCTGATGGTCCCGGTGCTGACGGGCTTGATCGATGGCCAACGCGGCAAGGCCCAGATCCCGTCGAAGGAAGCCCAGGCCAAGGTCTCTCGTCTGCTGAATCATTCGGACAAGGAGATCGCCTCGCGCGCCCAGCAGTTGGGTTCGCTGTGGGGCGATGCCGCGGCCCTCAAAGCGTCATTGGCGCGGGTGGTGGACGACTCCGCCCCCGAGGCGGATCGGATTGCTGCCATCCGTTCCGCCCGACAGAGCCGCAGCGACGAGTTGCGGCGGGCTCTGCTCCAGGTCTCGCGAGGCGGCGCTCCCGATCCCGTCCGTCTGGAGGCCGTGCGGGCGCTCGGCGAGGTGGGAGTCGAAGAGACCGGACAACAGCTTTTGAGCGGTTGGGCGGCGATGACTCCCTCGGTGCGTCGGGCCGTGGCAGAACTCTGTACCACGCGTTGGCAGTGGCGCTGGCAGTTGTTTGGTGCGGTTGAAAAAGGGGCGGTGAAACGGGGTGACCTGCCGCCGACGGTCATCCGCACGCTGGTGGGAACCAAGGAACAGGCAGA
>JBDNHZ010000531.1:0-2636 GCA_041688515.1 Verrucomicrobiota bacterium
CGATGGCCACCTGACCGTTCTCGAAGTCCACGTCCGCCCATCGCACCCGCAAGGCCTCCTTCTCCCGGGCACCGCTGTACAAGAGGAGCGAGAAGTAATCGACGAACTGCAAAGCGTTCTTGGTGGCGCCCGTGGCGGCTTCCATGACCGCCGTGAAGGTCGGGAGAGGGATCAAGTTCGCGCTTCCGGTTGCTGACCTTCTGAGGGCGCAACCCGTGCGTGGGAAGGTCGTGGATCAGTCCTTCCTCGACCGCACGTTTCAGGACGCTCCGGAAGGTGATGAGGTACAGGTTGGTCGTCCTGGGGCTGAGTTCCGCCTTCGTCAGGTCGGCAATGGCGGTGTGAAAGTGCGTCCGGTGAATCTGGCGCAGCGTCAGGGCGCCCACGCGCTCCGTCCACCATCGGATGTGGGTTTGCTCCTTCTTCTGGGTGGCCGGGCGCTTGGTTGGTGAAACCTCGGTGAGGTACCGGGTGCCGAATTCGGCGAAGGTGGGGCAACGGCCGGCAACGGGGATGGCCCGGACAGCGGCTTCGTCCTGGAGTTTTCGGAGGGCCTCCTTGGCCGCGGGGACGGTGTGGCAGTCGGGCAGGGCACGGAACACGTCGCGTTTCCGGTCGGCTTGGTCGGTGGCGGAGAACCGGGCGTAGAACGTGCCCTCTCGACGCCAAAGTCCGCGGACGGGTTGCTTGCGACCATCGATGACCTTTTCGTAGGTTGGGGTCTTGGTAGCAGACGGAAGCGCAGGTTCTGAGGCTCCGGACGCGTTGCGGTTCGTTTCACGGGGTTTCATTGCGTGCAACCGTGACACAAACCGTGACATCTATAAGACAGAGCTGCGTTCCCTAGTGTAAGTGGTTCATTTGCAAGGTTGCCGTCGTGGTGGAATGGCAGACACAGGGGACTTAAAATCCCCTTTCCGAAAGGAAGTGCGGGTTCGATCCCCGCCGACGGCACCACCTTGAATCCCGTCCACCGCGCCAAGCCGCCCCACGAGGCGCTGCCTTTTTTGCCCGTCATCGAATGTCCCGGCATTGCCCACGACGGTCGGTTGCGCTGGCTCCGCGGGCTGTGCAGGATGACGTCATGATGGTCAGAAGATTCCGCCACGGGTTCACGCTCATCGAGTTGCTGGTGGTGATTGCGATCATCGCCATTCTGGCCGGGATGCTTCTCCCGGCTCTCGCCAAGGCGAAGGAGAAGGCCAAGGCGATCAGTTGCCTCAGCAACATGCGGCAGATCGGGCTGGCCTTCAAAATCTACACCGATGAACACAACGAGGTGTTCGTCCAGTTGGCCCGCGACGGCGCGCCTCCCACCAATGCGATTGTTCCCAGCTCGGTCACGTGGTGGCCGGATCTCCTCATGGCCACCATGGGAGGGAAGAATGTCCGGATCCACAGCTGCCCAAGCCTGACCGTCAGCAATGCTTTCGGGATCGGGATGAATCATCCGGAGCTCGGACAGTTCCTAACCACGTTGCCCGGGGTCCGGGAGACCCAGATCCGCAATCCTTCCGCCACCGTGGTGTTCGGGGATGCGCAGGTGATCCGGAATCCGTCCGAGCGCAACCCCGACAACTGGGTGGCCAAGCCGACGACGGTGAACATCCTGTTCCGCACCCCGAACAACGAGC
Source organism: Verrucomicrobiota bacterium (assembly GCA_041688515.1). Classification (GTDB taxonomy): domain Bacteria; phylum Verrucomicrobiota; class Verrucomicrobiia; order Limisphaerales; family UBA9464; genus UBA6176. The sequence goes on from JBDNHZ010000531.1 coordinate 1,635, forward strand.
CGTACTACACGACGGATCCGATCCGGGTGTTCAATCGTCACGTGGGCCGGGCCAATGTCGCCCACGTCGATGGCCATGCCGAGTCGGTCAAGGTGAGTCGCCTGGGATTCCAGTTCGCCGAGGGTCACGCCCAGGCGCAGTGGGATAAGCGTTAAGGAGCTGGAGCAAATTCCTTTCCCAGCTCAGGTCCGGGGCTCAGCCTGTGGCCCAAAATTATGGCTACACAGGATCGGTGCTGTTCGATTGTCCCCTACTTCCAGGTGTCGCCGGGTCAACTCCCGGTGTTCAAGGCGTTGTGCGAGCAGTTCGTTGCCCGAACCCGTGGGGAAGCGAAGTGTCTGTATTACGGGTTCAGTTTCGACGGGGAGGTGGTGCATTGCCGGGAGGGCTATACCGACGCGGCCGGCGTGCTCGCTCATCTGGAGAATGTCGGACCCATCCTGCAGGAAGCCTTGAAGATCTCGACGATCCTCCGGTTGGAGATCCATGGGCCGGAATCGGAGTTGGCCCAGTTGCGGGGGCCGTTGTCGGGGTTGGCTCCGCAGTTCTTTGTGTTGGAGTACGGGTTTCGGAGGTGAGGGGAAGTCAGAGTCTCCTGACGTCGCCGCCTACGGGTAGGTGACGAAGTGACGAGGCGTGCTTTCGGGTGGGCGGGGGACGTTCACGGACTCGCGGAGCTCGGCCCTCCGAAAGTCAGAGTCTCCTGACGTCGTCTCCTACGGGTAGGCGACGAAGGTGCGAGGCGCGCTTTCGGGTGGGCGAGGGGCGTTCACGGACTCGCGGAGCTCGTCCCTCCGAAAGTCAGAGTCTCCTGACGTCGCCGCCTACGGGTAGGTGCCGAAGTGACGAGGCGCGCTTTCGGGTGGGCGGGGGGCGTTCACGGACTCGCGGAGCTCGTCCCTCCGAAAGTTAGAGTCTCCTGACGTCGCCGCCTACGGGTAGGCGACGAAGGTGCGAGGCGCGCTTTCGGGTGGGTGGGGGGACGTTTACGGACTCGCGGAG